>JAFURY010000076.1 GCA_017480795.1 Succinivibrionaceae bacterium
CGAAAATCAGCAATCTTACATCATTCCACAACTTGATCACAGGATATACAAATTGAGTTCCCTGTCAACATATGTATTTTTGGCTGTATAATGTAGTTGCGACCTAGGTTATCCATCAAAATCCCCTGGGAAACTCGAGATAAAGATAAAACAAAAACAAGAGAAGAACTGAATGAACAATCATTAAAATCGGATCTGTCATCAAAAAAGAGATTCTTCAAAGAAAACCTGCCCGGCGAATCATTAGACGCCGGGGGCGATTGAAAGGAACAGGACATGAAAACAAAGCAAATTCTCAAGGCCTCCGTTCTCGCACTTGTCATGGCGCCCTGTGCCATGGCCGCGGGGGGCGAAAGCGGCATGAACGCCAGGCAGATCAATGCCATCTGCGACAAAATGAAACCTGCGATATACACCAAAAACGATGCTGGAACCATAACCCGCAAGGGCTGCCACTTCAAGGACAGGACCTACACTCTCACCTACGAGGTGGCCGGAGAGCAGAAATACATCAACGACATGAAAAACAGCGGTCTTGTCAACAAGAACGCCAAAGACGGGGATGCCGCGGAGCTGAAAAAGTACTGCAAGGCCTACGCTTGGCTCTACAGGCAGAAGGATCTGACAAAAAAAATCGTGGTGGAGTACCGCGACACCGCCGGTAAAATTCTTGCTTCCACCTTCATCAACACCAGCGACTGCCGGTAGCGGCGAAGCGCTGTTCTCTGAAAAACAAAGGATCTAAACATCATGAAAGAAATCGACATCGCAAAATATGCTAAAGAGCCGTTCTCGCATTTCGACCGCGACTGGGCGCTGCTTACAAGCGGCACCATGGATGACTTCAACTCCATGACCGTAAGCTGGGGAGCCATGGGAACCTTCTGGGGCAGACCGGTGGTGTTCCTGGTGGTGAAGCCTACCCGCTACACCTTCGAGTTCATCAGCCGCCACGACGAGATCAATCTCTCCTGGTTTCCGAAGGAATACAAAAAGGCGCTGAAAGTCTACGGCACCCAGTCGGGCCGGGACATCAACAAGGAGCAGGAGACGGGACTGACCGCCATCGAAACGGCGTCCGGCGTTACCTACAGTCAGGCGGACGAAGTCATGATCTGCAAAAAGATCTTCATGCAGCAGCTGGACAAGGATCATTTCCCGGCCGATGCCCTGAAATGGTATCCGGACGGAACCAAGGAGCAGTACGCCCATTATCTGATCGTGGCGGAGGTGCAGAAAATCCTTTCGGACAAACCGGAAGATAACTGACATAAGGAGACCGGCTGAAATGGACATGAAGAAGATCGGCGACCGGATCGCCGAATTCACCCTCGTTGATCAGAACGGGCAGCCCCAGAGTCTAGCCGGACTGTGCTCCGGGCTTACGCTGCTGTATTTTTATCCCAAAGCCATGACGCCCGGCTGCACCGCCCAGGCCTGCAGTCTGCGGGATGCCAGAGCCGAACTTGACCAAAGAGGGCTGAAAGTGGTCGGCATAAGCTGCGACGCGCCCCCAAGGCTGAAAAGATTCCAGGAAAAGGAAAACCTCAACTTCACGCTTCTTTCCGATCCAGATCACACGCTGTGCTCGTTCTTCGGCGTCTGGGGTCCGAAAAAGCTGGCGGGAAGGGAATACGAAGGCGTTCACCGCACCAGTTTCCTGGTTCAGGACGGCATCGTCAAAGCGGTGTTTCCGAAGGTGAAACCCAAAAACCACCTTGACGAGATTGTGAAATACCTCGATTCTCTCAAGTAAAATCTTTAGCCGCCGCCAAGGGCGCGAGCCGGACGACGCCGAAGCCGTTTTGTGACAATCAGCACAGAACGGTTTTGTCTTTCGCTGTTTTTTGTTCCTATTTTCTCCGTTTTTCATACAAATAGTACTGATTGTTTATTCAGACAACCAACGGGCGCTCTCGTTTTGCGAAAACGTCCGGAATCTCCTCAGTCATTGCGATTTTGAGAGTGATATGCCTGAACGCACGGTTGTTTTTACCTCCTTAGCATGCCGCGCGAAGGTTCAGGCGTATCGCTCTCATTCTTTCCGCCTTCTCTTCATCTCATCCGATCTCTCCATCTCCTGCCGATCCGTCTTCCCAAGGCCTGAACAGACGTTTGCGTCGGCGAAAAAATTTCAAAAGTGAGGACCGCTTAGCAAGTTTGAACAATAATCGCCGCCAAATATGGCTAATTTCGGATCCTCACATATAAATAGGCAGGAGGTGTGTACAAAAGAAAGCGGATACCCAAGCATGAACGCCAGCACAAAAACAAAAACAATATTGCTTCTTACAGCTGCAGTCGCGCTTGTTGCATCCGGTATCGGAGGAATAATCTTCGGCATAGTTGGAAATCACCTTGCGCCGGTGGTTCTGCTGCTGGCCGGGCTTCACGTATCAGATCTGTACCGGCAGGCGAAGCATGAAATGCGCACGCAAAGCGACATTGACTTGTTTCTGGTGTCGGACGACGTTTATGAAAGCGGAATAAGAGTGTCCGCGACTTGCAGATCGGGCATCAGAAGAGAGTTGGTAATCGACCAGGCGAACGTTTTCATTCCACAAAGGATGAGATTCTCTCTCCTGGCCCTTGAAAAACTGCTGCACCGGAACCGTTCTCTTGACGCCTTCGTCAGGCGGATGAACGAGCTGGCCTGCAAAGCCTCCGGCACGCTCAAAGGCTTCGCGTTTACCGAGGGCATCCGGACGCGGCTTGTCCGATACATGCCCGGAACTTCGCCTCCGTAAGCGTCAGATTTGTGTTTAGTTCTGTGTTGTTGTATCCAACTTTGTGCCAGTCAACCTGGCACTTTTTTGTCTGATGCACGACTAAGGATCTTGTATGGGCTCAAGCAATGCGGACTCCAGAAGAAGTAAGTCAGCCCCGGAAGTCGATCCGCGCACGCTGTCCACTTTTCAGAAAATAAAATGGCTGTTCACGTCGCCATCAAGCGACGAGGACGACGACAGCCGCGACAGGGACAGAAAAAGAGAGGAAAAGGAAGAGCCGGAGCTTACCGAGGAGGAAAAGGCAAAGCTTGAATACGAAAGGATCAGAAAGCGAAATCTCGTCATTTTCATAGTTCTCGTCCTGCTGACCGCAATCACCGCAGGCCTCTGCTACTGGCGCTACACCGCCACCCACGTCACCGACAAGGATATCGCCCGCTGCCACAGCAATTTCAAATCCGGCAACTACATCAAGGCCTTCAGGTACTGCCACAAGGCCAGAGACGTGCCCGATGCCGAGATCATGTACGCTCTGGCCCGCATGTACGAAACCGGCAAAGGCGTTCCTCCTGACGATTTCGACACCGAAAACAACCGCAAACTCGCCCTGAAATACTACGAAATGGCGGCCTCCAACAATCTTCTGCGGGCACAGGTCAAACTCGGCAACGATTATTTCAACGGCAGCGTGATCGCCCGGCAGGATGACGACAAGGCAATAAAGTGGCTGCGTCATGCGGCGAGAAGCTCGGATGAAAAGGCGGCGGAAAAACTGGTGACGCTGCTTCTGAAGAAAAAGAAAACCGAAGAGGCGGTGCAATGGCTCCAGGAACTGGCTGAAAACGGCAACCCCGACGCCAGCTATCGTCTTGCCGAAATTTTCTCATCCGGAGAGGACATCAAACCTGATTACGAACGCGCCTTCAGGGCCTGCATCATGGCCGCCGACAAGGGCCATGCGGATGCCGAGCATCTGCTGGCCCTGATGTATGAAAGCGGTCTTGGCACCGATCCCGATTTCAGGCAGGCCTACGTCTACGAAACCCGGGCGGCAGCCCACGGATCCACAGAAGCAGCCTACCAGAGCGGTCTCATGACGGAAAACGGCATCGGCACCGAGGCCAACGTCAAGAAGGCGGTGGAATACTACGAATCCGCCGCCGCCGGCGGACATGACGGAGCCGCGTTCAAACTCGGCAATTTCTATGAAAACGGCATCGGGGTGGAACGCGACTATATGCAGGCTCTGACCTGGTACAGCAGCGCCGCCAACCGTGGCAACTCCTCGGCCATGATAGCTCTTGGCCGAATGCATCAGAACGGCCTTGGAACCACCGCAAGTCCGGAGGATGCGTTCTTCTGGTATCAGAAGGCCGCCGAAACGCCTAATCTTGAGGCGTATTTCAACCTGGGACTGGCCTACATCAAGGGCACCGGCACCGCGGTAGATGCCGAAAAGGCCATGGAGTATTTCACGGTGGTGGCGGCCACCGGCTACGCCCCCGCCGAATACGAGCTGGGGCTCATCTATTTTCAGCAGGAGAAGTACGAACAGGCCGCCGCATGGTTCAAAAAGTCCTTCAATCAGGGACACGCCTTCAGCGCCGCCTATCTTGGCTTTATGTCGGCGCGGGGACTGGGAGAGCCGCTGAGCAACTACATGGCATACTTCTACTTCACCGTCAGCTACCAGCTCTACCCCGCCGACACCACCCTGGACAACATCCGGCTGGTCAAAAGCAAACTGTCCAGGGAGCAGCAGAACGCCGCTGAAATACGGGCGCAAAAGTTCATGCATCAGATCAAATTCAGCCGCAGCAGTCCTTCGGTCGGCCAGAGTCTTGAGTAGGAACTCCGGCGCGGACCTGTCTCTTTCCCGGGCTCCCCTCCGGCGCGTCTGAAAATCCGAATCGTCAAACCCGGTCCGATTCTGCTTTTCATCCCGTCGGCTATGATAAAATATCCTTGTTCGGACCCTAATCAGGGAGTTCCGCCATCACCGACCATCAGGAAAAATACTGCTTATGAACAGGCTGCTGAAAACACTCGCGCTTGGCTTGCTGCCGTCAGCGATCCTTGCCCAGAACACAGGCTTTGTGGCCTCTCCCGACGGCTGGAGCATAGTCAGCCAGCAGCCCTGCGATCAGTTCATAATTTTTCAGAACAATCAGATCAGAGACAGCAATTTCATCTACTACGTGGTGGCCAATCATGAAACCATCGCCGTATCCGACATCAGCGACGTCATTACCTCCAAAATGAAATGCCTCAATCCGGAGGTCAAAAAATCAGGCATCGGAGCGCTTCAGGTGACCTGCGCCAATGACATGATCATCAACGTATGGGAATCGACGGCGAACTACAACGGACAGGACATCCCCATCTACTCTTCCATTATCCTGAAAAACATGAATCGTGAGCTGATCCGCCACGAACTGCCAAAACTGGTTCAGACCGCCATGATTTATCAGGATCTGGCCCTGGATGCCATATACAAAGGCAGATGCGGTGGCGATACCCACGAGCCGAAACTGCCGTCCGAATCCTCGTCCGGCTGAAACGCGCCGCAAAATCCGTCCTCAGATCAAAACAGAAAGGCGGCCAGGGATCGCTCTCCCCGGTCGCCTTCGCATTTGAAAACCAGTTCAGGCAGGATCTCTAGTCCGGATAGCCGTCAGGATTTCCGGTCTGCCATCTGTTGGCGTCGGAGACGATATCATTGATATCAAGCTCCGTCTGCCATCCGAGCTCAGCCTTGGCCTTGGCCGGATCGGCGTAATATTCGGCAATGTCTCCCGGACGGCGCGGACCGTACACATATTTGATAGGCTTTTCAAGAATGCCGTTGTAGGCGTCAACCACCTGCTGCACGCTGACGCCGTGACCGGCGCCAAGATTGTAGGTGTAGAAGGCAGGCTTGTTCAGACAGTGGGCAAGCGCGGCCAGGTGTCCGCGGGCAAGATCGACCACATGAATGAAATCGCGGATACAGGTTCCGTCAGGAGTAGGATAGTCGTTGCCCCAGATGTTCAGATGATCTCTTTTGCCCACCGCGACCTGGGAAATGTAAGGCATAAGATTGTTGGGAATCCCCTTCGGATCCTCGCCCATCAGTCCGCTGCTGTGGGCTCCCACAGGATTGAAGTAGCGCAGCACGCAGACCGAAAGCGAGCGGTCGGAATTGTACCAGTCCTCCAGAATCATCTCGATATCGGCCTTGGTCTGGGCGTAAGGACTGTTGCCGCGCTTTATAGGCTCGGTTTCAGGAATTTTCGGAGTCGAAGGAGTGCCGTAAACGGTGGCGCTGGAGCTGAAGACAATGTTCTTCACGGCGTGAGCGCTCATGGCCTTGAACAGATGGACGCTGCCGTTGATGTTGTTGTCATAGTAATCCAGCGGCTTGGCGCAGGACTCTCCAACCGCCTTAAGGCCGGCAAAATGGATCACCGCATCGTATGAGGTCTCGGAGAACACCTTTTCCAGCGCCTTATCGTCGCGGATGTCGGCCTCGATGAAATCAGGCCTCTTTCCGGTGATCTGCTGAATGCGATCCAGCACTGAAAGCTTGCTGTTGTACAGATTGTCTAAAATGGTGACCTCGTAATTGCCGTTCAGCAGTTCGACAACAGTATGACTGCCGATGTATCCGCAGCCTCCGGTCACAAGAATTCTGGTCATAAAACATCCCATGATTGCGCAATAAACCTACAAAACGGACAAAATGCAAAGCGGTCCGAGTTTTGCAGAAAAATACCATTATCGATGGCATTTTACAAGTTTTAGTTTGGATCCGTAAGCGGATTGTCAATCCGGCCGGCGCGGCGATATTGTGACAAACATCAAATAAACATTTCATAAAGGTTCATTATTCTCGTAAAACATGAACCTTTACATATAATGAGGATCATGCTGCTGTTATTGTCTGACAGGCGCGTCGCGCCTTGTGAGCAAGCCAGCGCAGAGGAACAGAATCGTGGGAGGATCTATGTCTTACGTCAATACTTCCAACAGCACGCTGTCGCAGATGGACGTGTATGTTATGAAATCCCAAAGCCAGCAGCAGGGAAAGATGGCTCTCAGCCTCCTGGACAGCGCGGTGGAATCTGCCCAGCAGGTAAGTCAGTCCGGCGGATCGCTGCACGCTCCTGCAGCCCACATCAACATTCAGCAGAACGCGGCCGGAGCCAACCCTGGCGACAGACTCGGCGAAAACGTCAATATTTGCGTATAGTTTTTTTTATTAGCACATTTGTAAGCGTATCAAATATCAGAGGCGGACATTGGTCCGCCTTTTTATTTGCCAATCCGAGAGCGGATACTTCATCCGGGATTCTTGCGGATCAGACCGTCATGTCTGTATGCAGTTCATGAGAGCCAACTTTGAACTTTCTCTTGCGCACCCGGCGAAACAGCAGATCATGACGTCGATCGGTAAAGAATTTTCTCCCTGGCGTCGCCCCTTTCTTTTTTGATATTGTATCACTAAAGTGATACAATCATATAAAACGGAGTCTTTGCAATGGACAAAACCATCACAGTCTATCACGGTTCAAAGCAGATCGTAGAGGTTCCATCCTTCGGACTCGGCAGAAAGCACAACGACTTTGGTCTTGGTTTCTACTGCGCCAGGAGCATCGACCTTGCGAAGGAGTGGGCCGTATCCTCGCTGAACGACGGATTTGCAAACCGCTATACCTTGGACACGGAGCATCTGAGGATCCTCAATCTGAACAGTCCCGAATACTCGATCCTCAACTGGATTGCAGTTCTTGTTGATCACCGGCTGTTCACCATAAAAACACCAGTCGCAAGGAGAGCAAAAAAATACCTTGTGGAGAATTTCGGCCTCAATGAGAACGCTTACGATCTGATCACCGGATACAGAGCTGACGATTCCTACTTTGACTACGCCGAAGCCTTTCTCAACAACGCCATCACCGTCGAGCAGCTGTCATGCTCCATGCGATTGGGACAACTCGGGGAGCAAATCGTCATCAGGTCAGAATTCGCATTTTCCAGGATCAGATACGAAGGTTTTGAAGTTGCTGAAAAGGACGTGTACTATACTCTTCGCAAAACAAGAAACGACGAAGCGAATCAGACCTATCAGGAGATTCTGGAGGAAGAATCCGACGGACTTTACATCCAGGACATCATCCGAGGAGGCATTTCAGTTGACGATCCACGCATACCAAGAAACATATCTCAGTAACGCGCAAGGCGCGCTTGGAGATGCTTTCGACCACGCCATCAACACCTGCCATATTCCCGGCTCTGATTTCATCAAACTCTTTGCGGCCAGCTCCGTCAGCAGGCGGATGGAAAACGGCGAGCCGGCGTATCTGTCGGGGAAAAGCGGAATCGAGATCGCTTCCGACATTGTTCTGGAAACAACCGGGAAACTCCTCGAAGCCGAGCCGCAGGAGCGGTTCGAACGTTCCCGTGAATACTGGATCGGCTGGGCTGTCTGCTACTACCAATGGTTCTCAGCAAGAAGCTACAGCCAGATCTTCAAGATTCTCTCCTATGAAGATCTGACGAACATGTACCCTACCCTTCACGAAGCGGATATTACAAAATTCGCGGACATTGCGGACGAAAAGATACGGGAACACTTCACAGACACCAACCTGAAACGCATCCGCAGTTGCTACGGTCTCACGCAGGCCGAGCTGGCGAAGCGCTCGGGCGTTGCGCTCCGCTCGATCCAGATGTACGAGCAGCGGAACAAGGACATCAACAAAGCCTGCGCCGAAACCGTCTACCGCCTCTCCAAAGTTCTGAGCTGCAGCATGGAAAGCCTGATCGAGAAATAAAAACTCGCAGGTGAGACGCACCAAAGCTCGGGAGCAGGCGGGCGAAAGTTCAGCTCGGTCAACCCAGGAACGGTTCCGAATTTGAAAGACAGATCAGAAAAGCGAAGATCAGAGAGTCTGGAATTTTGAAAAGAAGAAAACGAAGTGAATGAAACAGAATGAAATGGTGCGGAAGAAGGGACTCGAACCCTTACGCCGAAGCACTAGAACCTAAATCTAGCGCGTATACCAATTTCGCCACTTCCGCGAAAAGAATTGGAATGGGGTGAGAGATGGGGCTCGAACCCACGACAACCGGAATCACAATCCGGGACTCTGCCAACTGAGCTACTCTCACCACTGATGATGGCGTGCCCTACAGGATTCGAACCTGTGACCTACTGCTTAGAAGGCAGTTGCTCTATCCAGCTGAGCTAAGGGCACTCAGAGCACTAATCCTATCGGTTAGCGACGTGCATATATTAATAAGTTTAGTCTCTTTCGTCAAACACTTTTTCAAGACGGATCTCGCGCGCGGTCACTTTGCAGACAGCGGTGCCGCATCCGCTAGTAATCGTCGTACTCGATCACATCGGTATTGTGTCTTCTGGCCTTCGGGTTGGCATTCAGATATTCCTCGTGCTCGTCGGCCCAGGTATCAAGACTGCTGCCCTTGCCGCTGGAGAGCGCCAGATCGTATCCTTCTCTTGAGATAGGAACAACCTGGGTATGGCCGGATCTGGAAACGTTGACCTGAACATAGCCGCCGGAAACGAACCGGTTGTCGGAAGGCACATCCACCGCGAAATTCTCGTTGCTGGATGTGACGAGATTAAGACGCATTCCCTTCACATTGTTGGCCTGCTTCACCGCCTCGCCAATCAGCAGACCTACGCCGGCGCCGATCAGACCGCCGACAAGAGCCCCGCCGGTAGATCCGGAATGCCCGTGATAATGATGGCCGTGATGATAGCCGGAATAATGGTGGTGATGGGTGTTGTAGCCCACGATGGAGCCAACCGCCGCGCCGCCCAGCACGCCCATGGTGGATGCGGTGTTGCCGTCGTACTTCTCCTCTCTGATGGTTACCGGAGTGACGCTCACTATGCGGGCGTAGAAAACGTCATAAGTGCTTCCTTCCTCCATGATGCGGCGGTTCTCGTCGTCGTAATTGTAGGTGCATCCGTTCATGGCGATCACGGAGGATGCGAACATGGAAGCGATCATCAGGGTTCTTAAATTAAGTCTTCTCATTTATTTTCCCAAGCTCTAAGACAATCCAAAGACATAACTGTGACTTACGAATTATCGCAAAGTTCCGCGGAAGAAAAAACAGGGATGTGAATATGAAGAGGAAATCGAATGGTCGGTGATGTAGGATTCGAACCTACGACACCCTGGTCCCAAACCAGGTGCACTACCGGGCTGTGCTAATCACCGAACTTGAATGGTCGGTGATGTAGGATTCGAACCTACGACACCCTGGTCCCAAACCAGGTGCACTACCGGGCTGTGCTAATCACCGAACTTGATGGTCGGTGATGTAGGATTCGAACCTACGACACCCTGGTCCCAAACCAGGTGCACTACCGGGCTGTGCTAATCACCGACTGATGAACAATCATCAGTAGGCATTATAATTTTATTTTCAGTCGCGTCAAGCACTTTTAATCCATGCGTACAAATATAAGCCAGCCGACGCAGGACCGAACGCTGATTGATGCTTTCATGAAACCGCCTCTTAACATATAATAGGCCGGTCAAAAACTGATCGCATGGAAGGTGTTTCATGGAAAGAAAAATTTTGCTTACGGACTGTCCCGACGAGACCGGTCTCATCGCAAGGGTTACCGGCATCTGCAGCCGGCATCGGCTGAACATCATCAAAAACACGGAATTCGTGGACAACCAGAAAAGCAGATTTTTCATGCGCACGGTTCTGGACGGCGAGTTCACCGACGACTTTCTGGCCGAGGTGAAGGAGTCGCTGCCCGAGAGCGCCTCCATCCGTCTTGTAACCTCATGCCGCAAGAGACTGGTGATCATGGTGACCAAGGAGATCCACTGTCTTGGCGATCTGCTTCTCAAAAACTACGCCAAAACCATGAATTTCGAGATTGCCGCCGTCATCGGCAATTACAACAGCCTCAGAGAGCTGACCGAGAAGTTTTCGATTCCCTTTCACCTGGTAAGCCACGAGGGCCTGACCAGAGAGGAGCACTGCCGGCAGATCATGAAAGTGATCGACGCCTACGCCCCGGATTACATCGTGCTTGCCAAATACATGAGGATTCTCACGCCGGAATTCATCAGCGCCTACCCGAACCGGATCATCAACATCCACCACTCCTTCCTGCCTGCCTTCATCGGCGCCAAGCCTTACGAGCAGGCCTACAACCGCGGAGTGAAGATCATCGGCGCCACCGCCCACTTCGTCACCGAGCATCTGGACGAGGGTCCTATCATCGAGCAGGACGTCATCAAGGTGGATCACAACTTCACCGCATCCGATATGGCCGAGGCCGGACGGGACATCGAAAGAATGGTGCTGGATCACGCGCTGAACTATGTGCTGGACGACAAGGTTTTCATCTACGGCAACAAGACCGTGGTGTTCAGAAACTGAATCTGAGGCGCAGACGCCGATGCAGGAGCGGTTTCGCGCCGCCCTGAGTCTGTTTGTTTGCGGTTCGGAGGCGAAAAGCCATACGAACATGATCGCCGTAGCAAATCGGCTATCAATGGATTGAACGCCGCGGAACGGTCCTATAGAATTGTCTCATATGACTCTGGTTTGCATCCGCAGGCGACTGCAGCAAAGGTTTCATAAATATCTCCTTATGTTTCCGGGCTCTTACGAGCCCTTTTTGATTCCCGGCCCGGAGATCGCCTTCATCAGCGCTTTCCTGTCTGAACGCAGGATGCGATAAAATCGTCCAGCAGTTGTGAAATGTCGCGACCCGCCACGCGACAGAAAAGCCGATCTCTTGAGATCAGGGACAGTTTCGAATCCACCTCCGCATCGCCTCCGGTCCACCCTTCGTTTACGCCGCTGTCGCCGAAAAGCTCCACCACGGCGCACCGATCGGCAGGATTTCTTCCGATATACGCGCTGCACTTGGCATAGAGCATCGCTATCAGTTCGTCATCCAGATCCGACCAGCGATCCACCAGAATGAACATTTCGTTGAACCGGTCGTACTGCATCACCAGATCAAAACCGGCAAAGCCTGAAACCAGTCCCGGGATTTTCAGCTGATGCAGCACCGATTTGTACAAGTCAAAGCGGAGCTTCTGAAACTCGCCGTCCACCACGTCATTGTTGACGCTGTCCAGAATTTCGGCAAGGGACAGCGAAAAAACTTTCTGATCGTAGTCGTCGCCGCGCTTTCGCTGCAGACGTTCCAGCAGCATGGCGTAATGCTCCACCGTTGCCCTGAGATTTTCAGTATCGACAAACTCTTCTAGCGTTCCCTTCATAGCGATTCCAATTCGTGAAATATAGCGGTTTCCCTGCGAATTTCCGGCCGCCAGGCGCCTGAAAACAGTATCAGGCCAGATGAAACCATGAAACTTGCCCCATAGTAGCAGATACGGTCTGACGGATCATTGATCATCTTCACGGCAGACCGCCAGACGAGGAATTGGCATCAGACAAAAAAGCGTTGAACCTCGGCCATGGGGCATTAAAATGAACGGGGCAAGACCAGAAAAAAGCGCCGGATGGCAAGGAGAGAGACAAAATGAGAGCAGCAGGAAACGCTCAAGGGATGATTCTGATTTCAGAGCCGCTTGAACCAAACGTCATCGAAACCATGCGCCGCAGCGCCCTGAAGCTGGGCTTTGAGGTGCGCTACGAAACGCGGGAGTCGGCCGTGGCCGAACGCATACCGGAGACCGAAGTTTTCTTCGGTCTTTACCCGGCGGACATTCCGATCCCCGGCAGTCTCAAATGGATCTGTCTTCCCTCCGCCGGAATCAACGGCTATACGGATCTGCCGGCCATCAGGGACGGCAGGTGTCTTCTTACGTATTCCTCCGGGGCCTACGGCATCACCATCGGCGAGCACCTTGTCATGCTTGTCCTGATGCTTTTAAGGAGAATGCCGGAATATCTGGCGGACGCCAGAGAGGGGATCTGGCGGCACGACCGCAAGCTGCGCTCGATTTACGGAAGCAGGATCGTCATCCTTGGCGCCGGGGACATCGGCTCCGCCTTTGCCGCGCGGGCCAGGAGTTTCGGCCCACGGAGCATCACCGGCATAAGCCGCTCAGGCAGAAGTTCATGCGACTGTTACGACCGGATGCTGGCCGTGTCGGAACTGGACCGAGTTCTTCCGGAAGCGGACATTCTGGTTATGGCTCTTCCGGAAACCCCGGACACGATTCATATTCTCAACCGGCAGCGGATTGAAAAACTGCCGCCTCAGGCGCTGGTAGTCAACGTGGGCAGGGGAAGCGCCATCGACGAAAAAGCGCTGGCGGACGCTCTGAGAAGCAGGCGCATAGCCGGCGCGGCGCTTGATGTGTTTGAAACCGAGCCGCTTCCGGCCGATGATGCGCTCCGTGGCATTGACAGTCTGATCATCACGCCTCATATGGCGGGACAGCGGACTCTTGACGAAAGCGTAAGAATCATCACCGAAAAGTTCCTTGATGATCTGGCGCGTTACTCCCGGGGCGAGAGGCTTCTTAATCTGGCGGATCTCGCAAGGGGATACTGACTCGGACGGCGCGCCAGGACGCGAACGGCTGCCTCACTGCCAGTCCATGGCTTATGAAGACAGTCAGATTCCTGATATCCGGGAAGAAGGGAAGTTGCGCTGTTACCCGTCCCCCGTCAGAATGATATAATCAGACAGGCTCGGGGTCCATCAGGCTTCCGACGCCGGATGAAGCATAAGGAAGACAGGAAACAATAAAATGATAACCGAAGAACAGAGAAACGAGATCAACTCCGATCTGCGAAAGCTCACCAGCGATCTGATCATAGACTACAGCAACGAAAGAGCCATCGACAACATGGACAACATCTTTCACCAGCCGGATCGCGAAGTGATCTTCGAATGCATCCGCAACCTGATGAAGGTGCTCTTTCCCGGTTACTACCGCACCTGCAGCTACAAGGTGTACAACGTGAAAAGCATGATCGGACCGCTCATCGAGGATATTCATTTCCATCTCAGCCGCCAGATCGCCATCGCCATGAACAATACCGCAGATCCGGAACACCATGAAAGCGACAGCTGCAGCTGCATGGAAAAAGCCATCGGGATCACCACCAGATTCATGCAGACGATTCCGTCGGTGAGGGCGAAACTCGAAGAGGATCTGGCCGCCACCTACCAGGGAGATCCGGCAGCGGGGAGCCTGGGTGAGATCATTGTCGCCTATCCAGGATTTTTTGCCATCAGCATCCACCGTCTGGCCCATGAACTGAGTCTGCTCGACGTGCCTCTGATCCCGCGGGTGATGTCTGAATACGCCCACAGCCGCACCGGCATCGACATTCATCCCGGCGCCACCATCGGGCACTATTTCTTCATCGATCACGGCACCGGCATCGTCATAGGACAGTCCACCGTCATCGGCGATCATGTAAAGATTTACCAGGGCGTCACCCTGGGCGCGCTGTCGACCCAGGGCGGTCAGAGTCTTAAAAACAAGCGCAGACATCCTACCATCGAGGACAACGTCACCATCTACTCCAACGCATCGATTCTCGGCGGCGACACCGTCATAGGACATGACTCCGTCATCGGCGGCAACGCCTTCGTAACCAAATCGGTCAAACCGGGAAGCCGCGTCAGCGTCAAAACCGAGGAGCTGGTGATCTCCCAGCGAAGAGGCGGAAGCGACGACGAAAACTGGTATTACGTGATTTGACTCAGGAGACGATCGGGGAGCTCAGTTCCCCGATCCTTGCAGTTCAGAGCCGGCTCTGTCGTCCTGGGCGACCGGCTCCCCCGCTTCTTCAGGAGTTTCCCGCCAGGAGATGTCGTCAATAAAAAATGCCGCCTGGAGGTCCATCTCCCGGTATTTCGACTCGAATTCTCTTCGCAGCTGACCTGCCATATCCACCGGATCGTATCCGCCTTTGGCAAGATACCCCGCTATGGAGTCCATCAGCCAGATCACGGTAAATGAAAAGTCGGGATTGTCCTCGTCGAAGGGGATCCCGTTGCCAAAGCGGATCACCGAGGACAGATAGTCGGTATTGAAGAAAGGAATGAAAATTCTGGCGCCGTATCTGGTCTGACGCACATGAGGCGTGTTCACCACCTCGGTGGAGTAAACCGGCTGGGTCAGTCCCAGTTTCCGATACACGTTCATGAACCGGTCAAAATCGTCAATGTCCCCGGCGTAAAACACCGCTTCGAAGGAGTGCCCCGCCAGAACGGTTTTCAGCGCGCTTCCCACCGCCAGTTCGTTCAGCGGCATCTGAAAGGTAAGACGGTGCATGATGTTGAAGCCGCCCATCTGCTGGCCGTAGCGTTCCAGCAGGGTGGAATACAGATCGCCGTAGGATCCTTTTTCCGGACAAACAATGATCAGATCGTCCACATCATGCTCTCGCATATGGGCAATGGTGGCCGACACCAGCGCATGAAGCGGAGGGAACGCCGAAACGTAGGTATCCCCGTCCATAGGTCTGAGTTTTTCCGAATACACCGCCCCTGGAGTCAGAAGGGGAACCGATGCGAAGGTGGCGATGGAACGGGCCGAAACCACATGGGATGAATTGAGCGGTCCGATGCAGGCCGCAACGTCGGATGGCGCGCAGGCGCTTTGGATTCTGGCCAGGGTGCTGATCTGATCGCTTGGCGCCTGGTAGCCTGCAAGCTCAAACTTTTTGCCTCCGATCCCTCCTGCGGCGTTGACCTTTTCCACGTATCTCCGGGCGGTGCGGTAAATCATATTCTCAATCCAGTCGCTTCCGTCGTACACCAGCGACAGCCGGTAGACAGGCGATGCGTTCACGGCCGCAATTCTTTCGGTCCGGTACTCGGCGCTGTCGCCGCGGCTGACCAGGCCTCCTTGCGCCATCAGAAAAATTCCCGAAGCAAGGATCGCCGCCGACACCGCCAGAGGCAGAAAAACCGTTCCGTTTTTACTCATGCTTCCGCTCCAAAACCATCTGTCTCAATACCATTGTCCTGAAAATGCCACCCTGCGCCATCAGTTCCCTGTAGGTGCCGCTCTGGGCGATTCTGCCTTGATCCATCACGTAGATCCTGTCGGCGCCCACCACTGTGGACAGCCGATGGGCCACCACCACCCGGGTAATATTGAGAGCATCAAGATTTTCCTGAATCTTCCGCTGGGCGATATTGTCAAGGGCGCTGGTGGCCTCGTCCATGATCAGAATTTCAGGTTTTCTCATCAGCGCTCTGGCAATAAGCAGTCTCTGCTGCTGGCCGCCGGATATCGTGTCGGAGGAGACCCGGGTATGAATGCCCATAGGCAGTTCGCTGACGAATTCGTCCAGATCAGCCAGTTTCAGCGCCGCCAGGACATCCTCCTGGGAATATCCGGGCGCGCAGAAGGTGACATTTTCCGCGATGCTGCCGCTGAAAATTCTGCCGTTCTGCATAACCACCCCGAGCTGACGGCGCAGAGATCCCAGTTCAAGTCCCGCAAGATCCGCATCGCCGTAATACACCGCCCCGCCGGTTGGTCTGACCAGGCCCAGCATCAGTTTCAGAAGAGTGCTCTTTCCCGTTCCCGAGGTCCCCACAAACGCCACAAATTCTCCCGGCATGATGCTGAAGCTGACATCGTCAAGCACCAGCCGCTCTTCCTGGCCGTATCTGAAACTCACCCCGGAAAACTCGATGCTGCCGTCGATTTTTCCCGCCGGCGCGCTGTCGGCGGTGTTTTCGCTCTCGGCGTTGAGAACCGGCGCGATCCTGGCGAACTCCGATCTGAGAAAGCTTAAATTCCAGCAGGAGTCCAGCAGGCTGACAAAGCCATCCTGAAAAATCCAGAAGGCGACCGCAAAGGCGATGAATTCCGCAGGAATTCGGTACTGTCCGAACAGTCCTCCCGCCACGGCGCAGAAAACCAGAACCGAACTTGGAGCGTACAGATTTCTTGCCGTCTGAGCCAGATGATGGCTGATTCTCATTCTGCTGTCCGTTTCCAGAAGTCCCGAAAAAACCTGCATGACTCTTCTGAAAATCCGCTCCTCGGCCCCGGAGCATCTGATCCGATCCATGCCGGAGAAAAACTGCTTCAGCATGCCGTCCAGCGCGCCCTCGCCGTCAAGGATGCCGGAAAGGCCTGGATAATGCCGTCTGCCGGCAAACAGGATAAGCCCCAGCGCGCCCAGCGACACCGCCGCCCCGCAAAAGGCCATGGAAACGTCCAGATAAAGCATCACCGCAAAGGATCCGAGGGAAAAAACCGCCGCCTGAACCGCCCCGGAGAAACATGCGAACAGACTCCGCCGCAACTGCTCGGCGCCCATAATTCTGCCGACGAGATCGCCTGACTGAAACTTTTCCTTTTCAGCCAGAGTCAGCTTGAGAATTCGATCGTACAGCGCCGCCTGCACATCTTCATACTGGGCTGAACACAGCAGGTGAAGCACAAAATCCGGGAACAGTCTTATTACGACGCCGCTGACCGCGGCCACCAGCAGAAACAGAGAAAAACCAGTCATGATCCGGCTCTCGCCCTGGGGAATGGCATAATCAAGCAGATACCGGACGGACAGGGGGAGGATCAGAGAAAACAGCGCCACCATCAGAGCAAACAGCGGCAGATACTTCCAGAAACCGGAAAAGCCGAACCGCAGCATCGAGACCAGAGCTTCCATGTCGGATTTTGAGCCCGGCACGAAAGGCGCGTAGAACTGGAAGGCATATGGCAAAAAATCCCGCCGGTTGGCGGCCGTGATTTCAGAAACGGCGCCGGTGACCGGATCCTCGGCCCGGCAGCCGCCGATGCCGGTTCTGATGATTGATGGTTCGTATGAGTCGCCCTTTTTTTTGAAACCCAGCAGCGGAGTTACCGAAATCCGTCTGAAAAAATCATCCTCCAGTCTTACCTTCCGGAGACGGATGCCGCTTGAAACGGCAAACCGGTCTAGAGCGGCTTCGGGATCCCCGTCAGGATCCCTCAGCAGAGACTTGTCGTAGCGGACATCGATCCTGTAGCAGGCGAGCATAAGATCCACGGCGGCGGCAAGACTGCCCGATCGCTCGGCGCCGCGAAATCGCAAATCGTCGCCGACAAAGTTCCATCTGGTCGCAAGACGATCAATCAGTCCGGCGCTTGTTTCCGAATCAAGTTTTGCGGAAAACGCGTCAAGCAGCTGGTCCTGTCTTTTGACTTCCTCAAGGATCCGGTAAAAATAAACGCAAAGCTTCTCGTCCCCCGGACGTTCCATCCCGGGATACAGACCGGCGAACACCTTCGGCAGATCGGATCCGCCGCAGGAGGCGGCATTATCCGTCTGCTGCGCCACGGTGGGAATTTCCGGCTCGTAAAGAATCCCGATCCTAATACCGTCGGCGACGGTCGCAGGCGTCTCTCCGGCCAGGTTCATACCGGCAACCAGAGTGCCAAGATAGGAAAGTCTTCTGGCCCCCGAAGCGCTTTCCTCCGCCAGGTAGCAGCAGATTCGGCCCTCCACGATTTTGTAGCATCTCCCCTCGGCCAAGGAGGCGGGAGTTCCGGGATAGAACACCTGAAGCTGTTCAGACATCGCCGCCCTCCTCCAGCGTCATCAGCCGCCTGAACAGGCCGTCGCGCCTCATAAGCTCCTCAAAGCGTCCGCGTTCAGCCACATGCCCCCGATCCAGCACGATGATCTCGTCGGCCTCCCTGACCGTGCTGAGCCGATGAGCGACAATCAGCACTCCGCAGCGACGGCGGGAGATGGCCATATCAATCCGCTTTTCCGTCAGAGCGTCAAGAGCGCTGGTGGCCTCGTCAAGAATGAGAAGCGGCGAGTTTCTGGCAAGAGCTCTGGCGATCTCAAGCCGCTGACACTGTCCGCCTGAAAAATTGGCTCCGTTTTCCGCGACTTCAAGTCTCAGAGGATTGCCGCGTCCGGCCAGTTCCTCCTCTATGCAGGCGTCATTCATGGCGTTTTTCAGATTTCTGCCGTTGGCGGCCAGAGAAAACATTGAAAGGTTCTCGCTCACGGTGCCAGAAAACATCCGGGCGTTCTGCTCCGCCACCGCCACGTTTTTTCTGAATTCGCCGGCGCTGTATTCCTCTATGGGCCGGCCGTTGAGCAGCACCTGTCCGGATTTCGGCTTCAGCAGCCCCGATGCGATTTTGGCCAGAGTGGTTTTCCCGGATCCGGATGCGCCCACCACCGCGATCCGGCAGCCCCGTTTCAGTTCAAGATTTACCGATGAAAGAGCAAGCTCGTGGTGAGAGCCGTAGGAAAAGCTGACGTTTTTCAGTTCAAGAGAGGAATCTGAAGATTCTGAAACCGTCTTTCCCTGCTCCCGGCTGAAAATGTCGTCCTCCGGATAGTCCATGATCTCCATGGTTCGAGCCAGCTTCGCCCTCTGAGGGCCGAGTTCTCCGACTTTCGCGGCGATGGACATTCCGAAGGAGGAAAAGCATCCCGCCACCACGATAAACGCGAAAAGTTCGCCCTGGGTGATGGCGCCGGCGCTGACCTCGCCCGCTCCGACGCAGAAAAGAGCGACGCTGGAGAAAAAGATCATCGCCAGCGGCAGTTTTCTGAACAGCGAGGCGGAAAGCCCCCACGAGGTGCGTTTCTGGACGTAGGAGGAAAGTTCGGCGCACCAGGCGCGAAAGATGAAGTTTTCCTGTCCGGCCACCTTGACGCTTTCAAGATTGTCCACCCCCGAGACAACCGAATCCAGCAGTCTTGAACGCTGATCGGCAAGCATCTGGTCCGCGGCGGCGTGACGGGCGGTCATAAACATCAGGCAGAGACAGGCAAGCAGGGTCAGTCCGAAAGCCAGAAGAGAAAGCCAGGGACTGTAAAGCAGCATCAGGATCGCGTACGCGACCGCGGAAAAAACGCAGTTCGCCACGTCGGCGCAGCTGCGGATATAGGCCATGGCCTGCCGCCCCGAAACGGAAAGACAATGCTGCAGATCGCCGGCGTTGCGGCAGGAGTAAAAGCCCGACGGCAGCCTGAGCATATGTCTCAGCAGCGCGGCGAAACGGTTGACGCACACGTAGACGAAAAGGCGTCGCGACAGCGCCGCCGTGGCAATCCGGATCAGAACGCCCAGCAGCAGCGCTGCCAGAAACATCCAGAGCGTCGGCATGAGCCAGTCGTCCCGGGCGATGAGAACATCGTCGACAAACACCTGAAACGCCGCCGGCATCGCCAGGCCGACGACGGAAAGAAGAAATCCGCCCCAGAACATCCAGAACACCAGACTTCCGGCGCCTTTGGAAAGAGCGGAAAGCTCCTGGAAGGCGGAGGCGCGTCTGGGGCTTTTTTCAAAGCTCTCGCCCGGTTCGAAGGCCAGCACCACGCCGGTATAGCCCCGTTCAAAATCCTCGCGTCCGACAATGCGCCGCCCTTCGGCAGGGTCATTGAGATAAATTCTGTCGCCGTTGCGGCTGACGCCCTCGTAAACCAGATAATGCTCGTAATTCCAGAACACCACCACCGGTCTTCTGAGTCTGAGCAGATCGGCAGGAGGCATCTGGTAGCCCGAGGCCCTCAGACCGTAGCTGCGGCCCACCTGCAGAACAAGAGACGCCCTGCTGCCGTTGCGGGTGACCCCGCACTGTTCTCTGAGTTTCTCCAGCGGCTCGAAGCGGCCGTAGTACCCAAGAATTATGGCAAGGCAGGCCGCGCCGCATTCCGTGGCCTCCATCTGCATAACCGCCGGAGTTCTGCACCGCCAGCCTCTTGAGAACAGGCTCATTCGAACAAACTCCGCAGTTTCGGCAGCACGAAGGTTACCGGCGCCCGGTATTCGGTATTGATGATGACGCTGCCGTAAATTCCGTTGGTTATGCGCTGAGAGAACTGGCGACTTCCGGTCCAGGAGTAGCCGCTTGCCGAATCCCCGTCCGGGATCAGGTCGATCACCACCCGGATCATGGCCTCGTCTCCGGCCAGCATCCCGGTGAGCGTCTCGTTCATCAGCTCCCGCTGGATGGTCTCCCGGTTGATCGGCACGTCGCTGACATCCCTGACCACAGCCCTGATGTAGCCGTATCTGCCGGAGGGAGCGATGCCGGGAGAGAAGAAGGCCCGCATGCCGTTGCGGATGGCCTTGCCGCTGTGGGCGGGCACAAAGGCCACCAGGTAAATGCCGCGATCAATGCCGGATGCCACCAGAGCGACCTTCTCGCCGCTTCCGACGTGGGAACCGCTCTCCTTCATCAGTTCAATCACTGTTCCGGTGGCGGTTGCGCGGATGTAGGTGCTTTCGTCGCTCAGACGGCGCACGCGCTCCATCTCATCCTCGATCTGTCCGATGCCGTCTCGGATTTCATCGGTCTGAGGCTGAGCCGTCCGAAGCAGCTTCAGCTGATTTTCCAGTTTTGACAGTTCTCTGCCGTAGCGGTAGACCACCTCCGGATTGTGCACATATCCAATCACCTGATTGGCCAGAACATAGGCGCCCTGATCCACATTGATGTTTTTTATGACGCCGTCGGATGGCGCGGACACCGGACTGACGCCGCCGGAAAGAAGAGTGATGCCGGGACCGGTTATGCTGACCGTGATCCTGCCGAAAAAGGCCCAGATCGCCGAGCAGGACAGAAGAACGGTGGCGCAGACGAGAAAATAGACCGGCCATGAGGTTCTGACCGCGGCGAAAACGCCGGCCGCAGCCGCCGTCTCAAGCGAGGATTCCGATTTTCTGGCATATTCTGTCTTTTCGCTCATAAGCAAAGCACCGCCGCAATGTCCGCCGTTCCTCAGCCGGGAGGAACAATATCCGATACTGCAGGATCATACACGATCCGCAATGAGCCGAATAAAAACAATATCCAAAAATGTGCTAAAATGAGGCAACGGATCATGTGTGCCTGCGTTTTAGCCGGGACAGGATGCGATTTCGTCGGCCCCCGAGGCCACTTTGCCGCGGACGGATCCCAGCGGAGTCTGGGAGAATCGGTATCCGCAAGCCACTATCATCTATTACGGAGCAGAAATTCAGATGCCAGCAAAAATCATTGACGGAAAGGCATGCGCGCAGAAAATCAGAAACCAGGTAAAGGAAAAAGTGGCCGCCAGAGTCGCATCGGGGAAAAGAGCCCCAGGACTTGCCGTGATCCTGGTGGGAGAGGATCCGGCCTCCAAAATCTACGTGGGATCCAAACGCAAGGCCTGCGAAGAGGTGGGCTTCGTGTCAAAGGCCTTCAACTATCCGGCTGACATCTCCCAGGAGGAGCTGCTGGCCCGAATCGACGAGCTCAACTCGGACGACGAACTGGACGGCATTCTGGTTCAGCTGCCGCTGCCGAAGCACATCGACTCCACCAAGGTCATCGAAAGGATCCGCCCTGACAAGGACGTGGACGGCTTCCATCCCTACAACGTCGGCAGACTGGCGCAGCGCATTCCGGCCCTGAGACCGTGCACTCCCAAGGGCATCATGACGCTGATCCGGGAAGCGGGCTTTTCCGATCTCAAGGGCAAAAACGCGGTGGTGGTGGGAGCTTCCAACATTGTGGGCAGACCCATGACCCTGGAGTTCCTCCTGGCCGGCTGCACCACGCTGACCACCCACCGCTTCACGGTCGATCTCAAATCCTTCATTCAGCAGGCCGACATTCTGGTGGTGGCCATCGGCAAGCCAAACTTCATTCCGGGGGAATGGATCAAGGAAGGAGCCATTGTCATCGACGTAGGCATCAACAGACTTGAAAACGGCAAGCTGGCCGGCGACATCGAGTTCGCCGCCGCCTCCGAAAGAGCGGCCTACATCACTCCGGTTCCCGGCGGCGTGGGACCGATGACCGTCGCAAGTCTCATTGAAAACACTCTGGAAGCCTGCGAAAAATACCACACCGCCGCAGAGTGAGCCGCTGCGCGACAGCAAACGGTCTCAGTCTGCGCATGCTCCGAAAGACCACTGTCTGCCGTCGTTTCCTGGCAAGAGATAAGAACGCCCGGGGATTTTTGAGTTTCAGGAATTCGGCGGAACGCGATGTCAGACGGCGTTTCCCGCATGCGGCCGAAGCCAGCGGAGAAACAAAGGAAGTTTTTATGGATTCAGGCGGTTCAGACCGCCAGGCGCCACGAACATGGAGTGAATATGACCCAAGTTAATTTTGTCAGAAGAGATCGGCTGCTGATGGGATTTGTCGTCTTCGACATCCTGAATATCGTGCTCTACCTGTTTGCTCTGCTCAATCTTTCCCTCAACGCCATCTCCATTGTTTTCGCTATGGGCGTGTGCAATCTGCTGTTCGCCATGTGGATCCTCTACCGCGCGCACAAGCCTCAGTACGTGCAGGACTACGGCATGATCTGCGTGAGGCAGTCGTCCTACTACATGAGATCCGTTTTCATCGGCGCGGTTCTGATCGCTTTTGATCTCGTCGCAGTGGCGGCCGTCTTCACCATGCTGCTGCGCCACACCATCGGAAGCAAAACCGATCTGAACGCGGTGGATGCCTGCCGCAATTCTGTAAGCATGATCATAGATTACGATCCTTCGCTGTTCGCCCAGTTTGTCCTCAACAACTATTCATGCTATTTTGGAGAGGGTCATATGTTTACCCTGGTAGGCCCCTTCGAGCCGGATTTCTCCATCAGTCTGCTGCAGACCGTCTTCGAGAAAATCGTCATGTTTCCGTCCGGGTACATTTACGCCATATACGCTCTTTTCGTCTTCAGCATGCTGCCTTTCTTCTGGCTGCTGTTCAGAATGTTTCGCCTGCTGAAGATGATGCGCAGAAACGAAGGATAGTCATGAACGAGCCGGAAGAAGCCGCAGACAACGAACGGACAGACGCGCAGAAAGGCGAAGTTCTGGGAGTCGACGTCGAGAAATCGATAAAAATCATCGCCGAGCTGAAATACATAGCCATCACCCATGTGATCCTCAACTGCGTCGTTCTGGCAGGATGGGTTCTTGCCGACGTGCTGTACCTGCAGGAATTCATCACCCTCAACGTGGCCGTCAATCCCTTCGAGCTTGCCCTCTACACCTTCAACCTGCTTTATATCGCCTACATGATCTGGCATATAAACCTTCCCCGGGTTCACCGCCTGACCAGGAACCTGCTGGATTCCTGCATCGAATCGGCTCTGATGTGCCTTGCCATTCTGGTCATCTTCTACGCTCTGAAACAGGGCATCACCAAATCGGCGGATCAGATCCTCTACTATCTCAACGATACCGGAACCATCAAGGAGATGGAAACCCGTCTGATGGAGGTGGTGCTGGTATTCCCGGCCTTCATCTGCACCTATCTCATCGTGCTTCTCTACCAGTGCATCAAAATGTACAACAGCGTGGTTTACATCAACAGCCAGCTGGAGGAGGGTTCAACCCTTTCGGAGGTGGCTAAATTCGAGGATCAGGCTGCGGAAGCCAACAACTACTGATCGCGCTGTCTCTGCAAAAACGCGTCTTCGCGCGACGCGGCGGCCCCAAGTTCGGCGATCTGACCGGACATATCCTGCCGCCGGCAATTTCCAGATGCGAAACAGGGGCTTTCCAGCCCCTGTTTCGTTTTCGTTACGTTCGGTTCCCGGGCTTGCGCCCAAGATTCCTACTTCAGTTCGATCACATCGAAGGCGACTTCAGGATTGACGTCCTTGGAATAGTCGACATCGGAGCAGCCGAAGCCGAAGAGATTGAGGAATTCGTCCTTGTACTCCTGGTAATCGGTAAGCTCCTTCAGGTTCTCGGTGGTGATCTTAGGCCACAGATCCCTGCAGCTCTGCTGAACGTCATCCCTGAGCTCCCAGTCGTCCATCCGGATACGGCCGTGATCGTCGGTCTGGAAGTCAGGAACGGTAAGCACGGTTCTGAACATGCGGTTGAGCTGATCGATAGGAACCTCGTGCAGGCCCATCTGGCGCATGATCCTGAACACCATGGAAATGTACAGAGGCATAACCGGAATGGCCGACGAAGCCTGGGTGATAACCGACTTCATGACGGCGACATACGCCTTGCCGTTTACGGAAGAAAGAACCTGATTGTTGGCCGCGGCGGCGCGATCCAGATCCTCCTTGGCCTTGCCCAGGGTTCCGTGCCAGTAGATAGGCCAGGTCAGATCGGTGCCGATATAACTGTAGGCCACGGTTCTTGCTCCGTCAGCCAGCGCTCCAGCCTCCGACAGCGCCCTGATCCACAGTTCCCAGTCCTGACCGCCCATTACCTTGACGGTGTTGGCGATCTCCTCTTCGCTTGCCGGATCGATGGATGCCTCGATGATGGTGTCCTTGTTCACGTCCACTGCGGTGGTTTTGTAGATCTGACCGATAGGTTTCAGAGCCGAGCGGACCACCTCGCCGGTTTCCGGCATCTTTCTGACCGGAGCGGCAAGGGAATAAACCACCAGATCAACGCTGCCCAGATCCTCCCTGATGATATCGATCACCTTCTTGCGGCACTCGTCGGAGAAAGCGTCGCCGTTGATGTTCTTCGCATAAAGACCGGCATCGGTTGCGTACTGGGTGAAGGCGGCGGAATTGTACCAGCCTGCCGTGCCCGGCTTTTTGTCGGTGCCTGGCTTTTCAAAGAAAACGCCAATGGTGGCGGCGCCGCACCCGAAGGCGGAGGCGATACGGGAGGCGAGACCGTAGCCTGTCGATGCTCCTATGACCAGAACCTTCTTCGGACCGTTGTCGATAGGACCGTCCTTCTTTATCGCCTCGATCTGCCTTCTGACATTGGAGAAACAGCCGGAAGGATGAGTCGTAGTGCAAATGAAACCGCGAACCTTAGGAGTAATAATCATAGAAAAATCTCTTTCAACAAATTTCCCGAGGGGGAAAGGTGGTTATGTAACATGGAACATCGGCTGCCGGAAAACAGGCGGAGCCGACAAGGGAGGGCTTCACGGGAAAAGCGGACAGCCTCTGAAAAACGGAACGGAGGTGCCTCCGCAGGCGTTTTTTTCAATTTTAGCACCTAGACAGGTGATGTCAACGATGAGGCCGCGGCGTTCGGGGAAACAGGCATGGCAACGCATCGCGCTCCGCCGCGCATACGGATCCCGGATCGGCGTTCTGAAACAGAGCCGGGGGAAATCAAGTGGCATGGCTGCGCGAGAGGACAAACCATACCAAACTGTAATTTGTCCGATCTATGGGTATCCGTTCCTTGCCGATATGCCTGATCTGGCGCCGCGACAAAGCGCTGCTGACGCCGAGCTTTGATTATCATGATTTTACGGAAGCTGTCGCGTATGTCGTCGGCGCGGATGGGCTGCGCGCCGGCAATGAAAACAGATAGCGGAACTTCCATGTTAAAAGCGCCGGGATCAGCCCGGCTTCAGCATTCTGGTGTATCAAAGGCGCTCCTTGTCACGGAGCCTATGGCCTTATAACTCAAGGCCAGGCATCAGACAATATGAAACGACTTCAGGAATGAAAAAACCGGCTGATGGCCGGCTTTCTTTGAACATGGAGGCAACCGTATGAAATCAGCTGACCTGAGAGGTGTTCTCCCAAACGATCTCGCCGGTGGATACCTTGATAAGATAATATGTCAGCAGCTTTTTGCCGTTCTGCTCTCCAATGGCTCCGTAAAACACGTAATCATACTTCTGCGCCCGGGCAAGACTGGCAAGATTGCCCCAGTCGCCGTTTTCAGAGACGCTGCGATACTCGAAATTCGAGCGAAGGCTCTTCACGCTCTCCGGGCTTGCCATCTTGAACCTGCCGGATCGGGCGTAACTGGTCTCCACCGCGGAGGTAAGAGCATCGGTCTTGTACACCAGAGGAGGATCGCAAACCACCTTCTCAACATAGATAAGCGAGCCGTCAGGAATGGCGGAATAGCTCTTGGCCACCATGGTGTTGGAAGTGGCAATGACGCCGCGATCCTCCAGGCTCGTCTGGCTGGCGGCCGGTTTGACCGCAGCAGACGATGCAGGCAGCGCCGCCGGCTCAGGCGCGGTTCCGGCGCTATCAGGAACGGACGCGCTCTGAACCGGGTTTTCGATCTGGCTGCTTTCCGTGAGCAGCGGGGCATCTGAGGTGCTGATCTTCATATCAGGCTGAAGAGCAGGCTCCAGAATTTCAACCTGCGACGAGGATGTTCGCTGTCCGGCGGCGCCTGTTCTGACATCCGATTCGATTCTGCTTCTGTCGCCGTACTGATACCTGAGCATGGAGCAGCCACTGCAGGCCAGCGAGACCAGCAGCAGAAGAAAAAGCTGTTTTTTCATAGAAA
Organism: Succinivibrionaceae bacterium; assembly: GCA_017480795.1. Lineage (GTDB taxonomy): Bacteria > Pseudomonadota > Gammaproteobacteria > Enterobacterales > Succinivibrionaceae > UBA2804. The sequence continues at coordinate 26,854 of JAFURY010000076.1, forward strand.
GTCAAATTCTTAAATTTGTGATGGCTACGCGTTGAAGCCGAAGCCCTTGAGACGCTCGCCGCCAAGCAGGTGCATATGAAGATGAGGAACCTCCTGACCGCCGTCGGCGCCGCAGTTGACAATGAGTCGGTATCCGGTTTCGGCGATCCCCTCCTGCGCGGCGATTTTCTTCGCCACCGCAAAAAGGTGTCCGGCAAGAACCTTGTCCTGCGGTTCAAGATCGTTTACGGTAGGGATCACCTTGTTCGGAACAATCAGAACATGAACCCTGGCCCGCGGGCTGATATCCCTGAATGCGGTCACCTGCTCGTCCTGGTAGACGATATCGGAAGGAATTTCGTGACGGATTATTTTGCTGAAAATCGTTTCCTCAGCCATGGTTTTCTCCTTGCAGCCAAAACAGAGCCGCGACAGCGACGGTTCATCAAACCCAAGCCACACGACATTGGCTGTGATTATAACTCAAAACCGGCAAATTGATAAATCCGTCACAAATTTTCAATGAATGCCGCAAAAATACAGGCGTCAAGACCGTCTCCACCGTGCACAAATATCAAACAGTGATCAATTATTTCAGAAAGGGAAAAGAATAAAATAAACTAGGTAATTCCTTGCGGACAGGCATGGCGCAACGCCGAATGTCGCAAGGTACAATCGGATCTCTATGTGTGGTAAGAGAGAAACTATGGCTAGCAAATCAGAATCCGGAAACGTTGCAGGAAGAAAACCAGGCCGCAGGGGCCCGATGTCCCGCCTGGTAAAATCGCCTGACAAGACTCAAAGCCAGACAGACAGGCCTGCGGACGAAAAAATCGGAACGTCCGGATCAGGATCCGCATCCGGCGCCGACGCGCTGAGACAGAAGAGCGCGGGCGGGCCTTCCGCCAAGCCGGAAGCGGCAGGTGTTCCCAAAGCCGACGCCAGCAAGAGAAAATTCCGCATCACCTTCAAGAACGTCCCGGTGGTCAAGCTGGTCTACTACGGATTCGGCGTGCTGCTGGTAATGCTGCTGGTTTCCGGCATTTCCAGCTTCAACGCCTTCGGAAATCTCAACACCGCCTTCAACGATGTCACTCAGAACACCACTCCCATCGTTATCAACGCCGGCAAGCTGGAGAAGAACATCAACGTCTCCCACAAATCCCTGGTGGAGATTCTGACCTCCAAAAATCCCGAGCAGATCGCCGAGCTTACCAAACAGTACAACGCCCAGAATCTCATATTCAAGCAGTCTCTTGAAGAGTTCACCGCCCTGGTGGCGGATCAGAGCAAATACACCGAGCTGATAGAGGATCTGAACGCCCACCTCAAGAAATACGAGGAATACACCGGCAGCATTGCCAGGGACTACCTGGATCAGGTCATCCAGCGCGAAAAGGTCAACAAGGAAATCAGCTCCTTCAGAGCCCTGGTGACGCTGTATTCCGAGGAGTACAACAACGTCAAGGCCATCATGAAGGAGGAGGACGACTTCGTTCACCAGCTCATGCTGGCTCCCGAGCCCCTCAAGGGCATGATGGTCACCAACACCGATGCGGCCCTCAGCAGCGAGGATCTGGCCTTCGTCGAGGACACCCTCAAAAAGAACCGCAACGCCGTCAAAATGTATATGCAGCAGATCGACGAGATCAAGCGCAACCTGCCAACCTTCGAAAACGATCTTGGCCGCTACTACAAGAATTTCGCGGTTAGCGTGTCCGACGACGCCGGCGTGCTGGCGGTGCACCTGAATCTGGTAAAGGAACAGACCGAGCTGAAGAAGACCACTCTGAAGGCAAACGAGGAGCTCAACGCCCTGAGCCAGATTATCGCTGCCATGAGCGGGATCAGCAACGAAGAGATGAACCTGGCTGTAAGCGGCGCCTACAAAACCATGCAGTCAAGCTATATCAAAATCAGCCTGGTGACGCTCGTCGGCGTCATCGCCGCCCTTCTGGTGGCATACGTGGTGGGTCAGGTCATCAATGTTCCCCTGTCCAGACTGGTCAAGTCCATCAACGCCATGGCCGAAGGCGACATGACGGTGCCGGTGCGGTTCAACGCCCGCAGCGAGCTGGGCTACCTGGCAAAAAAACTCAACGCTCTGATTGAAAGTTTCGGCGGCACCATGCGCAACATCGGAGCCAGCGCCTCCCGGCTTCAGGAAAACGCCCACGACAACAGCGAATCCATGAACAGCACCGCCGAAAAAATCAAACTTCAGCAGCAGGAAACCGTTCAGATCGTCAATTCCATCAACATGATGAGGGCTTCGGCCGACAACGTGGCCGAATCTGCGGAAACCTCCCTGCACCGCATCATCGAGGTCAACGATGCTGCCGAAACCGGCCGCAAGATCATGAGCGACAACATCACCACCAACCATGAACTGGCAAACCGCCTGAAGAAGACCTCGGAAACGGTAATGCGGGTCAGCAACATGAGCGACAGCATCGGCTCCATCGTCGAGGTTATCAAGAGCATCGCCGAGCAGACCAATCTGCTGGCGCTCAACGCGGCCATCGAATCCGCCCGCGCCGGAGAGCACGGCAGAGGCTTTGCGGTAGTGGCCGACGAGGTAAGAAACCTTGCCCAGAAGACCGCCACCTCCACCAGCGAGGTTCAGAAGCTCATCGAGGAGCTGCAATCAGCGGTGTCAATGAGCGTGACCACCATCAAGGACTGCGAAAAGGAGATGGATCACTCCGTGATGCAGACCTCGGCGGTGAATTCCTCCATCGAGGAGATCAAGGCCATTCTCACCACCATCAACGACATGGCACACCAGATCGCCTCCGCCGCAGAGGAGCAGCGCTGCACCTCCAACGAGGTGGCCAACAACGTCAGCCGCATATCCGAACTTTCAGAGCTCAACGCCAAGGAAATTGAAAAGGCCAAGGATTCCTGTCTTTCGCTGGACTCACTGGCCACGCAGCAGCGGGGCATGGTGGAGAAGTTCAAATACTAGTCTCTCCCCGTTTCCTCAGTCAAAAGGGGCGTCGCGCTGGCGCCCCTTTCCGCGTCGCGCTCTCCCGTCTTTCCCGCCACTTTGCGCTTCGGACAAGATCGCCCGAACGCGACATTCAATCCGTCGTTTTCTACAACACCCAAAAAACACTATAATAGCGACAATTTTAGTTCATTTAACTTTACAGCAGGGTTCATCGCTATGCTCCCAATCAGATATCTTCTTGCCGGCGCAATGGTCGTCGCCGGCATGGTTTTAAGCGGCGTCCATCCGGCGGATGCCAGAACCGCAAAACCTGGCCACAGCGCGCAGATCAGAAAAGCGCCCCAGACAAAGCCGCCTTTGAGAACTCAAAGCAAACCGCAAATCCAGAGCCGAAGCCTCCAGAACGCATCAAGGACGCCGGAGAAGACCCGCGCTCCGCTGATTCTGGCCGAGCCGGCAAGAACCGCCAACGGATCGCTGGTGGGCGCGGTCTGGTCGCTGCCGGGAATGTCAGACGGCGGTCGGAACAAGGCGCTGCTGCTGGCTCCCGCCTCCACCATGAAGGTATTCACCGCCGCCGCCGCCCTCACCCAGCTTGGCCAGCACTTCCGCTTCAGAACCGCCATGCGCTCCGGCGCAAGTCCCTCGGGCGGAGTTCTGAAGGGCGATCTGATCATAGACTTTGCCGGCGATCCCACCTTCAGCACCGAAAGACTGCTTGGGATGCTGGACAAGATCAAGGAAGCCGGGATCAAATCGATTCAGGGCAACGTGATCATCAACGCCTCCATCTCCAACGGCTACACCAGAGGAGCCGGCTGGCCGTGGGACGATCTTCCGCTGTGCTTCGCCGCCCCGGCGGGAGCGGTGGTCATCGATCACAACTGCATCATCACCAAGGCTCAGATGCCCCGGGGCGCCCGCACCTTCAGCCGGGCCGCGCTGACGCAATACCAGCCGGCGAAAATCGTGTTCGACACCCAGCAGGTGCCGAAGGCGGAGCTGGATCAGGCCAACTGCACGCTGATCGTGGAACCTTCCATGAACAACACCTATACCGTTTCCGGCTGTATCGCCGCGGAAAAGAATCAGAAAAAAGCCTACGAGCAGGAATTCAAGTTCGCGGTGCAGGATCCCAATCTCTGGGCCCGGGAAATAATCAAAACCGCCCTCAGAAACAAGGGCATCGCCCTCAGGGGCAACATCGTCGTCTCCAAGCGCAATCCGTCAGGCGCCGTGGTGCTAGCCGAATCCTTCTCCCCGGAGCTGCCTGCTATGATCAAACATATGCTGAAATACTCGGACAACCTCTTTGCCGAAACCATAGCCGCCGCCACCGCCAGAAGCCTGTACGGCCAGCCGGTTTCAATCCGCAAGGCCGCCCTGGGCGTCAAGCAGATCCTGCAGCAGAGCGCCGGCGTCAGCTTTGCGGGAGCCGATCTCTACGACGGCAGCGGTCTGTCCTCCTACTCCCTGGTTTCGGCCGACACCATGCTGCAGGTGCTCAAGTACGTCAAAAACAACGACTCAAGACTTCACATGATCGAGCTGCTGCCGGTATCCGGCGAAAGCGGCACCCTTCTGAGACGGGCAAGCGTGGTGAAGCCTCCGCTGAAGGGTCAGGTGGTGGCCAAAACCGGAACCATCCGCAACGTCAGAAATCTTGCCGGATTCGTAAAGAGCGTCAAAGGGAATCTCATACCTTTCGTGGTTTTCCACAACAGCTACTACCCGGATGCCACCGAATACCGGATCATGCAGGACGAAAACAAGCAGCTGCCGCATTTCGAATACGAAAGGAACGTGCTGACCTATCTGTACGAGGAAAAAACGCCGGTTTTTAGGTAGCCCGCGAAAACCGGAACCTTTCGGGAACGGCGCCCAGGCGCCGTTTTTCATGTCCCGGACCAGCTGCGAAAGCCCCTGCTCGGAGCGAGAGGATTCAGACAAGTCACGGCGCGGCCGACATGATATAATGGAGGCATTGGGCTGTCCCGTCGGTGCGCCGCGCGGCGGACAAAGAAAGCGATTTTTTAAGGCCAGAAAGATATGTTCATCGATAAAGCTCACAAATTAGACAACGTATGCTACGACATACGGGGAACCGTCCATCAGGAAGCAAGAAGGCTTGAGGACGAAGGTCACCGCATTCTGAAACTGAACATCGGCAATCTGGCGCCGTTCGGGCTTTACGCGCCTGAGGAAATCGTGAAGGACGTGATCGTGAATCTTCCTCAGAATCAGGGCTACTGCGATTCCAAAGGTCTGTTCACCGCCCGCAAGGCCATTGTCCAGCACTATCAGCAGAAGGGTCTGAGAGACGTTGACGTCAACGACGTGTTCATCGGCAACGGCTGCTCCGAACTCATCGTTCAGTCCATGCAGGCTCTGCTGAACAACGGCGACGAAATGCTGGTGCCGGCTCCGGACTATCCTCTCTGGACCGCCGCCGTGAATCTTGCCGGCGGCAGAGCGATCCACTACATCTGCGACGAGCAGCAGGGCTGGTTTCCGGATATCGACGACATCAAAAAGAAGATAACCTCCAGAACCCGGGGCATTATCCTCATCAACCCCAACAATCCGACCGGCGCGGTTTACGGCACCGACGTTCTTCTCGAGATCATCGAAATAGCAAGACAGCACAACCTGATCCTGTTCGCCGACGAAATCTATGACAAGATCCTCTACGACGACACCGCCCACCGCAGTCTCTGCACACTGAGCGACGATGTGCTTACCGTTACCTTCAACGGTCTTTCCAAGGCGTACCGCGCCTGCGGTTTCCGCCAGGGATGGATGGTGGTAAGCGGTCCGAAGAACAAGGCGGCCGGCTACATCAGCGGCCTTGAGCTTCTGGCCACCATGCGTCTTTGCGCCAACGTGCCGTTCCAGATGGCCATCCCTACCGCCCTGGGCGGCTACCAGTCCATCAACGAGCTGATTGTCCCCGGCGGAAAGCTCTGCAGACAGCGCAACCTGATTTACGATCTGTTCACCCAGATCCCGGGCATCACCTGCGTCAAGCCGAAGGCGGCCCTATACATGTTCCCTAAAATCGACACCAAGAAATTCAACATCAAGGACGACGGCAAGATGGTGCTGGATCTGCTGAGACAGGAGCATCTGCTGGTGGTTCAGGGCACCGGCTTCAACTGGCCGCGTCCGGATCACTTCAGAATAACCTTCATTCCCAACGAGGAAATTCTCAGAGAGGCCGCATCGCGCTTCTCCCACTTCCTGAAGACATATCACCAGTAGGATCCCGTCTTGGAACAGAATCAGAAAAGTCACTTCTTCGCCCAGCTGGCCCGGATGCCGCTTATCGGCAGATGGGCGCTGATGCGCAACGTGACTGACGAGAACATCGCCGAGCACAGTCTGCAGGTGGCCATGGTGGCGCATTTCATGGCGCTGGCCGAAAACCGTCTGACAGGCTCGGACATCAACGCCGGCGAGGTGGCGCTGGCGGCCATGTACCATGACGCGCCGGAGGTGTTCACCGGCGATCTGCCCACCCCAGTGAAATATCAGAATTCCGATATTGCCTCGGCCTACAAGAATCTTGAAAAGATGGCGGAGGAAAAGCTGGTGAACATGCTGCCGGAGGAATTCCGGGAGACCTATCGCAGCATTGTGGTGGCCGAGCGCATGGACGAAAGGACCCGGCGCATAGTCAAGGATGCGGACACCATGTGCGCCTACATAAAATGCATGAGCGAAATAAAGGCCGGCAACAGCGAGTTCGCCGCCGCCGCCGAGAAACTGCGGGAAAAGCTTGATCAGCGAAGCGCAAACTCCCCGGCCATCAAATACTTTGAGGATGTCTTCCTGGACAGCTTCTCCAAAACCATTGACGAAATCACCTTCTGAACCGGCCCATGAAAATCACGACCCTTACGCCCTTCCAGTTCCGTCTCGCCACCTCGGTGCTCTACTCCATCCTGCATGAGAAGAAGAGTCCTGACGAAGCCTTTTCCATCTACTTCCGCAAGGTGAACGTGTGCAACCGGGAGCAGGCGCTGGTTACCCGGGTGGTGGGCGACATCATGCGCCGGCTCAACTACTTTCTGAAGCTTCTTGACACCACGGTGGACAAAACCGCCAGCGCGGCCGGAATCGACCGCCTGGTGCATATCTGGCACGTCATCAACAATCTCCACCAGACCGAAGGCGCAAGAACCGAGCCGCTGAACGTGGCGGAAATCAAGCTTCTGAACCACGAACTGAAAAAAAACAAGGCGCTGGTGGACGGCTGTCCCGAGTGGCTCGAAACCCACGGCGAATACGAGCTGGGGGAAAGATGGCCGGCGGAGCGTCGCGCTCTGGCCCAGGCGCCGAAACGATTCATCCGGGTAAACACCCTCAAGACCACCAGGGAAGAGCTGATCAGAACGCTCCTGCGGTCCAACGTGACCAGCCGCGAGGTTGAGAACGTGCCGTCGGCGCTGGAAATTCTTACCGATGCCTCCCTGTTCAAAATGAACGCTTTCTCCTCCGGGCTGTTTGAACAGCAGGATGCCGGCTCGCAGATGATCGCTCCGTTCCTTGACGTTCATCCCGGCATGAGAATAGTGGATGCCTGCGCCGGATCGGGGGGAAAAACGCTGCATCTTGCCGCGCTGTCCAAAGGAAAAGGCGTCATCATCGCCATGGACGTGGCGGAGTGGAAGCTGAAAAATCTCAAGCTGCGGGCCAAGCGGGCCGGAGCCTTCAACATCGAAACCAGACTCATCGACACCAGCAAGGTCATCAAGCGACTTGCGGGATCGGCCGACCGCCTGCTTCTGGACGTGCCCTGCTCCGGTCTTGGCGTTCTGAAAAGAAATCCAGACATCAAGTGGGCCGACACCGCCTCGCGCCTGTCCAGCCTCTACGCCCAGCAGGCGGAGATCCTGGAAAACTATTCGAAGATCCTCAAGGTGGGAGGCAAGCTGGTTTACTCCACCTGCTCCATCATGCCGGTGGAAAACGAGCTTCAGATCCGAAACTTTCTGAACCGGCATCCCGATGAGTTCAAGCTGGAGGAGGCCTGCACCGTATATCCGTCTGAAACCGGCTTTGACGGCTTTTATATGGCAAGACTGGCAAGGATTTCCTGAAAACGGTTATTTTTGAAAAAATATCGTGTTCCGCGGAACTTTTATCAATATAACCTATCTAATTGAGTGTTAGTGAGAATTTGTTCATTCTGGTTTTCGATGTGCACTGGCCAAGCAGCCGGTGCACTTTCTTTATGGGACGCATGAAAATTCCATCTTTCGCCAGAACGCATGATCTCATCCGCCCAGTCGGTCAAAATCGCGCCAAACCAGATTGGGCGAGCAGTAACAGTTCAAACGAAATCCGAATGAATCGCAATTATTTTCAGATTTTAAGGAACTTTTTTTATAAGTCGCAGTCTATAGAATTGAAAGTTAGTTTTTGTTTCATATATTTCCTCCTGATCGTAAAGGCCTGCAGAAGCAGGCCTTTTGTTTTTTCGAGGATTCGGAATTCGGAAAGATGGCTACCGCCCTCTTCTCTTTCTCACGGCTCCGGCAGGGCGGGCGTCTCTTACCTTCCCGCGGCTTCGTTTGGCATCGCCCCGATCCCTTGTCTTGAAAGCATCGGCAAAAGGTCGCTGACGACCACGCGACGGTCTTTCAGGCGGTTCTCTGGTGAATTCACGCAGTTCGAGACAGCGTCCGCATACCCTCGTATTCTGAAGGATGGCGCCGATGTCATCGGGGACCACCGGAAGATCCACAGTGGAGAAGGTGCCGTAAATATCAATATGACCGATGTAGCTGCTGTCGATATTGCCCTCGTTGGCGATAGCTCCCACGATCTGCCCCGGTTTGACGCCGTCGCAGTGACCGACGCTCAGCCGATAGCGACGCATTTCGATTTCCGGATGATCCTTTAACGGCTCAGCCTGAGCGGACAGCGGTCTTGCCACTCTGTCATCTCCCAGCCTCTTCTGCTCAGGCTCCGCTTCGGCTTCACGCACCAGAGGCTCGTCGTTGTTGGCCATTCTGGCCAGAACCGCGCAGAGTTCCACCGCATCCACGGAGTCGTCGGCAAGAAGCTCGCTGACAACCTCTCTGTAATCGTCAAGATCGTTCCTCTCCTCGTCAAGCCGCTCCAGGATCCTCTTTTTGAAGGAATCCACGCGATGACGGTTGATATCCTCGTTGGACGGCATCAGCATCGGCTCGATTTTCTGTCTGGTGGTCTGCTCGATGATTCTGAGCATTTTCCGATCCATAGGAGAGACAAAAAGGATGGCATCTCCCGTCCTGCCGGCGCGCCCGGTTCGACCGATGCGATGAACATAGGATTCGACATCGTAAGGAATGTCGTAATTGATCACATGAGTGATACGATCGACGTCAAGGCCACGGGCCGCAACATCCGTAGCCACCAGAATATCAAGGCGGCCGGTTTTGAGTTTGTCCACAATTTTTTCGCGGTGCTTCTGCGGGATATCCCCATGCAGAGCCTCGGCGGAAAAGCCGCGGGCGGCCAGTTTGAGAGCCACCGCTTCGGCATCGGTCTTGGTCCTGACGAACACCAGCACCGCCTCATAGGGCTCGATCTCAAGCAGCCGGGCCATGGCGTCGACCTTGTGCAGACCGGAGACATACCAGAAGCGCTGTCTTACGGTGGAGGCGGTGGAGGTTTTTGCGGCGATCCGCACCTCCACGGGATCCGTCAGATACTGCACCGCAACTCTCCTGATGGCATCCGGCATGGTGGCGGAAAACAGCGCGGTCTGACGCTGGGCGGGACACTGGGATATCACCCACTCGATGTCCTCGATGAAGCCCATGTTCAGCATTTCGTCGGCCTCGTCAAGAACCAGAGTCTTCAGCGAGGACAGATCAAGCTTCTCCCGGCGCATGAGATCCATCACCCGGCCGGGAGTTCCCACCACAATGTGAACGCCGCGGCAAAGCGCTCTGATCTGAGGCTCGTAGGCCGCGCCGCCATAGACCGGAAGAATATGAAAATCCTCAAGATATTTGGCGAAGGTCTGGCAGGCTTCGGCGATCTGAATGGCCAGTTCCCGGGTAGGCGTCAGGATCAGCGCCTGAACGCCCTTGCGACTGACGTCAATCTTTGAAAGAAGAGGCAGCGCGAAGGCGGCGGTTTTGCCGGTGCCGGTCTGCGCCTGACCGATGAGATCGCGACCGGACAGAAGAATCGGAATCGATTTTTCCTGGATTTTAGAAGGAGATTCGAAGCCAAGATCCGAGATGGCCCGGAAAACTCTTTCATCAAGACCAAGGGATGCGAAATCGGCTGATGTCGCCTCTGCCTCATCGCCGGCAGCAGAAGTCTGCGCATTCACGTTCATAAATTTTTCCCAAAAGACAGGCGACTGCAAACACGCGGAAACAGAGTGGGATCACAGACGCAAAACACCCGCTATAAAGCGGGCACAAAAAATCGAGTCTGTAATATACCGATAAAAGCTTAACAAATCAACCGCAGAGGGCAAAAGAAAATGCGGGCTACATCAGCTTGTAGGCGATGCCGGGGTTGCATCTGATCATCTCGAAGCGGTCGCAGAGACCGGTCATGGCCTCGGATGCTCCAAGGAAAAGATATCCGCCGGGATGGAGACAGTCGGCCATCTGATTGATGATCTTCGACTTGACCTGCGGCGAAAAATAAATGAGAACGTTGCGGCAGAAAATGATGTCGAACTTGCCCATGCCTGAATAGCTCTCAAGAAGATTGAGATGCTTGAAATTCACCAGACGCTTCAGAGGCTCGTTGATCACCATGTTCTGATCGTCGACCTTGGTGAAAAAATGACGTTTTCTCTCGGGAGACAGACCGCGGTTCAGAGCGATGTAGTCATACACACCGGCCTTGCAGTGGGAAAGCATGGTAGGAGAAATGTCGGTGCCGGTGATCTGAACTCCCTGAGGAGTCTTGAGACGCGGAATATTGGTCTCGAAGCAGGTCATGGCGATGGAATAGGGCTCCTGGCCCGAGGAGGAGGCGGCAGACCAGATTTTGATGGTTCCGTGCATCTTCTGGTTGGCAAGTTCAGGCAGAAGCTTGTTCTTGAGCATGTTGTAGGGATAATTGTCCCGAAACCACAAAGTCTCGTTGGTGGTCATGGCGTCGATAACCCGCATCCGCAGCTGTCTCTGGAGACTGTTCTGGGTTTTCTCCAGAAGCTCGGCGAGGGAGCCCAGATGAAACTCGGCGACAAGCGGAGTAAGACGGCTTATCACCAGATACTGTTTGCTCGGACCAAGCACGATACCGCTGTGATCCTCTAGGAACAGACAGAATTTCTCGTACTGTTCGCGGGTTATGTTGTCAGCCATTTAAAACGAAACTCATTTCTAGTTGTGTTTTGCCATTATAGCCTGACCCTGCTTGGACTTCAGCACGTCGCGCACCGCCTTTGCAAGCTCGTCAGGATTGAATTTGGCGATAAAGTTGTTGGCGCCCACCTTCTTGACCATGGTCTGATTGAAAATGCCTGAAAGCGAGGTATGAAGGATCACCTCCAGATCCTTGAGTTCGGGATCGTTTCGGATGGAGGCAGTCAGCGTGTAACCGTCCATCTCCGGCATTTCGATATCGGAAATGACCATGAGCAGCTGATCGTTGATCGGTCCCTTCTGACTCATCTCCTTGAGGATATCAAGAGCCTCGCGTCCGTTCTTGGCAAGAAGACAGTGAATGCCGATGGCCTCCATGGACTTCTGAACCTGACGCCGGGCCACGGTGGAGTCGTCCGCAACCAGCACCGGAAGTTCGGCGATATTGATCTCCTTGGTGGTCTGAACGGTCTCTTCGACCACGGTGGTGGAAACTTCGGTGTTGATTGGAGAAATCTCATCCAGAATTCTTTCCACGTCAAGGATCTGAACCAGCTCGCCGTCAATCTCGGTCACGGCGGTCATGTAGTTCTGCTTGCCCACGCCCTTTGGCGGCGGCATGATGGAGGACCAGTTCATGTTGAGGATACGATCCACCGCTGCCACCAGAAAGCCCTGCACCGAACGGTTGTACTCGGCGATGATGACGAAAGCCTTGGACAGGTCCTCGATTTTCGGCGCGCCCGTGGCCATGCCCAAATCGATGATGGAAACGGTCTGGCCTCTGATATGAGCCACTCCGCATACGAACTTGTGAAGCTTTGGCATGACGGTGAGATGCGGGCAGCGCAGAACCTCGCGCACCTTGAACACGTTGATGCCATAGCGCTGCTTTCTTCCGTTGAGATGAAACAGAAGAAGCTCCATTCGGTTCTGACCTACCAGTTCGGTAAGCTGGTTTACGGAGTCGAGTACGCCTGCCATGCTAAAACCTCCACAAAGTCCCACAATGACGAATCGATATTACATCAGAATATATAAAAAAATTCTGTTAGATGCTTAACTTTTATCATGCACCGCAAATACATTTTTTGTTTTTGTGAGAGCACGCATAATATCAAAGCCATCTCCGCCGACCGATCACGCGCGGGGGATCATCCTTGAACCAGGCAAGCACCCTTGGAGATGGATTCCCCTAACGATGGCCGGAAGATTTTCCACAATTTTACCCTGTCGCCGGAAATCAAATTTTTATCTGCCGCATAAATCGGGAAAATTGCGAAGCGGCATTCGCCGAGGATCAGAGCCGTGAAAACCCGGAGTTTGGAAACAGTCTTCGGCCGGCAGAGACAGAGGCAAAACGCAAGAGAACGGACAGACGCAGACACAAGACAAAACAGCCCTGTCCGGCAGCGCTGCGCTGAACGCGGAGCCTCACTGTTTTCAGCGCAAGGGATGCGCGGCGGTCATGACGTTCTCCGGCGCGGAAACGTTCGGACGCAAGGCGAGGTACAATAACCTTGACAAAGAACTTTCAGCCAGACTGAAAGCGAGCGAGCCTGCCGGAAAGCGCAGCCAGCCCGCGGAAGACCGCTGCGGAAGTTCAGAAGTTTCTTTTCCGCGCAGACCAAATATTCAGAGAAACACACCAGCCGCGTTTATGACGGCAAAAGGAGCCAATCATGGCAAAATTCATCGTCTCTGGACTGCTGAACATGGAAACCACCTGCAGGGTGCGGAGCTTTCCGGTGAACTACTATCCCATCGACTATCCGTTTTTCGGAGTTGACACCACCGCATCCGGCGTGGCGCTGAACATCGCAGGAGCCCTGACCAGACTGGGAGATGAGGTTGATCTCTATTCTCTCATCGGATGCGATCTGCCGGGAGAACTCATCGCTCGGGATCTTGCATCCCGTGGCATCAGCGCGGATCACGTCCAAAGGTGCCTTGAGAAGACTCCAAACTCCGTGGTGCTCTACGACGAGGAGGGAAAACGGCAGATATACTGCGACCTGAAAAACATTCAGGAAACAGCCTGCGACTTTGACCGAAAGATGATTGAGGCCGCCGATGCGGTGCTGGTCTGCAACATCAACTTCAGCCGGCCGCTGCTTCATGTGGCAAAAAACAGCGGCAAACTCATCGCCACAGATCTCCACGTGCTTTCAAACCCGGATGACGAATACAACCGCGAGTTTCTTGAGCTGGCGGACATCGCGTTTCTCAGCGACGAAGGAATAAACGGGGACTGCAAGGACTTTCTCCGTGCCCTGGGCTGTCGCTACCGATGCCGTCTGTTTGTCCTGGGCATGGGAGCAAAGGGCGCCATGATCTACCAGAGACAGGGAAACCGTTTTCTTCACCGCCCTGCCTGCAGCATCGGAGTCACCGTAAACACGGTGGGAGCGGGAGACGCGCTGTTTTCCTCCTTCATGCACTTTTACCTCAAAAACGGCGATCCTGACGAGGCACTGGATCGGGCCCAGCTGTTTGCGGCGCTGAAGATCAGAACCACCGGCGCCGCATCGGGATTCGTCACGGAAGAGGAACTGGAGAGATTCAGTCAGGGTAATTCCGTCTGACTGCCATACCGACTATGGCGGTTTCGGCGATCCGCCGGGGCGTACCAATCATTTCTGATGTCAAAGCGGGATTGTCATCCCGCTTCGCGTTCTTATCCGCATTCGCGCACCGGCAGGCGCGTTGAAAGAACCGCTCAGACAAACCGGACATGCGGATGCTCTTCACTTTTCAAGACTCGGTCGTTTGATCCGCGCCATTCGCGGGATGTCGCCGCCTGACGGCTGCGTTTGGCGCATACGCCGCAACATAAGATCTCCGCGACAAATCAGCCGTCGCGGCATAGACATGTCACAACCGCGCAACACCGCAATCAAACAATCCGGCAACCTCACCCCAGACCCAACCTCCGGCCGCAGAAACAGGACATGACAGGAATTTTGTCTTTCAATTCTCGCCATCAGCAATTTCAAACAATTCCACCACCAAAGCTTGGTTCATATCACATATTCTGACACATTTTCATCAATATCTCAAAAATGAGACAAAAATCAAAAAAAAAAAAAATGAAACGTCTAGACTGCGGAAATTCAGTAGAGGTTGCTGCAACGCTGAATTGCGCTGTTCATTCCGGCTTCAGGCATGGAAAAACAGACGCAAGCGCCTATGCCCAGGCGGACCATCCGCCAGGACCATTTTGAATTTCATCGCATGTCCATGTCTTTAAGCCTGCATAAAACACTCGATAAACGCAGGTGCCGCAAGGGTTTGCGCGAGACTGTCTAATACCGCTCGCAGTGACCGTTTTTCCTCGGTACGTTTTCGTGATGTCTTACTTTTTACACAACTC
>JAFURY010000077.1 GCA_017480795.1 Succinivibrionaceae bacterium
TCATTTGTTCTGAAATGTGATCTGAATCACCATGAATTTTTAAAGAACCTATGGCACAAACCTACTGGAATCTTGATACCATATCCAGAGTAATCAGCCCCTCTGGAACGGGGCATTTTGAGTTATTTCAGACCCATTACAGATTTCCCATACTTTCGGGCCTATGACCGTCCAATGTGAGATAGTAAACCCTGTCCGGCAGCGCGTTTTTACATTTTGAATTTTGCTCTTTGGCAAACTCAAAATATCGCTCAACCTGTTTGGGCTGATCTGGCGCGAAAATTTTTACCTCAATCGGATATATCATGTTGTCAACACAGACAACCAGATCAATGAGCCCACTGACTCCATTTCTCTTCTTTGGAATGCAATATTGCCGCTTAAGATCCAGTCTTGAGTCGCTGTGAACTTCTATGTGCATAACTTCCCTGATAAAAGATTTCAAGAAAGTTGAACCCATTCCATGCTCGCCATCCGGCCTGAGAATTTCGTACAGAAAAGTGGTGTGCGTGCCAACCTCTTTGGTCTCGTTTTTTAAAGCGGTAAAGACCGTGAAGGATTTGTCAGCAAGACGCTTCTCCTTTCTAAACCCTTCAATAACCGCTGACACATCAGAAAGAAGTTTCAGTTGTTTCTCCACATCAGGCATAGAATCTCCCGACCGTTACAGCATCTATATCTCAATCAAGCTTCGCGTCCACATCCCGCTCCCTGCCGTTTTCAGGCAGTTTGAACACCGAGAACACCTCTGTCATGCTGTCGGCGTTGTCCGAAAGATTCCGGTAGGCCTCGGTGCACCGCCCCATGTCGGATGCGATCTGCTGCGAGCTGCTGGTCAGCTGGCGCATGCATTCCTCGGCGGTGGCAAAGTTCTGCTGCTGCTCGGCGGTGGAGTTGGCGATGGATTCGCTCATTACGGAGATGTCGCCGATATGGCCGTTGATCTCGTTAAGCTTTTCCACAATCGACTCCACCCACTGAATGGTTTCGCTGCAGCTTTCCGAGCTTCTGGCGATGGTGTTCACCACGCTCATGGTTCCGTTCTCGAAATCCTTGGTGGTGTTTTCGATTTCGGCGATGGACTCCTTGGTTCTGGAGGACAGCGCTCTGACCTCGTCGGCCACCACGGCAAAGCCTCTGCCGTGCTCGCCGGCCCGGGCGGCCTCGATGGAGGCGTTAAGCGCCAGAAGGTTGGTCTGATCGGCAATGTCTCTGATGGTGCCCACCACCGAAACCACGCTGGCGGTAAGCTCGTTGAGATGAGTGATGGCCGCGGATGATTTGTCCAGATCGTCCTTCAGTTGATTCACGCAGTCTCTGGCGCTGCCGGCGATCTCCACGCTGTTTTCCGACAGCTGATGAACGGAGCTGACCTTGCCGGCCACCTCGTTGGAACTGCTGGTGATGTCCCCGGTGGCGGAATTCACCACATCCAGAGCTCGTGAGAAATTCTCGGTGATCTCCTCCTGACTCTTGAGCTCGCTTTCCACATTGCTCACCACCGTGTTGCAGGTGCCGACGCTTTCAAGGATGGAATCGCCGATCTCCTTGATGGAGGTGACAATCCGGCACTGCTCGTCCATGAAGCCGTTCATGTTCATGATCATCCGGCCGATTTCGTCGCTGGTCCTGCACTTGGCCCGCTCGGTGAAGTCATGATTCTGGCTCACGTTGCCGATGAGACGGTTGATCCGGTACATAGGAATGGAAATGTAGCGGATGACCACGTATCTTACGGCGACAAGCACCAGCGCCAGCACCACGAACATGGTCAGATAGGTGGTTCGGATGGTGCTGTTGAGGCTTGAAAGCACCTGGTCGCGATCAAGGCAGATCATAAGCTTCCACCTGGCATCGGCCAGATCGGCTCCGATGATCCATTTCTCGGAGCCGTCGGCTGCCTCGAACCGGGTGAATTCCTTGGGAGTGTTCCTGATGACCCTGGAGATGAATTCAGGGCTGTAGGCGGGATCCAGTTCGGTGGTCTTCTTGCCCCGCAGAGAATTGTCACCGTAGAGGATGATCTGATCCCGGCTGTCCACGAGAAGCAGCTTGGCGTCGCTTGGCAACACCAGGTTCTTGTCTGCGATGTCCATGTTGTCCACCCAGACATCCATGCCGAAAACGCCGTCGTCCTTTCTCAGAACCCATGAAACCACCCATGCGCCGACGGTTTCCTCGAAATACATGTCATCCATCAGCACCTTGGAGCTGGCCAGCTTGTACCAGCTTTCGCCCCGGGGATCATACGGATCGTCGTAAAATCCCCGGACGAACTCCTCGTCGGACATGTCGCTGGCGTAAATCTTGCCGTCGTCCTGGGCGAAGTAGACGTCGGCCTTGTAGGCGTTGGAGGTGGACTTCAGAAAATCACGGCTGACCAGCTGACTTTTGGTGAGATCGGCGATGCTCTGGGCCATGTTGGCTCTGGCCGACAGCCATCTTGCCACCGAACTGTTGTAATTGCCCAGCACGGATTTGAAAAAGGAGTAGGAATCGTTGACGGTGCGCTGCTTCTCGAAGATCTGGGTATTGATGATCACCACCAGGAAAAACAGCACCAGCGGGAAAAAAGTCAGAAAGAAGACCTTGGATTTTAGTGATTTCATAACAGTACTGCCATAGCCGACAAACAATGGAGCGGACAGAAACGTGTGGCCTGAACGGCGCTGGACGAATCTGCGGTTTCATTATCCGCAAGTGCTCGAATCGGTGTCAAGCAAGGCGGGGCCGATTTGCAGACGGCGTCATAGTGGACAGGTGGAAAAATCCGGGGGATTTAAGCAGAAGCAGAAGCGGAGAGACGCCGCCCCGCATGAAAGTTTCGAACCCTGATCCCCGGATCGGACGATCGGAGTTCCAGAAGAAAAACGGACGGCGTCATGCCGTCCTCAACGTTTGATGCGCCCGCGCGACCGGTCCGGAAAAATTGGCCGGAAACTTAGGGCGACAGATGCGCTGTCCCGCTCCTACTTCAGAGGAGGAATGCGCAGGGTCTGACCCGGATAAATCTTGTCAGGATCGGAAAGCATAGGCTTGTTGGCCTCGAAAATGAGAGTGTACTTGGCGCCGTTGCCCTTGCCGTACTGAGCCTCGGCGATCTTCCAGAGAGTATCGCCCTTGACCACCTCGTAGAAAACGGAAGCAGGCTCGGCGCTGGCGACCGCGACATCCCCGATTTCCACCGCGGACACGCCTTCCTGATTGCCCACCGCAAGCGCGGCCTTCTCAAGTGTAGCCTGATCCTTGACGTTGCCCTTCAGAACCGCCTTGTCGCCGTCCATCTCCACCGTGATGTCCTTGGTGTCGAGTCCCAGCGCATCCATGTTCTGCTTCAGATCAACCGCCTGATTCTCATTTTTGGCGCCGCCGAAAAGTCTCTGACCTACGCCCTTGACAAAAGAAATAAGACCCATAAAGCCTCCAGATAAAAATGTACAACTAGTGCTTAGATTATAAAGCAAGTTGCATAGGGATTAAGAGAAAAAATCACAGAAATTCGCGTCAGATCCGAAGTTATTCTCTGACTTTGAGGTTCGTATGAGCCGCCAGCAGGTCTTCGGCCGTTTGCCATGGCGCCGATTCCTCAGAAATCGCTTCCGGGTTAAAGTTTCCGGCAACCCTGTTCAGAGATCCGTCGAGGACCGCTCCTTTGCAATCCTGCACTTTTTGCTGCGGAACGCCAGTCCGTACTTGTGAATGATCCGGTAGGTAGCCTTGAAATCATGGTCGTAGTTCGTATCGTCAATCTGTTTGAGAGCCTCTTTGCAGACACGTTCCATGGTCAGAGGCTCATCGTCATCGCTTTTTTTCAGTTCAAGAATCGCCGCAGTCAGCGCGCGATTGTTTTTGACAACCAGATCCGCATATCCGTCGCCGCTTTCACGGTTGGACAGAATTTTGATATCGTCCGTTACGGTCATTCCCAGCACGCCGCCAAGAAATCCGTGATAGAAACTTTCGTAAGCGGAATCTTTCAGACTGATGAAATATTTCAGCATGCTGTTGACGAGTTCCTCGGCCTTCTGAACGTCCCCTGCAAGAAACGCTTCCCGCATATCAAGGGCCTGATGGAGCCACTGACTGTTGTTTCTGCCAAACAGTTTATTCGCTTTGTCGGCAAAGCAATGACGGACCTCTTGGTTGGGAATTTTTATCAGCATTCTTGCGGAGCCTGACGAAGTGCTGTTGCACCCCTTGCTCTTTTCACTGTCCTGAGCCTTGCAGTCGCTGTCCCTGACCTTGGTAAAGTATCCGGTATGCAGCATCAGAGTTCCGAAAACGTCAAAGTTTGAATCGCTTGATATATCAGGATATGAAGTAAACTCCATGAGAGCAATCTCCTGAGGCTTGCCTTCCATCAGATTCTGGAGGCGCATGGAGTCGGTCTCATCGGGATGTCTCATGCAGATTTCCAGAATATCGTTGCCGCTGGAACTGGCCCAGTAGTTCTGCGGTCTGAAGGTTGCAGGATCGTTATCCAGTGCGTCCTCCATGAAATTCAGCACACTCCAGGGACAGAGCATATCCGTTCCGGAGAAGTTGTAGCCGTCGTACCAGTCAATCGCATCCTGCAGTCTGTTTTTCAGACCGTACTCTATGAACAGTTTCTGCGTCTCCTGCACTGTAAGTCCTATGAAGTCGGAGAATTTCGTGTCCTGTGATCCAAAAGATTTGAAGTTGTTCACGTCTGTAAAAATGCTCTGGTGGGATATTCTTAGACATCCTGTGACGTAACCCCTGAACAGGTTCGTGTTGTCCTTCAGAGCGTTTCCCAGCAGTGCCTTGACAACTTCCAGCATTTCGGGGTAATAGCCGTTGACGGTGGCCTTTTGCAGCGGAACGTCGTATTCGTCGATGATTATCACTGATGGTAGTCCGAATTCTTTGAAAAGAAGATCGTTGAGAAATTTTAGGGAATCCTCAACTATCGTTTTGGCTGTGGACAGGTTATTTTCCTTGGTCAGATCAAAGGACTCGTTTTCGCAAATGGCAATACGCCTTTTAAGAGTTTCGATTTTTAACGGATCAAGTTTTTTGCTTTCGCGGATAAAATCGTACTTGCTGTACAGTTGCCCGATCATTAAGAGCATTGATTTCAAGGCGCTTCGGAAATCGGAGCCCTGGGCGGACTTCAGCGAAATGCTGATAACCGGATAGCGTCCCATGAATTTCTGACAGAACGTCTGCTCCTTCTGGAAAACATGCAACCCCTTGAAAAGTCTCTCCTGACGGCTTCGATCCTCCGGATTCTGATAATTCATCTCAAGAAACGTAGCCAGCATGCTCATGGAAAGGGTTTTGCCGAAGCGATGCGGGCGCAACAGAAGAGTTACCTTGTCTCCATCAACCAAACCTGGAAGATGCGCAGTTTTGTCCACATAAACTTTCTGCGCGCTGATGAGTTCTTCAAAATTTGTGTATCCTATCGGAAAGACGCTTGCGGAAACAGCCATAATTCACTCCTCTCATGCCTGCAGAATCTGTTGATGATCAATATCCGGATTTGTCAGTCCCTTTGGAACGGGAGGTTGAATGTTACCGGAACAGTTGAAAAATTCATTATCTGCGTGAAACTGCGCCCCAACGACGATAAACGGCAGCGACGGCCATGCGTTCATAGGAGATTCTTTGAGCAACAAAGTCTCTTATGTCTATCCAAAGCCTAGTTCGCTATCCATCGTCCGTCTCGCTTTGGCCCAACCGGCTCCAATGCTCAGATTTTCTGCAGTTTTAGACGGATTTTCCTTACCCAGCCAAGGCTCGGTTCAAATTCTGATGCAGTCTTCTGAAGAGTTGTCTCAAGTATCAAGATAGACACGCATCGGTCTCGGACTTCTGCTGCCGGCTCTCAGGATCCGGCGCGCCGTTTTTTTTCGATATTATCTTCGAACTTCTCTTCGACCTGCTCTTCGGTCATCTCCTCGACATTCGCTACGGCCTTTTCTTCGATCATGTCCTGACTGCTGTCCTTGAAACCCGTCTTTCCGGTGTTGGCCCGGATGGTATCCATTCTGGAATTGATGAGGCCGCGGAAGGTCTGGAACATGTTTCTGAGGCTGGCTATGGTCACCGGCTTGCTGACGATGTCGATCATGCCGGCATCCCTGCATTCGATGCGCTCGCTGGGGGAGGCGTTGGCGGTAAGCGCCAGGATCACCACCAGAGGGTTGTAGCGGATTATTCTGCGGGATGCCTCGATACCGTTCATTTCCGGCATCTGCAGATCCATCAGCACCAGATCCGGCACGTCCTTCTGCACCTCCTCCACCGCAATGAGGCCGTTGTCCGCAAGCCGCACCTCGTGACCCAGATTTTCCAGCATTTTCTTGATGATGAACTGGTTGACCTTGCTGTCCTCGGCCAGCAGGATCCGGTATTTGCGCTCCTCGCTCTGCGCCGGCTCGGACTTGACGATGGATCTGGCGTTGATGAGTCCCGTATCCCGGGCCGGCAGCCGCTCGGGGATGTTGAACCAGAAGGTGCTGCCCTTGCCCAGTGCGCTTTCCACGCCGATGGCGCCGTTCATCAGCTCCACGATCTTCTTGCAGATGGCCAGTCCCAGTCCCGTGCCGCCGAAGCGTCTGGTCATGGAGGCGTCCACCTGGCGGAACGGATTGAACAGCATCTGCACCTTCTCCGGGGATATGCCGATGCCGGTGTCGGATATCTCGAAGCGGAGATTGCGATTTTTCAGCACATAGGCCTTAAGCTTCACCTGCCCGTACTGGGTGAACTTGATGGCGTTGCCCAGCAGATTGAAAATGACCTGGGACAGACGGTTCTGATCCCCCACGATGATATTCGGGAAGTTGTCCGACACCTCCAGGACCAGACTGATGCCGTTCTCCCTGGCCTTGGGCTCCATCTGCTTGATGATGGAATCCATGACGAAGCGGATGGAGAATTCCAGCTCTTCCAGCTGCATTTCGTTGGATCCCATGCGAGAGTAGTCCAGCACGTCCTTCAGCAGGATCTGCAGCAGATTGGCCGAATGGCTCACATGGCGGATGAGATCCCGCTGCTCCTGGCTGAGATCCGTCAGCTCCAGGAGATCCAGAATGCCCACGATGGCCTGCATGGGAGTCTTGATTTCGTGGCTCATCATGGCCAGGAACTGGGTTTTGGAACGGCTCACCTCCTCGCTGATGCGCTTGGCGCCGTCCAGGGAATGAAGAATTCTGATCTCCTCGGTGATGTCGTAGAACACGCCGATGTAGCCCTCGAAGTCGCCGTTGCGATCCTTCTGGGGCTCTCCGTGGAGACAGACGTAGTAGTCCTGGCCCTGATAGGTCACCATGGTGATGAACTTGTAGATGTTGCCCCGGGCCTCGAAAATCTTGCGGATCGATCCGGTGGTGCCGGCGGTTCTCACCGAAGCCGACACGTCGTTGATGTTGGGCAGATCCTTGAGATTGCCGGCGAACATCACGGAGCTGATGTTCATCAGGTGCCGGGATATTCTGAAATCCCGCGTCACCTCCAGATTGGAATCGAAAAAGCCGTCGGCGTCGGTCTTCCAGTAGCCGAAGTTGGACACCTCGATGAATTTTTTCACCGTCTCCAGGTTGTTGTAGTAGCGGCTGGTGATCTCGAAGATCTGGCTGCTGATGCCGGCGTTGGTGTGGTAGCGCTGAATGGCGTTGTTGATGAAGGGCCGGTAACTCTGGATGAGCTTTTTGGCGTCAAGATCCAGCTTGACGGGGGATTCGGAGGAAAACACCATGAGATAGATGGCGTCGTACAGCGTGCAGGAAAGCAGCACCGCCGATCCGTAGTAGCGCCGGCATCTGGCGGGAACCGCGCTGAATTCGGAAAAGCACAGGGGATCGTACAGAGCCGCCACGGAGCCATTAAGCACGATCCGTTTGGTCAGAGCGCCGTGGGAAAGGCTCAGGCCGTCGGAATCGGGGATGGAGGAGTAGGCCTGCTCCCAAATCATGTCGTGAAAGACGAAAAGCTGAAAATTGTCAAAGGGCACCAGCTCGTGGAGACAGTCGGTGAGAGAGGTGAGGCAGAACTCGGGATCGTTGTTGCTCAGCTGGTTGTCCAGACCCTTGATGAGCTTGTGGAGAGTTTCCTTGTAACGGGACTCCCTGCCCTCGCTGAAGGACAGCAGCAGGCGATAGCGTCTGAGATCGGACTGGGTCTGATCCATGGACATGCGGGCCTGCTGACTGGACATCTAATCCTCCTGGCAGAAAACGACGGATGCCACCATCAGGTTGGAGTCCGTATTGACACCGTTGGAGAACTGACCGTGCTCGCCTCTTGAAAAGAAGCCGCAGATGGGGAAATCCAGATTTCTGAGGAATTCCACGTCGGTGCCGGCAAGCATGGAGCGGATGATGTAACAGGTTACGGTGAGAATGCCGTAGGTCTGACTGCAGCCCCGGCGCAGTTTGGTGCATTCGATGGACTCCCGGTATTTCTGCAGCGTGGTCTCCCGATCGAAGGGCGCCATGAAATGAACCCTGGTGCCGGGCTTGAGATGGGTGTAGGTGCGAAGAGCTCCGCCTGCGGTGGTTTCGGTGATGACGAAGGTGCGGTAGTTGCTGTCAAGATGGGACAGACCGGTCTGGACGCCCAGCGGATGGACGTTCATCACCTCCTGCAGCATGTTCTCCTGACCGTCAAGAAAATCCCGGGGATAAGAATTGGCAAGCCAGCCGGTGTAGACGTCAAGAGCGCTGCGGTTGTCGATTTGGAGGATCCGGTTGCCTTCGGTGCTGCTGATGACGCCGTAGTAGGGCATGGTTCTGAAAAAGGAGGTGTAGGAGGTTCGCACCTGGCAGGATGGATACATCAGCACCAGGGCGTAGAAATCCTCGTCCACATATGCGGCCTTGTGGGTGAAGCATCCCATGGTGCTGCCGCAGATGCCGGCCCCGCCACCGAAGATGGGCACCGACCGGCCGAAAAGGGACTCGAAGGAGGAGATGATCAGCTGCTGACGCAGAACCTGACCGAAAACGAAGAAAACCAGATCAGGAATTTCCCCCCGGCGTCCGGCCCGCTTCAGGGCCAGATCGATATGGTCGGAAAGCTCCTGCTGATCATTGGATCCGAAGGTGCCGCTGGCAATGCCGTAGGCTCCCTCGGGGTCGAAAAAGATCATGGCGCTCATGCATGGAATGTCGGCGAAAGTTGCGGGATCGGAAGAGCAGACTCCCAGCTCGGAGGATACGCCCAGAAGGGTAATGCCCGGAAGCTGGGCCACAATGGCCGAACGGATGGTTTCCCCGGCTCTGGGGTAGGAGCTGAAAATCAGCAGCATGTCCGGATTGGCGCCATGGGACTTGATCCGATCCACCAGTTTGCCGGCGGCGATGGCGGGATCGGAATCGAAAAAGGTGCAGCTGTCTAAAAGCATGTGCTCTGCTACAGGGTGACGGTCCTGATCTCCTCCATGGCCCCCTCAAGCTCGGAGCACAGAGCGGTCACCCGGGTTGCGATGTCCTCCGCGGAGGCGGAAGGATCCTGACTGTGGCAGAGAGCCTCCAGTTCCTTGGCGTGAGCCGAGCACTGGGTGATGCCGTACTGGGCGCAGACGGACTTCATGGTATGTGCCAGCACCCCTAGGGCCTTGTAGTCCCGGTTTTCAAGTTTGACCTTGAAACTCGCTATCTTTTCGGTGGCATCCTCCACAAAATAGGAAATGAGAGTTTCCAGCATGTCCTCGCCCACATCGGCGCACATCTGCTTCAGTACACTGCGATCTACATAGCCCATTTTGATATCTCCGTGCATAGTTGTTGTTATTCTTTAAAATCCGGGCGATCAGGTCCGCCTCATCTATTCTCCCTAAAATTATACAAGCGGCGTCAGTCGGCGCCTGACTTCGTGGCAGACGCTGCGGCGGAGCCGTCCTGACCTGCGGCGGCGGTGCTGTTCCTCCAGGAGCTCTTTTTGCGGTAAATGGTGGAAGGATTGATGTCAAGGAGCCTGGCCGCCTTGTCGATGCTGCCTCCGCAGAGACTGATGGCGTGCTCGATGTAAATCTGCTCCACCTCGGCCATGGTTTTCACATCCTCCACTCTGGCCGGCTTCAGCAGCTCCTGGCCCGACGGCATGGAGGCGACGGTCTGAGGCTGCTGCTGCGCGAATCCGGGCATGAACTGCGGCATCATCGGCTGCATGCCAATGTTCATCGGCGGCATCTGCGTCTCGGAGGAGCCGGCGGCGTTGCGGATCACCTCGGGAAGCATTTCCTCGGTAACCTCCTCGCCGTCGTTCATCACCACGATCTGTCGCACAACGTTCTGCAGCTGGCGCACGTTGCCCGGCCAGTCGTAGCACAGCAACAGCTGGCTGGCTCTGATGGTGAAGCGACGGAAACTCTTGTTCTCCTCCTTGGAAAATTCCAGCAGAAACTTGGTGGCGATCTTTTCCACGTCGTCCCCCCGCTCCCGAAGAGGCGGCAGATGAATCGGGATCACGTGAAGACGATAGTAGAGATCCTCCCGGAAACGCCCGGCCTTCACCTCCAGGAGAGGATTGCGGTTGGTGGCGCAGATGATGCGGATATCCACCGACTCCACCTCGTTTGAGCCCACCTTGTAGAATTTTCCCGTCTGCAGAAATCTCAGCAGCTTGCTCTGCAGCGCCAGATCCATTTCGCAGATCTCGTCCAGAAAGAGCGTGCCGCCGTCGGCGGTGCCCACGGCGCCGATTCTGGTGCCGATGGCTCCGGTGAAGGCTCCCTTCACATGACCGAAGATTTCGCTTTCAATGAGATCCTTGGGGATGGCGGCGCAGTTGAGGGGCACGAACTTGCCGGACTTGTTGTTGCTGAGTTTGTGGATGGCCTCGGCGCAGACCTCCTTGCCGGTGCCGCTTTCGCCGGTGATGAACACCGAGGCCTTGGACGGGGCCACCCGCTCGATGGTCTGATAGATGCTACGCATGACCTTGGAGGCGCCGATGAAGCCCACGAACTGATCGTTCATGTCCTTCTTGTACTGGGTGACCAGGCTGTCAAGGTGCAGATGCTTGAGGGTGTTCTGCAGCGTCACTCTCAGACGGGCGGCGGTAACGGGCTTGGAGAGAAAATCGTAGGCGCCGTAGCGCATGGCGTCCACCGCATCCTCCACCGAATCGGAGCCGGTGATGACCACCACCAGAATGTCCAGACGGTTGGTTTTGATGTGGTTGAGGATCTCGAAACCGGTGATGTCCGGCAGATAGATGTCAAGAAGGATGATATTCGGACGGAAGGAATGAATCAGATCCAGCGCCGTATGACCGTCATAGGCGCTTTTGAGACTGATTTCCTCGTTTTTCAGATATGAACTGTAAACCGCGCTCAATGGCCGGGAGTCTTCGACCATCAGCACCCGCGGCAGTACTGTTTCCATAATTTCGGTCCCATGCGCAGCGCCCCGGCGGAAAACAATCGTCGGACGTTCCCGCATCCGGGCGCGTCAAAAATCCCGCAACGCCCGCGCTGCAAAATATAGTTATTATAATAAAAAAAGGCACAACTTCCGCAAACCGATGCCGCCGATACTGGACAGATTTCGTTTTGACGTTTTCTCCGAATGCGCAGCTGATCCGAAACCGTTCAGGCGCAAGGTCTTCCGCCGGAGAAATGACAGGCCCGTGCCTTATTATATGCGCAAGGTTCCCGGATGGTTATCAGAAGTTGTTCGGAATATTGATAAATCTGACATGAGTAGCAAATTGTCGGCCAATATGCTCGCCCAGCGCCTCGATCCCCAGGGTTTCCGTGCAGTGGTGGCCGGCGGTGACAAGAGCGATGCCAAGCTCTTCGGCCACATGCACCGCCCGCTCCGGCGCCTCTCCGGTAACGAACACGTCGGCTCCATGCTCAGCAGCCAGGGGCATGAATTCCGAGGCGGAGCCGGTGCACCAGGCAACCTTTCTGGCAACGCGCCTTCTATCCCCGACGATTTGGGAGTTACGATGCCCAAGAAGCCGGTCGATTCTGGCGGCGAAATCCTCCACGGTCTCATCCGGAATTTCCCCCAGACCCACCATGGGATGAGTCTCGCAGCCGTCGCACCAGCCGATCTGACGTATGCCCAGGCGTTGCGCCAGCAGAACGTTGTTGCCCAGTTCGGGATGTGCGTCAAGGGGAAGATGATAGGCGAAAAGACTGACATCGGCTTTGAGGAGCGGCGCAAGGCGAGCCTTCAGCACGCCTCTTACGCATGGATCGTCGCCCTTCCAGAAAAGACCGTGATGAACAATGACGGCATCGGCTCCCGCCTCGACAGCCGCCTCGATGAACTGTCTTGAGGCGGAGACGCCGGTAACCACGGTGGCGATTTCGTCCTTGCCCTCAACCTGCAGGCCGTTGCTGCAGTAGTCCCGAAATTCACCGATCTTCAGAAAATCGTTAAGATGCTTTTCCAGTTCTGCTCGTTTCATGAAAAACCTCCGGAATGACACAGTTTTTAAAAGTGTAAATACAGCCGCGAAACAATGCTCGGACAATGCGCCCAAAGCCAAAGCAAATGCAAAAGCCGATGCCGAACGCTACGGCGCATTGTCGAATGAAAGAACTAGTCGTTGACATTGAGTGATTTAGGTCACACTCAAAAATTCCTGCGTTTCTGCCAAAAATGACAAATTATAACACTTTCATAAAAATGATTTTTTTGTAATGTTGGCTTGAAAGAACTGTGGAGTAGGAATCAGAAAAA
>JAFURY010000078.1 GCA_017480795.1 Succinivibrionaceae bacterium
CGTCTGACAAATTCAGTTTGGTTGAAGAGCATATGTCGAATTTTTCTTTCAGCAAGTTTTTATTATCTTCATATTGTTTATCGCTATTCAGCAGGAAACGAAATTTCTGGAAAAACTTGAGGAGAATTATTTTCATAACGCGCATGGCATCCTCAAAAGTCTCGCCGTCGACGTCCTTGAGGGAGATGCTGATGACCGGATGGCGGCCCATGTGTCTGTCGCAGAACTCCCGGTTGCCATACACGTTCAAATTTTGGAAAAGCCTTTTCTGGCGGCTTCTGTCCTCAGGGTTAGCATAATTGAGTTCAAGAAAATTCTGAAGCATGCTCATGGAAAGAGTCTTTCCGAACCGGCGGGGTCTTAATAGCAATGTTACGTCGGCTCCTGACTTAATCAGTTTTTCAAGTTCCTCCGTTTTATCGACGTATACCTTTCCCATGGTTATAAGTTTTTCAAAATCTTCGATACCAATAGGAAAATCATCTGCCGAAAATGCCATTGCTTATCCTCCGTATGTCTGTTCCAAGCCGCCTGCGCGAACCTTCAGTCCAAGAGTATTCTTCAGTTATTATCCTTGCTGCGACAGTCAAACGCAAATTTTCTTTGAGCGGTTCAAATTCGTCGTTAAAATTCTCTTTCTCGTTTCGACCCGTATTTGCGCATGATTTTAAAGATCATGACTCAAGTCTGCAGGTGATTTGTTCCTGGCGGCTTGTACGATTGAAATGCCTGTTTGGACGTGATGCCGAAGCTGCCGCATTTTTTGTGATGCTGCAGTAAAAACGCTGCGATATGTGATTGATCATTGCTTGGTTTGTCTGCATTATTGCATTGATTTTTTTGGCTGCGATTCATAAGAATCCGGCAGACAGTCAAGTTTGTTTTCATCCCGTATCGGCTCGCCCTTGTCATTCCGGCGACGGCGTTTTGTTTCAGGAGAATGTCTGATGTTTGATATGCCAGGTCACTGCAGGTGTCCTTCCTGCTCCGGCAATATGGAATACGTCATTGCCACCCGGAAACTTACCTGCGGTTCCTGCGGCAGACTGATGGATCCCGAGGATTACGAGAACACGGTGCGCCAGAAGGAGGACATCCGCGAAGGCAGCGGCAGATCATTTGTCAAAGGCGCCGAGATCAACCAGGACGAAGGCGCCGAAAGCGTCACCAGCCGCACCTACACCTGTTCCTCATGCGGCGGTCAGATCTCCGTGGGCGCCCTGCGGGCCACCACCCGTTGCCCTTTCTGCGACAATGATCTGGTGTTCCTGGACAAGTATCATGATCAGTGCACACCGGATCTTATCGGTCCCTTCACCTGGGACAAGCAACAGTTCATGTTCAGATGGCAGAAGGAAATCAACGAGACCAAGTATTTTGTGCCTGATCGTTTTCTTGAGTCTCTGAAGGTCATGGAACTGACTCCGATGTACGTGCCCTTCTGGCTGTATGACGTGACTGCAGCCGGCACCGTGTTCTTTCAGCTTGAAAGAGTGCAGGCCTTCGGCAGCGGCAAGAACAGAAGATACCGGCACGAGGTTTTCAACGGATCGGCATCCGGCGTCTTGGGCTTTTCAAGAATTCCTCAGGACGCCACTACCGAAATGGACGACGACATTTCCCAGGCCCTTGAGCCCTACGACATGGAGGCCACCCGTCCCTTCAGTCTGGCTTATCTTTCCGGTCAGGATGCCAGAATTTTCAATATGGACGAGCATTCGAGCTTCCGTTCGGCCAAGAAGCGGGTCAGCGACACCGTGGGTCGGTATCTTAGCGGCGCTCACGGCTACACCTATTACAAGATCATCAGCACCGACTGCGATATTCATCCGGTGAAGGTTCAGTACGCGCTGCTTCCAATCTGGTACATGAGGGTGAGGTGGGAATCGAAGCACTACCGTATCGCCATGAACGGCCAGAGCGGAAAATTCGTGTGCGAGGTGCCGGTTTCAAGACTGAAGATGTATTCCTATCTTCTGGGCATATCGCTGATTTTCTGGCCGATTTCAATCATTCCTCTGATCCATATGAACAGCGCGTTTAACCACGGAGGCAAGGACAATCCCACCTTTTTCATTTCCATTGCCATTGCGGCTCTTTTTTACTTCTGTCTCAGCCGCCGGTTTGTGATCCGCCTGTTTTCCTCCAACGCGATAACGCTGGTATTTCTGCTGTGCGCCTCGCTGTTTGCGCTGCTTATGTGGTTTATGAAGATCGGACCTCTGATTCATTCGGGCATTCGTGGCTACGAGGCGGCGATCATTGTTCATTCCCTGGTGACCATTGCGGCTTTTTACATTGTCCGCGGCGGCATATACGGTCACAACCGGATGCATTCGATGCATTACAGAATGGAGGCGGATCAGTACGGCGTGGAAGAAGAATGCAAGGTAGACAAGAGGCGGATCGATCTGGCCTACAGCCGGACCACCGGCTCAGGCGGTTCCATGATCGGGGGGCAGAAGGCGATCACCGACAGCGAGCGCTTCGGAAACATGTGAGCTATGCTCATCTTTGGTCCAGCGCAAGTCCTATCAGCCGATCTGTCTCGTCTGCCATGATCAGAGGAATGTTCAGCACGTCGTCGTCGAGTCTCAGGTTGTTCATGCTGAAGCGCAGCCTGAGTTTTACCTGATCCGGAAACAGTTCCTTGTATTTTCTCAGGCTTTTTCCGGCGGTGTTTTTCGCCGCCTTCACCTCGACAGGAAAAATATCCGCTTCCCGCTGGATCATGAAATCAACCTCGTAAGGCGGGTTGGTCTGCGCCCAGTACCGCGGCGCCGTCCCAAACTGCGCAAGCAGGGACTGAAGAACAAGATTTTCCGTCAGCGCTCCTTTGAATTCGGTAAACAGGCGCAGTCCGTCGGCAAAAACGCCCAGCGGCACATTGGCCTTTTTTCTTAGCAGGCCCACGTCCGCCAGGTATATTTTGAACGCCGACAGGTCGTCGTAGGCTGCCACTGGTATTCTGGGAGCCGAACTCCGATAGATTTTATGCACAAGCTTCGCGTTCACAAGCCATTGGAGAGCATCCTCGTATTCCCGCGCCCGGGCTCCTTCCTTGACCGCCCTGTAGACAAACTTTTTGTTTTCTTTGCCCAGCTGGGCAGGTATGGAGTTCCAGATCAGGGAAATTTTGGGCCAGATATGAGTATTGGGATGCTTCCCGAAGTCGCGTTCGTAAGCGCTGATAATGTTGGATTGAACTGTTTCCATGGCGGCTGCATCCGCATCCCCGGTCCACTTCAGAACAGCCTCCGGCATTCCTCCCACTAGACAGTACATTTTCATCTGCTCCGAGAGCGGATTGAAAAAGGCATCAGGTATCGGACTGATGGAGTCAAGTGTTTCAAGATAAGCCAGCAGATTTGAGTTTCCGCCTGCAACCAGAAACTCCGAGAATGTCATTGGATGTATCTGCATGAAATCCACTTTTCCGACTGGAAAAGAGGCCGGTTTTGCTAAAGATATGCCAAGCAGGGATCCGGCGCAGGCGACGTGATATTCAGGCGCGTTTTCGCAGAAATACTTCAGGGAGTTGATGACCTTCGGACAGTCCTGTATTTCGTCAAAAATGATTAGGGTGTTGTTCGGATCTATCCTCTGTCCTGTGGCCATTCTGAGATTGGGGATGATGCGCATGGGATCTTTTGTGGTTTCGAAGAATTGCCGGTATTCCTCATGGAGATCAAAATTGAAGTAGGCGACATTCTGGTAGTGAAGCCGGCCAAACTCGTTCAAAGCCCATGTTTTGCCTACCTGGCGGACGCCCTCCAGGATCAGAGGCTTGCGATGTGGCGAATTTTTCCATTCAAGCAGCCTTTTTAAAATGAACCGTTCCATGCAACCTCGTCTGTTTTTCAAATTTGAACTGTTACAAGTCAAAACTTAAATTCTTTACGGTATTATACAAGTTTTCATGAATGCTGCTCACGTTATTATTCATGTTTTTGAGTAAGTTTTTCACATTATTATTGATATTCACGTGCAAAAAATCACATTATTATTGATGTTCTGGCGCAAATGATCACGTTATTCTTTGTTTCGGGAGTGAGTTTACCTCGATTTTATTCATCTTATGGGCATATAAGCAGACGTCGTCGAAATCCAGATGGTGCCAATTTCGCGGTTCGATTTTTCAGGCGACGCGATGAACTTGTGATAGAATAAGGATATGAACATCCGGAATGCGCTGAATTCCGCCTGTTTTTTACTTGTCGGAGTGCCTTAGCGCTGAGATCGGGAAACCGGGATCCGTGAACCTGTCGGTTAATACCGTGGAAGGGAACAAGTCGGTCTGGGGCCTCCTGTGTTTTCGTTTCAGGAGATCCTATGCAGGAAAATCAGAAGGATGCCGGTCGCCTCAGCAGGCAGCAGGAAGCGTCCTCCAATCTAAACGCCATCAAATCCCAGTGCTTTCCCCAGTCCTCCCGCGTCTATATCCGGATGTCTGACGGAGTGAAGGTTCCTTTCAGACAGATCTCCCTCAGAGAGCCCAACGATCCCCTGCTGGTTTACGACACCTCCGGCGTCTTCGGCGATCCGGACATGGAGCCGGATCTGCGCCGTGGGGCTCCCGAGATCAGATCCGGCTGGTTAGATGAGCGGGAACTGGAGTCGTCTCCCCGCAGCTGTCCAGAGGATTGGTTCACCGGCGGCAGAGAGCGGGTGGTCAGAAAGGCGAAGTCCAGCTGTCGCATAACCCAGCTTGACTACGCCAGAGCCGGCATCGTCACCCCTGAAATGGAGTTCGCCGCCATCCGCGAAAGCCAGAAGAGCGGATCTGATTCCGCCATCACTCCCGAGTTCGTGCGGCAGGAAATCGCCGCCGGCCGGGCTATCATTCCGGCCAACGTCAATCATCCCGAACTTGAGCCCATGGTTATCGGCGCCAGGTTTTTCGTGAAGGTAAACTCCAACATCGGCAATTCCTCCATGTGCTCCTCGGTGGACGAGGAAATCGAGAAGATGGTCTGGTCCATCCGCTGGGGCGCCGACACCGTGATGGATCTGAGCACCGGTCGCCGCATTACCGAAACCCGGGAGGCCATCATCCGCAATTCTCCGGTGCCGATCGGCACCGTGCCGATGTATCAGGCTCTTGAAAAGGCCGGAGGCATCGCCGAGAACCTCAGCTGGGAGCTGTTCAGAGAGGTTCTGCTGGAGCAGGCCCGGCAGGGAGTGGACTATTTCACCATTCATGCGGGACTGGTGAAACGTCTTATTCCACTTGCCGCCGCACGTCTTACCGGCATCGTCTCCCGGGGCGGTTCCATCATCGCCAAGTGGTGCATGAGCCACGAGAGCGAAAACTTTCTTTACACTCATTTCGACGAAATCTGTTCCATCTGCGCCGAGTACGACGTGGCTCTTTCCCTGGGGGACGGCCTGCGGCCGGGCTGCATCAGGGATGCCAACGACGAGGCCCAGTTCGGAGAGCTGAAGATTCTGGGCGAACTTGCCCAGATCGCCTGGCTCCATGGGGTGCAGGTGATGATCGAGGGTCCGGGACACGTGCCGCTGGACAAGATTGAGGTGAACATGCAGCGGGAGATCGCCGACTGTCATGCGGCGCCTTTCTATACCCTGGGACCGGTGGTCACCGACATCGCTCCGGGCTATGATCATTTCATCTCCGCCATCGGCGCCTCCATGATCGGCTGGTACGGCTGCTCCATGCTGTGCTACGTGACGCCGAAGGAGCATCTGGGTCTGCCCAACAAGGAGGATGTGCGCCAGGGCATGGTGGCATACAAGGCGGCGGCTCATGTGGCGGATCTGGCCAAGCATCATCCCCTGGCCGCGCTGCGGGACGATGCCATGGGCAAGGCCAGGGCGGAGTTCAGATGGGACGATCAGTTCGCCCTTTCTCTTGACCCATATACAGCCAGAAGGCTGTTTCTGGAAAACTCCAAACCCGAGGCCTGCGAGCACGATTTCAGTTTCTGCTCCATGTGCGGTCCGAAATTCTGTTCCATTCGCATAAGCCGCGAGATCAGGGAAATGGTGGAGAAGCAGCAGAGAGCGCAGAGCTCCGGCCAGGACGGCGCCGCCGGGAGGCAAAGCGCCGAAGGGGAAAAGAAAGCATGAAAAAGGTCTGGACCATTGCCGCGTCAGATTCCGGAGGCGGTGCCGGCATCGAGCGGGATCTTAAAACCTTTGCGGATTTCAAAGTCCACGGCTGCAGCGTCATTACCGCGCTTACCTGTCAGAACTCCAGAAAATGCTACGCCTATCAGGCGACGGATCCTCTTTTTTTTAGACAGACGATGGAGCACCTGGTCGAGGATATGGCTCCGGACGCGGTGAAAATCGGTCTGTTGCCCGCCCGGCAAACAGCGACGGAAGTCGCCGGGTTTCTTGCCCGGTGCGGCCGCGACGGACTGGCAAAACCGTTTGTGGTGTACGATCCTGTGCTTAAGCCTACCGCCGGGGGCGTCATGGGCGAACTGACCTACGACGAACTGCTGGATTCCGGACTGCTGGAGCGGATTGATCTGATAACTCCCAATCTGCCTGAACTGAGACTGCTGTGTCAGGCGGTTTCTGGCAGGCTTGCCGACGGAAGGTATCAGCCGCGCTTGGCAGATCCTGAACGAAGCGCCGGCGCGCCGGAGCCGGAGCACGATGCGAAAGACGCGACTTTTGAGGATATCAGGGCTATGGCCGAATACCTTTCCCTGCATGCCGGCAATCTTTCGGTGCTGGTTACCGGGGGGCACAATCCTCTCTGCGGTTATGTGCACGACGTTCTTTTTGAAAAGGGCGAGGAGCCGGCGATTCTCCGCAGCCACCATATCGACTCCTCATGCAAGCACGGCACCGGCTGCGCCATGTCCTCGGCCGTTGCCGCTCTTATGGCTCAGGGCCATGCGCTGCGCGACGCCGTCACCGCCGCGGCGATGTATGTGGGCAAGGGGATTTTCTTCGGCTACGGGGCAGGATCCGGGCAGGGAACTCTGGCATCCGGCTTTGAGCATGACGACGCCGCCTTTCTGCCGCTTGCGGTTTCCTCCTTTGAGGAAAGCCCGAAGTCCTTCGTTTTTCCCCCGGAGCCGCGCCGTCTTGGTCTTTATCCGGTAGTGGGGAGCGTTGAATGGATCCGTCGCCTGCTTGCTCTTGGGGTAAAGACGATTCAGTTGCGGATCAAGGATCCGCAATATCCTGATCTTGAACGCGACATTAAGGAGGCTGTTCGACTTGGCCGGGAGTACGGGGCGCGGGTTTATATCGACGATTACTGGGAGCTTGCCATAAAGCACGGCGCCTGGGGCGTGCATCTGGGGCAGGAGGATCTGAAAACCGCGGATCTGGCGGCGATTGCGGGAGCTGGACTGCGGCTAGGCGTTTCCACCCACGGCTATTTTGAAATAGCGGCCGTCATGGGGATCCGTCCTTCCTATATCGCTCTGGGCCATATCTTTCCTACCGGCACCAAGAAAATGAAGTCGAAGCCTCAGGGAGTGGAACGGTTGGCCCGTTACGTAAGACTGACCTCTGGCATTCCCACGGTGGCCATCGGCGGCATCAAGGAGGACACCCTTGAGAGCGTGCTGGCTACCGGGGTCGGGTCGGTGGCGGTGGTGTCGCTGATTGTAGCCTCCGCGGAACCCGATGCTGTAACAAAACAACTGATGGAGAAAATACCTCATGATGATTGATTTTAACGGAAAGAAAATCGAAACCTCGGCGGCGACGCTGATGGAGCTGCTGGTGGAGCAGGGCATTCTGCAGAAAGGCGCCTACCCTTACGGCATTGCGGTGGGCATAAACGATGCGGTTGTGCCTAAGGCTCAGTATGAAACATGTCAGCTGACGGAGAACGACCGGGTCGAGGTGTTTAAGATGGTGGCGGGTGGATGCTGTGGCAGATAGCAAAGACGAACTGAGAATAGGCGGATATGTTTTTACATCCAGACTTTTTACCGGAACCGGCAAATTTCCTTCTTCGAAGGTAATGGCTGAGGCCGTGGCCGCATCCGGCTCGGAGCTGGTAACCGTGGCGGTGAAGCGGGTGCGGCTTTCAATGGATGACGACATCATCGCGCCACTGTTAAAGCTTGGAGTGAGACTTCTCCCCAATACCGCCGGCTCAAGAACCGCCAAGGAGGCGGTGTACGTCGCGGGACTTGCCAGAGAGGCGTTGGAGACCGATCTCATCAAACTGGAGGTTCATCCCGATCCCAGATATCTGCTGCCTGATCCGGTGGAAACTCTGCTTGCCGCCGAAATACTGATCAAGGCGGGCTATACCGTCATGCCTTACTGTCAGGCCGATCCGGTGCTGTGCAAGCGTCTGGAGGAGGCGGGCTGCGCCTGCGTCATGCCCCTGGCCGCTCCTATCGGCACCAACCGCGGTCTGGTTACCCGGGACATGCTGGAGATCATTGTCGATCAGGCCAATGTGCCGGTGATTGTGGATGCCGGCATCGGAGCGCCGAGCCACGCCGCCGCCGCCATGGAAATGGGGGCTGATGCGGTGCTGGTGAACACCGCCATCGCTGTGGCCGGAGATCCTGTGGCCATGGCCGGAGCCTTCCGAGACGCCGTGGATGCGGGACGGAGGGCGCGTCTTGCCGGGCTTGGCAGATCATGTCTGCAGGCGGTGGCCACCTCCAATGTGGAGAGCTTCCTTTCCAGACTGGAGGACTGACATGAGCTTTTACGAAGAACTCAAGCCTGAGGATTACGACCTGTGGGGCGGGATCATCGCAAACACCACCGACGAGGACGTGCGAAGAGCGCTGGCGACAGATCGCAGAACCGTTTGCGATTTTGCGGCGCTCATATCACCTAGAGCCGCCTCCTATCTGCCGGCTATGGCAGCCGAGGCCGAGCGTCTCACCCGGGCCCGTTTCGGTCAGACCGTCAGCATGTATCTGCCGCTTTATCTGAGCAACCTCTGCAGCAACTGCTGCAGGTATTGCGGATTTGCTGCAAGCAACCGCTTCAGACGCAGGATCCTTGACGCCGACGAGGTGGTTCAGGAGTGCGAGGCAATCAGACATCTGGGATACGAAACCATCCTGGTGGTTACCGGAGAATCCGTCAGGGGAGGCATGGATTATTTCAGGGAAATGATCCCTATCGTCAAGCGCTATTCATCGTATCTGATGATGGAGGTGCAGCCTCTTGACATCGCCGAATACATCGAACTGAGGGAGCTTGGGGCCGACTGCGTCTGCGTTTACCAGGAAACCTACCACGAACCTACCTATCGGGAAAATCATCTTCATGGCAAAAAGACGGACATGCGCTACCGCATGGAGACGCCGGAACGTCTGGGAGAGGCGGGCATGGACAAAATCGGCATGGGCATCTTATTGGGTCTTGCCGAATTCAGAACCGACGCCTGCATGCTGGCTCGTCATATCGCATACATGCGCAAGCGCTACTGGCGCAGCAAAATAAGTCTCTCCTTTCCGCGGCTGAGACCTGCCGAGGGCGGTTTCACCCCGCCTTATCCGGTGTCGGAGCGGGAACTGGTGCAGTACATCTGCGCCTTCAGACTTTTCGATCCGGAGCTGGAGATCTCCATTTCAACCCGGGAGTCGGCGAAATTCAGGGATGCGGTAGTTCCTATAGCAATCAACTCCATCAGTGCCGGATCCAGCACCCAGCCGGGAGGCTACGCGGTGGACAAGCATGACGTGCCGCAGTTCGTCATCAATGACAGCAGATCATCCGAAGAGATTGCAGCGCATTTCAGAGATCTGGGATTGGATGTGATCTGGCATTCGTCCCGAATCGGCGGATAAGGGACCGGGAAAACGCCTGAAGAACGACAGGCGGGAAACCGGTACGAATCCGGCTTCCCGCCTGCTGATTGTCTGATCTGATTTGATCATCGCCGGAAGAAAATCAGACGAAAGGGAAAAAACGGACAGAGCACGGCCTGACTCAATCCGTCAGACATGTGGCAACCTGCTCTTTAACCGGTTTTTGAGTCAGCATCTGCCTTGCGGCGCTGGGTCGATCGCTGAACCTCGTTCAGTCTTCGCACCGGCATTCCTTGTGTGCCACTATGCAGTGCTTGCCGTGGAAGGCGATGCCGTACTTGTGAACCACGTCGTAATCCTCCCGGAGGTCAAAGTCGTAGTTCTGCTTGTCAATCTGCTCAAGAGCCTCCGCCGAGAGTTTACTCCACGCCGAGCGGGATGCGCTGTCGGACTTTTTGAACTCGATGATCGCCGCAACGGCTTTATCGTCGTCGCAGAGAACCAGATCGGAATAGCCGTCCCCGCGCTCGCTGTTGGATTTTATGTCCACATCCTCCTCCGCCTCATCGGTGGCTATAGCCAGAATTCCCAGCAGAAAGGCATGGTAGAAACCTTCATACGCAGAGTCCCTTGAACTCAAAAATGAGAGCAGCATGCTTCTGATGATTGTCGCCGCGCTGTCTGCATCGCCGGCAAACAGCGCCGCCAGCAGCTCCTGGGATTTTTCCAGCCACACCGGATTTGAACGTCCGAACACGGTGTTGACCTTATCCCTGAAACACTCAAGAACCTCCCGGTTCGGAATCCTGACCGCAACTGTCTCTCCTGCAGCGGCTGTAGCGTTTCTGTCAACGGTAAGATATCCGGTATGCAGCATCATGGTGGCAAAGACATCGAAATCGTTGTTTTGGACGATATCGGGATATGTGGTGAACTCGCGATTTTTGACCACCTCCGTTCCGCCGTCAAGAAGGTTCTGCAGACGCCGGGATGTGTTTGCCTTTGCGCGTTTCATGCAGATTTCCAGAATGTCGTTGCCGCTGGAATTGACCCAATAGTTCTCCGGCTTAAAGGTTGCCGGGTTGTTTGGGGGCGTATGAGCTCTAGACAGAAACTTAAGCACGCTCCATGGACAGAGCATATCGCTTCCCGCGAAATTGTAGCCGTCATACCATGCCATAACTCCTGCC
>JAFURY010000079.1 GCA_017480795.1 Succinivibrionaceae bacterium
CCTTTGATCGCTTCATGCGAAATTTCACTCATGACAGGTTATCCTCCTTATTCTTCATCGGTCAGGATGGAGCGCCAGTTGTCCACAACGGACTTCGCCAGGTCTTCCTTGGTCTTCAGCGCTCCCATGATCTTCATGTCGATGGTGCCAGGAACTACCAGATGGATGTACGTGCAGGTGCCGGTCTGGCCAATGCGGTGAACACGGTCGGCGCTCTGCTGATACTTCGCATAGTTCCAGTTGACGGAGTAGTACACCACGGTCTGCGCAGCCGTCAGGGTCAGGCCCTCCGCACAGGCATCCAGCTCTCCGAGGAATATCCGGCAGCGCGGATCCTCCTGGAATTGCTTCACGATGCCGCCGCGCTCCTTAGCCTTGACGGAGCCATCGATGCGCACGTAGGTGTAGTGCGGCTTGGTGAACATCTTCTGCACCAGCTCGTCAATCGCGTCCATTTCGGCCAGGAAGCGCGAGAAGATAATCAGCTTCTTCCCTTCATCCAGAACCAGCGACTCGATGATGTCGGCCAGCGCGTCCAGCTTGGATGTGTTGACCTGGTGCCTCTCGCCCTTGTCATCCACCAGGAAGCCGCCCGTGAGCTGCTGCAGGCGAAGCATGCGAACCAGCACATGGTTAGCCGTGACCTCGCCGCCGTTTTCAAGCTCGGCGATGCTCTGCTTCTGAATCAGACGATAGAGCTGGCGCGATTTATCATCCAACTGAACAGGGTAATCTTCGTAGGTCTTGGGTGGTAAATCCAGGCATTCCTCCTTCTTAATTCGGAAACCGCATGCATGCGTCTTCCGGGTCAGTTCTTCCACATTCCGAGAGCCGATGTACTGCCGCCCTTCAAAACCGCCCATGATGGCATAGCGTTTTTCAAAAGCGCCGTAGGTGATCGGGAACACGGATGGGTCGAGGAAACGGTACTGGCTCCAGATGTCGCGGGTATCCTTCTGGATGGGAGTCCCGGACAACAGGATCCGATAGGTGGCCAGATCGCCCAGCTTCCACACGGCCTTGCTCTGCTTCGCCGTTGGAGATTTGATGCGCTGGCTCTCATCGCAAACGACCAGATCAGCGTGATACTGCTGAAGATAGTCGGTTTTGCCATCGTCAGTCTTGAGCCGCCATGCCGACTCGTAATTGATGACCGCCACTCGCAGCGGCTCCGGCACTCCAGTCGGAGCAGGAGCGCAGAGCCATTGGAGCTGACGGACGCGCTGCTTGTGATCGCCCAGGAGCAGCGCCACCCTGGAAGGGAAATCGCCGAACTTCGCATACTCGGCAGGCCAGACAGCGCACACGCTGGTCGGCGCGATGATCAGCACCCGCTTGATGCGGCCATCCAGGAAGCGCCTGCCGGTCACAGCCACGGTGGTCAGCGTCTTCCCGGTTCCCATGTCCATGAGCAGCGCAGCTCCACGCAAGGCCAGCGCGATGTTGTACGCTTTGACCTGGTGCTGGTACAGGGAATACGGAGCCTTGATGGGGATGGGCTTCAGCGGCTCCGCGTGCTCCGAGCGCTTGACGGAATCGCAGTACCGGCGAACCTTGTCGATCCGCGCCGCCGCCGTTTCCAGGGAGTCGGCCAGGGTAACGCCCTGGGCCTTCAGCTCGGTGCAGCTATCCAGGGACGCTGGGAGCACCCATACGGATCCGCGCCGCTTCGCGCCAGGGATGCGGTTCACATAGCGCAGCGCTGCAGCATCGCCGGTCACCACGATCCAGCCGGACGGGTCAAGGTTCGCAAAAGGTCTCTCCTTCATCTGTGCCTCCAAACTCGCCCGTCATGGATAGCGACCGCCCGGTCATCCCAGTACTCGTCCGCGTATGGCTTCCGGCAATCGTTCCCATAAAGGTGGATGTTGCGCTCGGTGTTCTGGTTGACCGCATGGAAGTAGATGCCGTGCGCTTTGCACCAGCCGATGGCCTCGGCCAGCAGATAACCCTCCCGGCAGGTGAACAGGATGACCTCCCAGCCTTGATCCACTCGCGCCTTGAGCGCCGTGATGACCTGCATGTTCGGCTTCCCGATCTCCGGGTACTCATCGGTGCACAGACAGCCATCGAAGTCCACGCATAAGCAGCGGTAAGGCTGCGCGGCCTGCTCGGCGAACGTTTTCTCCTTCATGACACAGTCACCACCCCAACATCGATCATGCGGTAGCTCTTGCCCTCCAGCAGACCCATGGCCGCAACGATGGTGCCGCACCAGTTGTGAACATCGGAATCGAACACGCCCTCGTGCTCGCACTTCTGGAGCTTTGCGGCCACCTCGTCCTTGCAGGAAAGACGAAGCTCCAGCACATCCTCGCCATCCCTGGCGAACTCACGGTAAAGAACAGATAGCGTTTTCATTTTTGCGCTCCTCCTTCCGGCAGATTAACGAATACTTTCTGGTGCGGCTCCGAAACGGTCTCAATCACCACAAAGGGCAGGATCATGTCCACCAGGGTGGCCACGGTCTTATTCAGATGCTGCCCGGTTGCGGTGGCGATCTCCTCCAGCCGCCGCATTGTAGCCGTAGAGAAGCGGCAGTGGATCGCCGAGCGCGGGAACTCGGTCACCTGGGAAACAGGGAATGCAGATTTGCTCATTTTGTACCTCCTGTAGTTTTGGATATTTGCACGACCGGGAGCCACCCGGCCAGATGGGCTCTTCATTGATCAGGGCAGCCACCTTGTATGCCGCCTGGGACCCGGACGCAGCTCACGCCGGATCGACTCACGCGCCATCCTGGCGATCTGCCGGTGCTCCTGCCATTTCTCGCCGCGCTCCTCAAACCAGGCCAGGAAGCCCAGGCCCACCAGGGACACCACAGCGATAAAGATCAGACCGCCCACGTTCACTCCTCCTTGATCGGCAGGCAATACTGCATCGTGATGTACTCGGCGATGATGCCGCAAGCGGCCTCAAGGTTTCGCCGGTTCTCCTCGCTGCTCATGGTGTCGGCGATGGCTTCAAGCTCGGCCTTGACCTGGTTTGCAGCATTGATCTTGGTGATGATTTCTCCAACGACTCGCATGATTTCGTCCTCCTCTCAGATCGTGATGCCCTGGGCTTTGCACCCATCGATATACTGCTTCATGCGGAGCGCCAGCAGATGCGCAATGCCATCGGCCAGCGGCTCCAGCTCCTTCTGCTCCGCGTCCGTTTCGGGAGCCTGGATGTACAGCGGCACGGCAGGCAGCATCTCGCCGGTGACAGGATCCCGTAGCGCTGTGACTCCAACCTGGATGAATTGAGCCATAGTTCCTCCTTCCTGCTGTCCATTAGATGGACACACGCGGAAAAAAAATACGCATGAACTGATCCACAGAATCGATGGACAACGCTGCGGTCATTTTTTCCACGTCATCAACGGTCATCACTTGCCGCCCAGTCACGACATCCCTGGTCTTCCGGCCACTCCAGCCGACAGCCTCGGCAAACTTGGTCATGCTGCCATACTTCGCCACGACCTCGCCGCGCAGGGCATTGTTCATAGTCTCCATAGCTTCCTCCTTCTCCCCGTCAGCCCGGTAGGACAGGCATAGCGATCAGATACGAATTCCGAGAGTGCCAATGTAGCACTCCGCGAACACCGGCACTCTGCTGGTCAGATCAGCACCGCTGGTCTTTTCGATAAATGCACTCACCACGGTCGGATAGTTGTTCCGCTTGAACACAATCTCCTGGATAGCTTCATCCAGCGTCAGGAAGCCGTCATTGTTGGAGCAGCGCCACACGCCGGTGCTGTCAGCGATGACGCATGTGACCCAGAATAAATCCATTTCACTCACCCCCCTCAGCCCAGCAGATTCAGCAGGCTCATCTTCTGATCATGCGTAATGCGGAAAGCCAAACAGAGATAGCCGACAGCACCCTCATATTGCAGCCTGTGCGCGAGGGCCAGAGAGCATTCAGCGCTGGCCTCGTGGTAGGCATTGAGCAAATTTGCAAGCGCGGCCTGCTCGGTATAGGCCAGGTTGTCGTGCGTGATCTGGTTGATAGCCCTGACGTAACGATTGATCTTCTCGATGCCTTCGGAAACGATGCTCACGGCGATACCTCCTCACTCATCCATGTCCCAATACTCAGCGAGATCACACAAATACTGGTATTCATCCCAGTCGAAGTTCCCGTCCTCGTCATAGCACTCATCACGGTGCTGGCGAACAAAACTATCAAATTCAGACATCGTAGCACCTCCTCACTTATTAAACGCCAGGATTTGACGGACATACTGCGCGAACTGCCCAATGGACACTTCATAATAGTACTTCGCGGTTCCGTTTGGCTTGGTGATCCGAGCGCCACGTGCAATGGCGAAAATCTGAACATTCCCGTTCTTCCGCGTTATGGTGGCGGTCACGGCAGGCTCTCCGTTCTCCGCTTTTCCGAGGCAAGAGTCGAAGCCCAGCTTTGTGAGGAAATTGTGTACATGTTCGAGATTAAGCATTTCTTTGTCCTCCTTGTAAACTTGCTGTCCATCTAATGGACAAGCCCATGTTAGCATACATTCTAACGCTTGTCAACCATTAAATGGTCAAATTTTAGAAAATTTGTTGATTTTCTGGACGAAACGGTTATAATGGTAGTAAGGAGGTCGAGCATCATGTCTGGAAAGAAAATCTCAACGTTTCAAGAAAGAATTGCCGAACTGGTCGAAGAAAGCGGAAAGACGCAGACAGCCATCGCTCGTGACTTCGGAGTTTCCAAACAGACGATCAGTGCCTGGGTGACCGGCGCAAACAGTCCACGCCTGCCTATCGTCTACGCGCTGTCTTATTACTTCGGAGTATCCATTCCCTGGCTCATGGGATACGAGGTGGAACGCTTCGAGAATCAAGCCACGCTCACTCAGGATGAAAAGGCGCTGCTGACCGCTTACCGGCAAGCAGACGATCACGCAAGAGAGTACGCCATGGACATGCTCACAGCTCACCCACGTGAGCAGAAAAAAGAAAGCCTCGCTTGACCATCGAGGATAACATCGTGTTTATAGAATGGGAGGATTGCACATGAAAGCAGTCAAGATAGTAGGTCGCGTCCTGTTTGGCCTGGTGGAAGCCTTCTTCTTATTCGGAGCGATAAGCAGCAAAAGCAAGGGAACATTCATCATCCTGATGCTCCTGCTGGCCTTCGCTTATTATTGCATTATCAGAGCACAAAAGCAAAAAGAAGCAGATCAAGCCGCGCTTCGAGGCGAAATACCAGACAACCCGCCCGTGTTCTGCACAAAGAACGGAAAGACCTACCACAGTATGCCGAATTGCCAGTATGTCGCTCGGTTCAAGATGTATAGACTCACTCTCAAGCAAGCAAAGCGCCGCCACATGAAGCCCTGCTCCGGCTGCTGCGGCTCCAAGTACAGGTGACCGCCATGACGCAAGCAGCGCAGCTCAGAGCCGTCATCTACGCTCGGTACTCCAGCCATAACCAGACGGAGCAGTCCATCGAGGGCCAGCTCCACGATGGGTATGCCTTCGCCGAGCGCAACGAATACCAGGTCATCGGTGAGTACATCGACCGCGCCCTGACCGGCACAAAAGACCAGCGGCCAGACTTCCAAAGGATGATACGCGATGCAGAAAAGCGGCAGTTCCAGGTGGTCATCGTCTGGAAGCTGGATCGCTTCGCTCGGAACCGATACGACAGCGCCATCTACAAGGCCAAGCTGAAGAAATACGGTGTCCGGGTGGTCAGCGTCATGGAGAATATTACAGAAGGCCCGGAGGGCATCATCCTGGAGGGCCTACTGGAATCCATGGCCGAATAT
Source organism: Succinivibrionaceae bacterium (assembly GCA_017480795.1). GTDB lineage: Bacteria > Pseudomonadota > Gammaproteobacteria > Enterobacterales > Succinivibrionaceae > UBA2804. The sequence goes on from JAFURY010000079.1 coordinate 5,765, forward strand.
TATAGCGCAAACCTCTCCGAGAACATCCGGCGCGGCCAGAAGGAATCCATGGCCAAGGGCTGGTATCTTGGAGCGCCGCCGCCCCTGGGATACCGAGTCCAGGAGCACCGACTGGTGGAGGATGAGCGCACCGCGCCCATTGCCCGTGAGATCTTCCAACGGTACGCGGACGGCGAGTCACCCTCCAGCATCGCTGCCGATCTGAACGAGCGCGGCCTGCGCACCCGGCGCGGCCACCCCTTCCGCATCTCCACCTTTGACGGGATGCTGCAGAGCACCACCTACATCGGCAAGCACGTGTACTCCGGCCAGGTGATCGAGGGCCTCGCCGATGCCATCATAGACGAGGACACGTTCAACCGCGCTGTGCAGCGCAGACAAAAAAACAAACGCGCCCCGGCCCAGCAGAAAGCCAAGACGCGATACCTTCTCCAGGGTAAGATCTTCTGCGGCCATTGCGGATCCCCGATGATCGGCGAGTCAGGAAGGTCGCACACCGGCGATGTCCACAATTACTACGCCTGCGCCACCAGGAAGAAGTACCACACCTGCAAAAAGAAGAATGAGAAAAAAGGCTTCATCGAATGGTACGTCTGCGAACAGACCATGCTCTACATTTTGGATCCGCAGCGCATCGATGTGATCGCCAAAGCGGTGGTAGCCGAATATAATAAAGAGTTCAACGATGGCCAGGTGGAAGATCTGGAGCGCACGGTCAAGCGCCTGGAAGCCGACATGAATCGCTTAGTCGATCAGCTGCTCGTTGTTCCCAAGGAAGCCCTGCCCACCATCCATGAGCGCATGAAGCAGGTCGGCCAGGAGAAGGAGGAAGCGGAAACCGACCTCGCAAAGATGAAGCTGGCAAAGAACATCCAGCTCTCGGAGAGCCAGGTCAAAGCATGGCTACGCACCTTCCAAAACGGCGATCTTCTCGATGAGGAATTCCGGCAGCGGATTATTGATGTTTTCATCAACAGCGTCTACCTCTACGATGACAAGGTCGTGATCTTCTACAACATACGCGGTGGAAAGCAGGTCAGCGCCATCGAGATGATCGATGCGCTGGATGAGCCGGTGGAGGGTTCGGATTTGACCGGGTATGCTCCACCATTCACCGACAAATCCGAACCCAGGCTAATCTTCGTTCACGGTTTGATCGGCATCGTCATCCAGCGATGACAAAAGAAAAAGACCAGGGAGAAGCTCCCCGGTCTTTTTGTTATTCCTTGTCCAGTTCCGGCAGTCCAGCCACGCTGGTCAGCAGGCTCAGGATCCCGGCCAGCAGGGACGCGGATGCGACCGCAATCCAGTTGACCTCGGAGATCACCGCGCTGGTGCCGATGGTGGCCACAGCGGTCTGCGCTACGGTTTTCAGAGCGCGGACACCGGCAGCTTTGATCCATTCTTTGAAATCATACTTCATGGCTCACTTTGCTCCTTTCAGATCACGTACATCGTGCTGCAGCTCCGTCACCTGGCCCTCCAGGATGTAGGTGCGCTCCACGACCTTGTTGTGCTTGTCCACCTTTTTCTCCAGCTGCTCCAGCCGGTAGGCGATCAGCGCGGAGCTTTTGCAATTGGCAAAGTACACGCCGATCAGAGACAGCAGGCCCGTCCCCAAAGCGGACAGGGCAGCGATTACAGCGTCGCTCATTTGTTAAGGCCCTCCTTTAACTTTTCGATAGCGTCCAGGACGGCCAGAAACGCCCCTCTCGCCGCTTCCAAAGTTACCTGAAGATTCTCTAGCAGCGGGGCCAGGGCCTCTTCCTGGCTCTCGCTGGGCTGCGTCTGCGTGGTTTCCGCGGGCTTGTTGATGGGCGTCAGGTATTCGGCCATCGCGTAGCCCTGGGAGCCTTTATAGGCGACCTGCCACCAGACAGGGTCTGCATCGTCCAGCACCGTCACGGTGGCACCCTGCGGTATCTTGGCCACCACGGCGTATGTGGTCGCCTTGCCCTTGCGCAGGTTGAGATAGCTGCCCGGATTCGTTGCTTTCGCTTCATACATTCCCTTCACCTCGTCACAGTTGATGTAGGTCACCTGGATGCCCTCGGCCAGCGCAGCCTTCACGGCAGCCCGGTAGTCGGTCATGGTGCGGCCGAACTTCCGCAGCCACTTCGTAATGTCGGCGTGATTGCTGGCCAGGCCCATATCGTGCAGCTCGTGGTGATCGCGCACCGCCGCGTCCGGGTCAAGGCCATACTCCTGGCACCAGTACGCGGTCAGCAGCACGGCCTGCCCCATGACGGCGTCCAGGAAGTAGCGCTCGTCGGTCAGGTTGTCCTCGCAGATCTCGAAGCCGATGTAGCCTTTTCTGTTGGCGTTTCCGTTGGGGCCGGATCCCGAAAGCCAGCACCGCTGCTCCCAGGGCAGCGCCTGGTACACGGCCACCGTGCCGTCCTCCAGCTTGCCGATGTACGCGCTGGCGCACACATCGCCGCCGGGGCGGTTGTGGCTGTTGCCGTAGATGTTCCGGCCCAGGCGGCCGTCGTCCGGCTGCACATAGCGCTTCAGGTAGCTATTGGGTGCGCCGGTGGAATGCACCTGCACGCCGGCGGGCTCTTGCGCTATGCCATTTTTGTAGCAGTCGGAATCGTAAAAGACCCTTTGGTAGATGGTCAGCTGGCGCACGCTTTCTCACCTCCTCCTCGCAGACCGGGCATACCTGCCGTCCCTCTGGGATGATGGCCCCGCAGCATACGCAGCGGTTGTCGTCCGATCCGGCATAGTCCCGAATCTCAGCCAGGATGTCAAACTCGTCCTCCTCCAGCTGCCCGTCGTCCGTTTCGATGCCGTGCATGGTCAATAAAACAGACTGCCGCCGGATCACTCCGGCGGCACGGCATAGCAGGTCGCACAGTTGCTGGTTCATGGTCACGCTTCATACACCTCGCCGGTGATCTCCTGGTATTCCTCGACGGTGATCCAGCCCTTGATGACGGCGTTCTTCACCATCGCCTTGTTCCAGGAGCCGCGGTCGTAGGCGGCCTTTACGGTTGCAAACTTCTTACTCATTGTCGGTGCCCTCCTCATCCGTGGGGATTTCCACGTCGGTCATCATGGCCAGATACTCGATCAGGTCGGCGCTCTTCTGGGCGGTGGCCGCAGCGTTCTCCTGCTCGGCCTTTTCACCGGGCGTCATTTGGGGCTTGATGATTTTCATCATGGGGATTCTCTCCTTTCCAAAGGTCGCGGTAGAATTGATCCATCCGCTGCAGCAGATGGTAGCTGTTGCCCTTGCTGGCGTGGTTACGCCACGCCGCGTAGGCCATATCCACGTTCTCGCGTTGGATCCCGCCGGCCTTCGCCTTCTTCACCAGCCTGCGCAGCTTCCGGCGCTGGGCGCTCACCCGATCCGGGTTGATCTGCATCAGCACCTTCCCTGTGTCCGTCAGCGTGAAGCGAAAGCCCAGGAAAAGGATCCCCTCCGATAGCGGATAGATCCGGGTCTTCTTGGCGTTCACCACAAAGCCGATACCGGCCAGATAGTCGCTAATCTCCCGGTGGCAGCGCACCAGGAAGTCGCGGTCAGGATGCACCAGGATCAGATCATCCATGTAGCGGATGTAGTGATGCACGCGCAGCCGCTCCTTGATGTAATGATCCAGCGGGTTCAGCACAGAGATCCCCGCGATCTGCACCAGCTGGCTGCCGGGGTTATAACCGCGCTCGCCGTCGTACTGGCCACGCAGGATGTCCCGCACGCGCTCAAAGGCCCAGGCGGGCAGGTTGCGCTGGAAGATCGCCTCGGCCACATCATGCCGCATATTGGGATAGTAGCCGTGGATATCAAACTGCGCCACATAGCCCGCGGTACCGTTCCTGCGGTAATGCTCCCGAAGGAACTGCTTCAGGCGCTCCCTGGCCGCGTCGGTGCCTTTGCCCTTCTGGCAGGCGAAGTTATCGTAGATGAAGCTCTTGGTCATGGCGGGATAGACAACGTTGTCGTTCAGGCTCCGCTGGTACACGCGGTCGCGGAAAGCGACAGACGCAATCTCGCGGGGCTTAGGATACATAATCGTGAAGTGCTTGGTGGGCGCAGCGTGATAGGTGCCGTCGTGCAGCTCCCGGCTCAGTCTGGCTGCGCGCTCGATGCCGCGGTGGAAGTAGGCAGCCACCGAGTCCTTCCAAACCACGCCCTTCTTGCACTTCCACATTGATTGATACAGCGCGTCGAATCCGATGACGGATTCAGGATCGTAGTCCATGAGAATCTCCTATGCGAATAGCCCAGCCGGCCCGTAGGTCGTGGGCGTCATAGTCGTATTGTTCGCCGTTTCCGGCAGGGGTTTCGGCTCCTTGCGTCAGGTCGGCAGGGCGCACCGCCTATGGCGATGCCATTCTGCCCGCCGGCATTCCGCAATCCGGGGCGGGCCGATTCGCGTTCGTGGCGTTGTTGTTGTTGGCGTTGCCGCTCGTGTTGACATTCCACGCATTGTTGACATTGCCACGATTGGCAGACCGCAGGCGCACGTTCTGGGCTACAGCCTACACCCCTTATGAGAAAACGCCGTCAGCCTTCCGGCTTCAGGCGTTTCACATCGCTGTCATACCATCCTCGGATGTGGTTCCGCACGTTCACCACCAGGCCCTGCCAGTAGATACACCGGCGGCTGGACAGGTGATAAAGCGGCTTCGCCACTTCGATCATGGCATACAGATCATTGCAAAGGTCGGCTGCCTCGGCCTGCGCCTCGATGCGATCACGGTACCGCTTCGCGTTGCCGTTTACCTTGATGTTATTGGCACGCCAGCACAGCACGTGGATCCGCAGCGCCGTGCGCCGCATGATCTCGGAGTAGGATGCCTGGTTTGGTGGGAAATTCTTCTCATTTCCCGTGATGCGCAGCGTATACACGCACAGCACCCTGGCCAGGGTATTCACATCCAGCTCGCCGGGCTTCCGCTTCGGGACAGGCACGGACATAACCGATCACCTCGCAAAGAGAGAGACTCCCGGCCCTTGCGGGCCGGGGATGGGAGATTAACAGATGACGCAAGCCGGGGCGGGCCGATACGCGTGCGTGGCGTTGTAGCTGCCGGCGTTGCCGCTCGCGCCGACATACCACGCATAGTTGACAACGCCACGATGGGCAGACCGCAGGCGCACGTGCTGGGAGCTGGTGTGGTTCTCGATGGCGTAGCGAATATGCTTTGCATTCGCGCCGCCGGTTCCCTGTGCTTGTGGGCTGGTCAGGCCCAGGCGCTCCTTCCAATAGGGCCAGTATGCGCCCTCTGCACCACTCACCTGAGGAGCGATGTATTCCTGCTCCAAAGAGGGCAGGAAGAAACGGTCATAGGTGGTTTCATTGCCACCACCATCCGTCACGGTGTTCAGGGCAGTCACCACCTTCACCGGCTGCACAATAGCCAGGAAGTCGGCAGGCAGGCCGGCCAGGAAGCCGCGCATGGTGGCCAGCTGAGTGGGCGGACGGTCGAACACGTTCTGCGCAGACCACCAAGCACCGATGGCCGCGTCGCTGTTCAGCCACTGACGGATCGCGGACTGGCTCCAGCGATTATAGCCATGCTGCGTGCAGCTGCCGTGGTTGACCACCACCGTCGCGCCGCTGGGCAGCTCGGACGCTTTCTTACCGACCTGCATCAGCGTATTCGATACGCTCTGGATGTCGCCCAGATCGGTGCCGCCGCTGCCGGCGATGCAGCCCACCGTCTCGATGGCCGTGGTGCTGCTGGGGCCGGAATAGGTGACGATCCTCCAGGCCGTGCCGTTCTTCACCAGCGTCGCCTGGCCGCCGGCGGGAAGGCCCTCGGCAAGCGTGAACTGGTAGGTGCCGGCGGGTACATCGTTCAGTGTAGCGGAGGTGGTGAAGTGGAAGCTGGTGCCGGCAGCGACCGCCTGCACAGCGTACATCAGCGCCTCGGCAGCATCGAACTGAATGCCAGGCAGCCCCCAATGGCTCTGCAGCCACAGGCCGGGCTTGGTTTCGCCCAGGGCGGTCTCCACATCGTGGAAAGCCACCACATCCTGCTCGTAGTCGTACTCGTGGTCGTCGTCCTGCTTCCACTTTTCGGTCACCTGCTCACCGTAGGCAAAATACCGGGCAGCAAGGCCAGCGCGGACGATCTGCTGGATGGCTTTCTCGGAAAGCACGTTGATCGCTCCGGCCTGGGCCACGGCGATCAGGTTCAGCGCGTCCACCGCTTCCTTCAGGGTGGCATCTGTGGCCACCCGCTTGTTGATTTCACTCATGGGTCAATTCCCTCCTTGTCTTAATTCTGGCAGACATAGCCGTCTGCATCCAGATAGAAGCCCAGGCCCTCCAGCGTGGCCACACGGGCCACCAGGGCCGTGTAGCTGTCGGGAATGCTGGCGGCCACGGCCTCGGCCTCCTCCAGCACCGCCGCGGCCTGGGCCGATGCCGTGCCGGGCAGGCTGCGCATCAGCGCAATGGCAATTCCCAAAGTGATCGGATCCATTACGCACCGCCCTCGCTTTCCATCAGGTCGACCCACGCGCCGTCCGCGCCCAGCTGCCAGATCCGCTTAAATCCGGCGGTAAAGGCCACGGATCCGGGCGGGTAGTCCTGCGGCAGGTTCGCCAGGTCGCCCTGGCCCGTGACGCACACAGACCGCGCTCCGGCGTTCACGTACAGCTCGCCGCCCTTGACATAGTCCATCAAGGCGTTGGTGCTGACGCTCGCGCCAGTAGGGGAAACAAGTTTCTGGTTCATACCGTCCTGCTCCTTTCCTTAGTTTTGGCAGATATACCCATCGGAGTCGAGGTACAGCCCCACCTCCGAATTGCTGCCGGCGTTCTGCCTGGCCCGCGTCTTTTGGGCGGTGGTCAGGCTTTGGGCCACATCGTAGCGCACCGAATGCTCCGCAGCCGCCAGGGCCACAGCCGCGGCATCCTCCGCGGTCTGCTGGGCGGCCGCAGCCGCATCACTGGCCGTTTTCTGGGCTGCGGTGGCCGCGCTGTTCGCGTTGGCCGCAGCGGCCACAGCGCTGTTATACGCGCCCTCCAGCTGCGCCAGGCTCGGCACGGTGGTGCCGCTGTCCAGCTCGGTGCCGCTGGTGGCCCGGTACACGCTGCCCACGCAGGCGTAGATCGCCACCGTAGTGGTGCCGTCGGAAAGATAGATCACCAGGGAAAAGCGCCCCGGCACGTTGTAGCAATCGCCCACCAGCGCCAGGCTGGCCACGCCGCCGGACACGCTGCCGCTGATGTCGATGGTTACGTTATCGGCCCGCAGGAATTTCCCCAGCACCGTGCCGGACAGAGCCAGATCGCCGCCCTGGGCATCCTTCCCCGAAATCCTGAAGATGTGCGCCTTGGCTTCCTCGGTGAAGGCCGTGCCGCGCAGGTTTTCCACTTCCACGGCCGCGCCCTGCGTCCATACGCGGGAAATTTTGTTGCCTTCCACGGATTACCCCTCCTTTCTGTACAGCCTGATCTGCAGCTCGCCCTCTCCAAAGCGCACCACGCTGCGCAGATCGGTGAAGCCCTCGTACTCGCGGCCATCCTCGCAGGTCACGCACTCCAGGCCCTCAAAATCGGCAGCCACCTGGGACAGGGGCCGCGTCTCTTCCGTCAGCCGGATCAGTAGCGAACGATCCGCGCCGATCTCAAATACAAGATCGGTCTCAAATTCGCCGCCCTTGGAGGTGTTAATCTTCATGGGAAGCCTCCTCCTGCGGGTCGGCCTCGGCTTCCTCTTCGGCGCAGCCTTCCAAAGCGGCAATCTTGGCCTTCAGCTTTTCGATGGTGGCGTTCTTTTCGGCCAGCAGGGCAGCCATCGCCTCATCGTCTCGTTGCAATCCCTTCTGCAGGGCGGTCAGCGCCTCCACCGTGTTCTTGATGATGGTCAGGTTGCGATAGCCGCGCACCTGCACGCCGTTGTTCTCGTCGCCCAGATCGTGAACCAGGCCCGCGATGAGCTGATGCTTGTTCATGTCCATTCCAGATAGCCCCTTTCTTTAGCTGTTTTTGGTGTAATAGGTCGTGCTATCGGCGGTGCCAGCCTGGTAATAGGTGGCCGCCGTTCCAGCCTTGTAATAGATGGTGCCGCCAGAGGTCAGCTTTTTATAGGCCGCCTGGCTGGTACCCTGCGGAGTGAAGGATCCGCCGTCGCCTTTGTAGTAGGTGCCGGATGCGCCCAGCCGGATCGCGCTGGTGGCTTTGATCGGAGTCACGCTGTGCGATGTCCCGATGGGCGTCACCTTTACCGATGTGCCGCGCCCTGTGACAGTGCTTCCGTCGCCTTTGTAGTAGGTCGTCTTCGTTCCGGCATCATATCGGATAACAAAGCTGCCGCCGGGATTGGAGGTGTGAACCGAGTACCACGCGCCGGTGGGCGTTTCCGTACTGGCGTGCCACTTGTACCAATACTTCGTCCCGATTGGCGTGACTTCGACCGACGTACCGCGCCCAGTGACAGTGCTTCCGTCGCCTTTGTAGTACGCGGTCGCAGTCCCGGCCTCATAGTAGGTGGCGGCCGTTTCGGCCTCGTAATAGATCGTCCCTCCGGATGAAACGGATGGCCGCGCCGTCACACTGTCGCCTCGGTCGTATTTCGTGCCGGATCCAGCGTTGTACAGAGTGACCGATGTTTCATCGATACGGATGGCGCTGGTGGCCAGGATCGGCGTCACGCTGACGGATGATCCCTGGGGCGTGACGGTCGCCGGGGAAAACTCGCCCTCACCCGCGGTCACGCCGGCGTCGTAGATGCTCTGGGTGTCATACCTCCCGATGGTCACGCCGCCCAGGTTCAGATTGATGCAGCGGTTGCTGTTGCTGCCATAGGTGCCGGCCTGCATGAGCAGGGAAGCGCTGGTGCCGTTGTTCCCATTGGAGCCGTCTGCCCGGATGGGGATAGTAGTGCGCGTGGATCCGGCAGCCACCGCGCCGTTCACGCTGTACGGAGCGCCCACAGAAACGGCGTTGTACACATCCGACGCATCCACAGTCAGCGCAGCGTAGGTGGTGCCGCTGGCGCTGCCGTAATGCAGGCCCACGCTGGTCTTATTATCATTCCAGCTCGTGCCGCCGGCCAGATACCAGGTATCGGCCTGGCTGGTGCCACTTTCCGGGGTCGGGGCGTCTGTTGTATAAGTGAAGGTGCGGTGATCCGGCGTTGCGCCGGTGGCCGCGTTGGCCGTGAAGGGGTTGACCTTGACCGCGTTCCTTGCCGCCAGAACTCCGTTCTTGTAGGTGTTCGTGGCGGCAATATTAAAATTTGCGCTGCCCTCCGTGGAGGATGGCGCTCCAAGGGTGAGCACGATCTGCCCGTTCTGCTCCTCCGCGCTGATGGAATGGTAATGGTCCAGATTCACCGTGGTGCTGCTGTCGCCCAGGAAGTGCGCCTCGGCAATGCTGCCGCCCACGCCGCCCAGCACCAGGCCCTGTCGGTAATACTGGCTCCCGCGGTAGTACAGCGTGCCGCTGCCGCCGCTGGTGCCGCTGCCGATGCTCAGAGATCCCGCGCCCACCGTGCCGCCGTTCAGGTTATCGGCTACCACGGAATCGGAGTTGATCAGGGTGGCCTTGGTGGTGCCGGTTTTCAGGTTGGTGATCTCGCTGCTGACGGCGCTGATGGAATTACCGATCACCTGACCGTTCAGGTAGATCTTCCCGGCGTCGATCTGCACGGCGCTGCCATTGATGCCGTCAACGATGTTCCCGATGCGGATGCTGGCGCTCTGGCCGCTGCCGCTTACCACCAGATCGATGCGGTCGGATTCCTGGCTGATCTTGGAATACAGCGTCTCGTTCTGCCCCAAGGAATTCACGCCGGTCTTGCTCACCACCGATGAGATGCTGGTGGCGTTCTGGCTGATCTGGGAGTAGAGCGTCTCATCCTGCCCCAGGGAATCCACGCCAGTTTTCTGCACCAGGGAGGTGATGTCCGTTTCGGTTTGGGTGACGCGGCTGCCGATGGCCTCCTCGGCCCCGGATGCGCGTCCGACCTCCGTCGAAATGGCCTCGGCGTTTTGGGTGATCCGGCTGAACAGCGTCTCGTTCTGCCCCAGGGAATTCACGCCGGTCTTATTGGCCAGGGTGGTGATGTCGCTGGCCGTCTGCGTGATCTTGGTATACAGGGTTTCGTTTGCGCCCAGCTCGTTCACGCCGGTCTTCTGAACGATGGATGAGATCTGGTTGGCGTTGACCGTGATGTCGGCATACAGGCTTTGCACGCCTTCCACCAGGGAAAAGATACGCACGCCGCCCACGGCGTCCATATCAATGCCGGATTCGTACAGCGTCAGCACGCCGGTGCCATCCAGGGCCTCGCCGTAATACTTCACGTGCTGGCTCCAGGTGGTTAGCTCCTTCGCGCTGGCCCCGCCGCGGGCAGCGCCGCGAGCACTGGCAGCCGCCGCGCTGGCGGCCTTCTGGGCGCTGGAGATGTTCTCCGAAAACTTCGGCAGGGTGTTCGCCAGGCTCACGGTCACCCGCTCCGGCTCCCGCAGGAAATTCGGATAGGTGACGGAAACCACGCGCTCCTGGAAGGTGTGGCCATAGGCCGGCAGCGCCACCTGGCACAGGCGGCCGATGTCGTACTCATCCCAGGTATCGCCGGTCAGATCGGCCAGTTCCTCGCCGTCGATCTGAATCTGCACGCTGGGCGCGGCCCGGTTCTTCAGGAAAGCAGCCGCCCAGGCATCCGCGCTGGTATAGTGGTGCGCCTCCAGATCGTCCTTGGTATCGATATCCGCGGTCTTCACCACGATGCCCCACTCGGCCTGGGCCGCCGCGTTATCGTAGGTGCGGATGGCACTGTCGGTGGATGTGACCGAGGTGTCCTCGTCCTGCACCTTCACATTGACGGACAGGATCAGCCGCGTGCAAAGGTCGGCGTCGTTGTAGGTGACCGACGCGCTGCGCACGTTCCGGGTCAGCCGGAATTCCGAACTGACCGCCTGGTTCTTGGCTACATAGTTGATCACCCACGGGAAAGAGCTTTGATCGTAGGTGAAGTAATAGTCGCCGCCCTCCTCCACCAGCTCCTCCAGCAGCGAGGACAGGCGGTCGTAGTTGATGGATTTCTCATAGTTGGCCGTGTCCGCGCAGGTGCCAAGCACCCACGGCTTCTGGCCATTGATGAGCTGGGTCTGCTGGTTCAGCAGCTGGGTGAGGAACTGCGCCTTGGTGCCGGAAAAATCGGTCTGCGCTGCCCAGACGGAATCACTCAGGATGTCGATGCCGTGCAGCAGCGTCAGGTCGATCTGCTTGTCGTAGGTTTGGGAGATATTTGTCACCCGAAAAACGCCCGCAGCGCCGCGCCTGGTGTAGATGCGGATCCAGTCATGGATACCCACAAGGGGCGCATCCTCGGCCAGGGTGAGCGTGGCCTCGCTGGAGCCTACCATCTTTAGCGTCACGCTGCCGCTTGTGGGCTGCAGGCGCTCGACCTCCTGAAGGGACGCATTCAGCAGGGACGGTCTCCGAATCATGCCCACCGCCCCCTCACGTTAAAAGTCACCTGGCAGGCGGTGTTCGCCGTGAAGCTCACCGCCGCGTTGCCGGGCTGTGCCAGAAAGTCGTCCACGCTGGCCGCGCTGCGGTGGGATAGCTGGCTAGCGCCGTTGTACAGGATGGCAAGGTCATCCCGGCTGTCCCGCGCAAAGGTCAGAATGCCGTTCCTGGCTACATTCAGCCCGGTGAGGGCAATCTGCTGCCCGGCCACCGTGGCCGTGAAGCTGGTCAGCGCCGCGCCCGTGGGCTTGATGTTCAGGCCCACCGGCGTCTGCACCGTGCCGGGGATCAGCAGCGTGCCGCTGCCGCTGGAGCCGCTGATGGCGATACCGCTGTTCAGGGCGTCCTCCCAATACGGCACAGCATGGGCGGTAAACTCCACGCGCAGGTTGGCGGTATAGTCCCGCACCTCGCCCAATGTGGGCTCCGCGCTGCAGGAAACCAGCAGCCGACGGCCTGGATGGTTGGAAAGCTCCAAAACGCTGCCATGCGCCCAGGCAGCCAGCTGCTCCTGGATGCGGGATCTTCCCGCCAGGTCAAAGCGCTCCTGGATAGCGGCCTCGATGGCCACGCGCAGCGACTGTCGCCGGGTGGAAATCAGGCGCTCGCCGTACCTCCCCGGCCGCTCGCCGGTGACGATCTCCAGCTGGGGCGGGTCTTCATGCACCTGCTGGATCAGGATCGCGCCCAGGGCAGACAGGGCCACCCCGTCCACCCATGCCTCAACGTGCCTCGGCATGGCCGGGTCACCTCCTTGTGGCGTTAATTTTTGCGCCGATTTTATCGTTCACGATGGGAGCCATTACATCGCCTAGCACTTCCTCATCCAGCACCAGGGTCACGTGTACGGTGTCGGCTCCGACCGCCGTGCCGGCGGATCCGCGCCGGGCCGCTGCGGCAGAGCCGCCCTCCATGGCCACGCCACCAACGGTGAGCGCAGGCTGGCGGGTGGTAGCTCCAAGCATTACGCCCACGGCCCTGTTCACCGCGTCGGCGCTGCCCTCGATGCCCTCGGCAAAGCCCAGCCCGGTAAAAGAGCCCAGGCGTTCAAATACCTTAGAGGGCGAATGGATCTGCAGAGCGCTCTGTACGATGTTCGTCACGCTCTGGGCCAGCCATCGGGCTGCGTTGATGGCCTCGTTGCCGCGTGCATAGATGCCGTTGGCAAGGCCCGCCGCCACGTTCCCGCCGATGGCCTCAAACACGCGGGAAGGGGAGTGGCTGTCCAGCGTAGCCTCGGCCGCGTCAACCGCGCCCTGGGCCATATCGCCGGCAGCGCTGGAAGCCTCGCCTGCGCCCTCCTGAATGCCCTGAGCGTAACCTTCCGGCATATTCTTGCCGCCGGCCACATACCTGTCCCAAGCAGCATCCAGATCAGAAAAGATGGCGTCCAGCACCTCCTGGGCGTCGCTGTACTGCGTGGCGCTGCCCGCGCCAAAGCCGGATTCCTCATCGAAGTACGCGCCCAGCAGATCCTTCGTTCCCTGGCTCAAGCTGTCCAGGATGTCCTTGTTCTCCACCAGCTTGTCGATCAGTCCATACATGGATTCAATGCTTTCAGGCGTGGTGGATTCGTCCAGCGCCTCCTGCACCTCCATGATCTCGTCCATCGCGTCGGAGATCGTCTCCCCGATGTCGGACGCGGCCTGCTGGGTTTTGGGGTTGGCCAGAGATTCAGCCGCCTCCTGCATGATCTGGTACAGTAGCTCTTCCTCCGCGCCGCCAGAAGCGCCCACGGCCTGCTGCCGCTGCAGCTTCAGTGCGGTCTTCCCGGAAAGGAAGGGATTATCCTCGGCCGCATCGTTCAGCGCGGCAGCCGTGTCCAGCGCTTTCTCGATGGCTTCGGTGTCGGCCAGCACACCCTGGCCGAAGATGTTGATCTTCTCGGTACTCACGCCCAGGGCGTCCGCGGATTCATTCACCACCTGCAGCGCGGCATCGCCAGCCTCGCCAATCTCCTCGGCGGCCTCGGTGGCTTCTTCCCGAATGGCCTCCAGGTTCTCGGTGACTTCCTTCCGCAGCTGATTGTCAGCAATGACCGCCGGCGTGACCGCAGCGGCCACCACAGCGGCAGGCACGCCCACGCCATAGAGGGCAAAGTCAGCAGCCGCGCTGGTGCCTACAGCACTTGCGGCAGTTTTTCCAGCGGCTCCTGCGCCAGACGCGACCGGCGTGGGCGTCGTAGGTGTCGTTCCGTTGCCGCCGCCATTGAAAAGCGTCTGCAGCTTACTGAGCGGTGTCGCCTTCAGCAGCTGCATAAACAGCAGGATCTCCTTTGTGGCCTTCAGCCCGGCCCAGGCGATAGCTATACCCTCGATGATGCCCTTCACCACTTCGCCGTTCTGGCTGATCCAGTCCATCGCGCTGGTGAAGTTTTCCACCGCCGTCTTGGCCGTGTCCACGATGCTGGCAAAGGTTCCCTTGCCGTTATCGTCGCCCAGGAAGGAAGAGATCACGCCGGACAGCGCCTCGTTCAGCTCCTTCAGCGCGGCCTGGCCTTCCTCGCTTTGGACAAACTCATCCAGCGCCGTGATTGCAGTACTCATCGCCTGCGCAACCTCGTTGAACGTAGGAGCCAGCGCCGCCAGGGTGTCGAATTTCAGCTTGTCAAACCTTGACCCCAGATCCTCGATGTTATCGTTCATCTGGCCCATGGCTTCCACATCCTTATTGCTGACAACAGCAACACTCATACCCTGCTCGGCCATCTCTTTATAAGCTGCGCTGCCGGCGGTAATCAGTGGGTTCAGTTTACGCCAATCGTTACCAAATAGACGCATCGCCTCGGCCGATCTGGTTCCTTCGTCCGCAATATTGTGCAGATAATCAATGGTATCCCAGAAAATATCCTTGCCTTGACGCATATTGCCACTGGTGTCCATAATGGCAATTCCGGCCTTGGCCATGCTTCCGGCATATTCATAGAAAGCATCGCCTTCCTGGGCCAGCTTGTTATCAATATCCTTCCAGGAGCGCACGATGTCATCAACGCTCGTATCAATAAACTTGGAAGCATACATCCAGCTTTGATAGGTCTCAGGATCCACGCCTGCCTGGTTGGCGGCGGTAGCAATGCCATCGGCCCAGGTGGACGCATCCACGCCCATCTCCCAAACGGCCTTCGCGGCCTTGGCTGCCGCCTTAACGACAGCCTCAATCTTGCTGGTAATTCCATCAATGGCATTGATTACGTTCTGCAGGTTTACGCCTTTTGCGACCTCTTCCATGGTGGACTGCATAGCCTGGCCGGCCTCGTCAGTCTTCCCGAAGGCTTGCTCTTCCTCGCCCAGTTCGGTGCCGACCTTATCCAGTCTGGTCTGCATATTATAGAGGGCAGTCTTTGCGTTATTCAGCTTGGTGCGCCAGGTCTGTACCTGCTTGGAGTTTTTATCCACGCCGTTCTTGGTCAGATCTGCAAGGGCGTCCTCCGCAGCCTTCACGGCCCTCTTTTGATTCTCGATCTGCTCCTTCAGGATGCGGGCCTGATCGGCAGCGTACTGCTGCGCGTCCCCGGTGGCCTCAAACTGGGCCTTTGCCAGCTTCTCCTCGGAGTTAAGCACCTTGATCGCGTTGGCGGCATCCGTCATGGCGCGTTTGTATTCCTGCTCGCCCTCCAGCTTGAATCTGGTCTTGATTTCCCGCGTGGCCATTCCCTCACCCCTTAGTCATAGATCGTTGGTTTTTTGCGCCGGATCCCATGCTCCGCATCGTCATAGCGCAGGCGCATCACATACAGGTCGCAGATCAGCCCCGGCGGCATAGCGCCCATTTCCCCAAAGAGCAGCCCCGCCGTCAGGCCATAGTGCAGCACCAGGCGGTATGTCAGCCGCCCGTCGCTTCTTTTTTTTTGATTTCTTCCAGCACCTCGTCGGTCTCCTCCGGCGAATCTTCCTCGGTCTCCATGCGCAGCCCCTCGGCCAGGGCGTTCAGCACGGTGATCTGGATCTTGGCAATGCGAAGGGGAGCCGGGGAGATGTGGCTACCAAACCAGGCCCTATCCACATCCAACGTGCGGCCCTCCAGCAGCTCGCCCTGCTGAGCCATGATGGTGATGATGTCCAGCAGGCCGTCCGGCGTTTTCACGCGATCCGAAATGGTCGCCAGGTCAAAGTCCGGCAGCGTCTCCTGCATCATGCACATCGCGTCCAGGGTAAAGGCCAGGGCAAAGGTGCGCTTGCCGATCTTCAGCTGTACGGTTTTCATGTTTGCCTCCTTATACGGGAAAAACGCCCGCGCAGAATTACTCTGCGCGGGGTTTCAATGGTCAGGTGATCCCAGCCAGGCCGTTCAGCCAGGCGATGGCAGCCGCCTCGGTGGTGAAGATCGCCTTCTTGCGGAAAGCGCGAGCGCCGCTGCCGTCCACATCCAAGCCCAGGCAGCGGCCGGTGATGGTGGGCGTCTGCCACTCGATGCTCTCGCCCTTGGTGGCGCTCTCCTCGGATTCCTCAGAGAAAATCGCCTTGTAGACCCACACGGCCTGGTAGGAGGTCACGCCGTTCTTCCGGCGCACGCGGATGTAGCCCACGCCCACGTAGGGCGCGGCCGCGTCGGTGTCCACATACTCGGTGGACTCGCTCTGGCCAGAGCCGACGGTCTTCTCCTTCAGGCCCAGCATATAGACGCGCACGGCCTCTTCCAGATCGTCCAGGCCCATCTCCAAAGACATCGCGGTGATGCCGTTGTCGTCTTCCACGATTACATCATCGCCATAGAGCGGGTTATTGTTGCGGGTGATGGTCAGGTTGCCGGCGATGGCATGACCGATCACCATGCCCGCCGTGTAGGTGGGCTCCGCACCAGCGGTGTGGCTGGCCAGCTTCGCAACAACGGGATGCCGCATACCGATGAAAGCCATAATCTCAACTCCTTATCATTTAATGGTTTTGTTGATGCCGCCGCCAGTGCTGCCACCAGCGTCGGCCACAGCAGGCACGCGGCCTGTTTCCAGGAACTCTCCCCACATCTGCTCCAGGCGCTCCTGCACCTTGGGGCCGGATTTCTCGTCCGCCTCGTCCACCCAATAGGTGGCCGGGATACGGCTGGTGCCGTAATTCAGAATAAAAGCCTTTTCTGCGTTCCGGGTTCCTTTAGCATCGGTGCCCTGGGGATATACATCGCGGTACAGTGCGCCGCCGATGTTCTGCACGGGGTTCGGAAAGCCGATGCTCTCGATCATGGCCCCCGTGTCGCGCAGCTCGTGCGCCTCGGCACTCTCGCGCCAGGCGTCCCGAATCTCGATCACGGCAGCGTTCACCATCGCCTCGGCAATGGCCCCGCTGTCCTGGCCCATGCGCTGCATATCGCGAACAAGGTTGTCCAGCCCAGAGGTATCAAACCGCGCCATTAGAATCCCTCGCATTCAAAGATGTGGTGGATGTATCCCGTCTCGCGTTCAGCGTCCACCCGATGGATCACCGCCGTGCGCGGGTCGGCGTCCAGGGTTTCAAACAGCCGCCGCGCCACCGGGTCGAATTCGTCACGGGTGAAGCGATGCACGTAGAAGCGCCAGCCTTCCTCGTGGCAGCCGTCCGCCACAAATGGCAGCCGCTGCAGCTCTTCCCAGTAGGTGTAGTCGCGGTCGGTCTCGGTGGAAAAGTAATGCCGGATGCCCGGATCAACGGACACCAGCAGCGTGCGGATATCGCCCAGCGTCACGGCTGATACACCTCCAAAGACAGGTCACTGATGGGCTCCGCCGTCTTCTCATCCGTTCCATGAAAAGCGCGGGCGATGCGATACACCACATCGTCCGCGCTGCGGTCAGAGAAGGATGCAAGCTCGCGCAGCACCACCACATCGTCCTGCTTGATGGCCCTGCATTGCAGGATGCGGATACGGTTGTCCGTCTTCAGCTCGCGCCGCCCCTCGGTGGGTCTGGCCGGGGCCGTCTCAAAGGACAGCTCGCCGTACCAGCCCACGGTAAGAAGCTGATAACCAGGGCGCGGCATTTCGCCAGACAGGGACATATCCTGCGGATGGAATACAGAGCAGATGCCGCTGTCGAGGATCATGCGCCGCCACCTCCTGTGTGCAGGAAGCGCTCCCGCCGCAGCCGGCGCAGCCACTGGGGCATCTCGTCGGGCTGATCCCGGTTCTGGTAGCGATCCACCACATAGTCGGCCAGCAACACCACATCATCGACGGTGTCCTGCAGATCGATGCCGTTCTTCTTCAGCGTCAGCACCGCGCCGTTCAGGCGCGGCAGCAGGGCGGTCTCATCCAGGGAGGTGTCGCCCTGCAGCCTGTTCAGCCGGGTCTTCACGATGGCCAGCGCACTGGCGATGGATTCCGAAGTCATAGAGCGTCACCTCCCTGTTCATGATCAGGTGCTGCTGCCGCTGGAGGAAGCCTCCGCATTGGCGGTGTCCTCGGTAAAGGTCACCGCGCTGGCGCTCACGGTCGCGCCGGCGATACCAAAGGCCACAAAGCCCTCGGCGATGGCGGGCTTGCCGTCGTACCGGGCGGTACCCTTGTAGACGGTCTTGTCCTCGATGAACTTGTAATGCTCGCTCATGGCGATCTGGATGCCGGCACGCTCCACCAGCAGGTACAGCTCGCCGTAGCCCGCGATGATCACGTTGTCGGGAATGAAATCCAGCTCCACGATGTCGCCGCCAAGCACAGGCATGGTGTCGCCCATGCCGGAAACGATCGCGCCGGCCGCGTTGAAGGTCAGCGCCTCGGCGGTGAGCTTGTTGTGGGTCTTCTCATTCATGGCCCAGAACTTGCCGCCCGCGCCATACTTCTTCTTGGCGTTCCCGAAAACATCCAGGATGTTCTGGAACAGCTTGATGCCGGTGGAGTTGGCCGCGGTGATACTCTTGATGTTGCTGGTGTGCAGATCAGCCCAGGCGCGGGCAGTGGTGGGATAGCCGGTGGGCTTGGCGGTCTGCGCCAGGCGGGTCACGATGCCCAGGGGCATCTTGGTGCCGGTGCCGTACAGGATCGCCTTGTCCAGGGCGATGGCAATAGCGCGGGCCAGGGCAAAGAGGATCTGGGACACCAGATTGATGTCGTTATCCTCCAGCAGCGCGTTGCACACGGGGATGTAGCCGCCCACCTTGTAGCCATCTACCTCAACATCATTGAAGCCCAGGGACAGCTCGTTCAGAGTGGCGCACATTTCCGTCCAGACAGCCTCCGGGATGGTACCCATGATGTTCTCGCGGGCGGTGCCGGTGAGGGACTGCAGATTCACATAGCGCAGCAGCTGCGCGTTCTGTTCCACCTGTTCCTTCAGCAGGGGAAGGATCACTTCAGGGATTAGCAGCTCGCCGCCGCTGACGGTGCGCTTTTCCTTGCCCAGCTGACGCACACGCTGCGCGAACTGCTTCACGTCGTCACGGGCAAACAGGGCCGCCCGCTGCTGGGCGGTGCCGAACATAGTCCGAATGTTCATAGTCCTTTTTACCTTCCTTTCGCTGCGGCCTTCTTCGGCCGCGTCTTCGTCAGGGTCGGACGCGGGCTCCTCCGCGGGTTTGTCCTCGCCCTCCACCTTCTTGTTGATCTCCTCCAGCTCGTCGTTCAGGTCGGCGATCTCCTTCTGGAGATCCGCCACGGCCTGGTTGGCTTCAGCCTGGTCGGCCTCCACCTGGGCCACCTCGGCCTCGAACTCGGCAACAGCCGCGTCCACTTCGGCCTTGACGGCTTCCTCGGTCTCCTCGGTGATTTCCTTCACCGCATCCTCCAGCTCGGCCTCCCGCGTCTTCATGGCGGTGCGCTTCTGATCCAGCTCGTCCTTCTTGGACTGCAGCTGGGCCAGCTCCGCCCGCTTGGCGTTCAGCTTACGGCTGAGAATCAGCTGCCTCAGTGCCATGCGTTCCTCATCCTTTCCAGTTGTTTATTTTTCCAGGCTTCGGTCTGGCGCTTGCGAATCTCCGCATAGTCCCGCCGCCTCGCCTGCAGCTCGGTGTCCCGATAGGCGGGGAAGGTGCAAAGGCTCACCTCGTAGAGCTTGACCTTTTTCACCGTCCAATGGACGGAGCCGTCCTCGCGGTACTCGGTGTCCTCCTCCAGGATATCGAAGCCAAAGGAAGCCTGGGTCACATCGCCGCGCTTGTTGCGGGCGTAGGCGTTCATGGCGTCGGTGTCCTCCGGGTTAATGATCACGCTGCCCCAAAGGCCGTGATCGTCCACCCGCAGCTCCGCTGTACGCGCCGCCGTCCTGCCCAGCACCAGTCGGGTGTCGTGATCTACCAGCACGCGCACATCGTCGCCCAGGGCTTCGTCGAATGCGTGCGGGTCGATGCTCTCGGTCGCGCCGGGCCACATCTCATAGGTGCCGCCGAATACGGCGAAGTAGCCCTCGATGCGCCGCTCGCCGTCCTCCTCACGGGTTTGGAAAGCGGCCTCATGCGTCCGGGTCTGGCGTTCCATCGTCCTCTTCATTTCCGTCACCTCCTCCCTTCAGCTTCTCCTGGTCGCCCAGGCGGGAAGCCGGGATATAATTCTCCAGGGCCAGCAGCTCGTCCATCTCCGCATCAGGCGGCAGGCCCAGCCAATCGCGCAGCTCATTCCTGCGCATGGCCATGTGGTCGATCATCTGCGTGCCCACGTTCACCAGGTCGGTGAGCGAATAGTTATACAGGCTGCGCGGATTGAAGCTGAGATACAGATCGGGGCTGTACAGCAGCCCGCGGGTCATGGTCTGCTCGATCACACGCGCCACCGCCATCAGGCGGGTTGTGACAAAGTGCTGGTACTCGTCCAGCTTGAAGTCGCCGATGCCAACCAGGAAGGGCGGGATCCCGAAGATCGCCGCAATGGCCCGCTTGTCCAGCTCCAGGCTGGTCTTGATGGCCAGATCGTTCATGGTCAGCGGCTTCACCTGCACCACATCGAAAGCCTCGGCAGGGATGAACCACGGCCGGCCGTTTTCGCTGGCGTCGATGAACTGAGCGCCCAGCTTGGCGCGGCCCTCCGCGCTTTTGAATTCTTCGGTCAGGCCGTCCACCTTCACGATGATGCTGGGCGATGGGCTCTCCTGCAGGGCCTGGCGCGTGGCGTTTGCCTGGCGCAGGGACTTCACAATGTCGCGCAGGCTGATCTTGTAGCCCTGGCCCCTCCACGGTTCATTCGGGTCTGGGTTCAGGATAAAGTGCAGCACCTCATCCGGCATAAACCGCCGCCCGCGATAGCCGATCTGGTAGCCGTCCGCGCCGTCTGAAAGCAGCGATACCTCCGAGGGCTTAAATGGCAGCAGCTCGGACAGGTAGCCCTCCCGATAGGTGGGATAGGTGACCTGGTTCCCGTTTTCCATCAGGCCGCGCACCACCGTCTGGAAGAAGGTCATGTGCGTCATGTAGCGATTCGGTTCGATATCCAGCAGCCGGGACAGCTCGTTCTTCTCCCGCACATCGCCCTTCTCGGTGTTCCGCATGAGCCGCAGCGTCATGCTGGCGATCAGATCGGCGTACACGCCGATGCAGATCTGCACCTCCGGGCATTGCATGATGGGCTTGTACCCATCCCCGCACAGGATCTTCCAGGTTTCCGGGTCGGTCAGCGTGAACACCGCGCCGCCGGCGGCCTCGGTGCGCTTTGCCTGGACGGGGGCGTCCCTCCCGTAACGGGTGCGCTTTTTGCTCTTTCCCATATTCAATCACCTCACAGCCAATCAGACGCACGCTGCGACCGCTCCAGGTCTTCCAGCATACGCACGGTTGCAAACACATCCGCATCGAAGATGTCGATGCGCCGGTTGTCCTCGATCTTCTCGTATTGGATCATGTCGTCGGTCTTTTCAACGGCGTGAACGTTCTGCACGCAGTATTCGTAGGCATCGGATCCAAAGTAATAAAAAAGCCCGTTCAGGGCCTTCTGCTCAATTCTCCGAAAGCCCTCGGACTTCTTGTAATGGTACTGGGGCTGATCCACCACCGTGAAGCCCGCCGCCTTCATGCCGATGAAATACTCCCGGCAGAATTTACGGTCGTGGCCCACCTGGCGGATCTTGAAGCCCTGCTGCCTTCGCGCCACAAACCACTTCACCACATCGGCGTGGTTGTTGGTGGGCGCGTTGCACATATCCAGCCATCCGTCCTGCTGCCATCCAAACAGAGGGATGTTGTCCTGGTCGGCCTTGATGTGCGCGGCCACGATGGGGAACCAGGCGTGTGGCAGGCAGATGTCCACATCCTTATAGCACCCATGCAGCACCGCCGCCGTCAGGTCGTGGAGCTTGGACAGGTCAGCGCCGCCGTACCACTTGACCGGCAGCTTCAGCACGTGCGCGATCTTCTCCTCCAAAGTCCACTCAGGGTCGATGCCCAGCAGCTCGCCCGCCTTGGCATTGCTCCACCTAAAGGTGGACACTTGGAAGTAGGCGCGGGTCTGGGCGGTGAAGATATTTAGGGACTTCGCAAGGAAGTCTTTCTTTTGCTGCGGATCATCGGCGGCCTGCTGGGCGTCGTTCATAATATCCGCGGGCCGGATCGTCACGCCATAGGAAGGGTTGGCCTTCTGGTGCTGGATCGGGTCGAGGATATCCACGCCGCCCTTCTCGTCCTCGTCCGCGCAGCAGATGAAGGTGAACAGGTTCTCGTTCTGGTACTTCCCGCGCAGCACGCGCCGGCAGTAGGTCAGGCGCTGGGCGCAGAAGGAAGTGCCATCGTCGCCGGCGGTGGTGATGGCGATCACCAGCTTGTTGGTGTACGCCTTGGTGGCTTCCTTCAGGATGTTGTACTGCTTGGGGCTACGGTAGGCGTGGACTTCGTCAGCGATGACGATGTTGCAGTTGAAGCTGTCCTGGCCGTCCGGGTTGCTGGCCAGAGCGTTCAGAGATACAGAGCCGCCGCCCAGGTTGGGGTGGCTGATCTGATGCTCGATGTTGTTGTCGTGGATCTCCCAGCCATCGGCCAGCGCCGCCTTCTTGTCCGGGTACTGCACGTGCTCCAAGTTGTAGTCCCAGTTTTCAAAGGTCTCCATTGCCTGCTTCAGCGCAGCGCCGACCACGTACACAACAGAGCCGGAAAGCCGCTGGAGGATGGCCAGCGCCCAGGCAAGGGCAGACACAAAGATCGTCTTGCCGTTCTTCCTGGGGATAAAGATGAACGATTCCTTTACCACGCGCTCCTGCGTGCCGGCGTAGAAGAAAACCAACATCCCATAGCAGCAATATTTCTGCCAGGGCTCCAAAAGAAATGGGGCATTCCGCAGGGGCGTGCCATCCAGGCGCTCGCCCTGGCGATGCCGGAAAGAACTCTGAATGATGCCGATCACGAAATCGGCGTCCCGCGTGCGGATGTCGAAGCGCTCGTCCTTCAGCATTTCAAGGAAGCGTCTGCATCCGAGGATGCGGTCTTCCCCGGCGATGATGGATCCGTCCACTACGCCCTGCGCGTATTCCAGCACCTCGGACAGATACTTCCCCTTAACCTCCCGCGCCATCCAGCGCCTGCGTCAGCGCCGCCGCAAAGCCGCTGGCCTTGTTGGGCGATCTGAGCGCCTGCTCGTTCATTTTCTTCAGCGCCGATGGTGTCAGGCCCAGCTCGCGCTCATGGGAAAGCAGCTGGGAGTACACCTCGTCGCGTGCCGTCAAAAACGGGTTCTTCGTTGGGTTGGTAGCCCCGGCCTTATTGGTGTGCATGATGACCGGGTTCCCGCCGGATTCCGAATACTGCACCTCCAGCTTATCGCGCTGGCAGTACAGCATGGCCAACCGTTCAATGGTGGGGAGGAACTCGTCCCTATAGGTGCCGATGGCCTGCATACGCTTGACGATCTCGTTCTTATACTGACGCTCAGTCTTTACGCCCAACGTACTGCACCCCCCCCCCGCAAAATTTCGGTATCTCTCCACAATCACATCGCAGTAGCGGGGATCCAGCTCCATACAGCAGCACCGGCGGCCCAGCTGCTCCGCAGCCATGAGGGTGGAGCCGGAACCGGCGAAAAGGTCGGCGACCATCTCGCCTCTCTCGGACGAGTTAATGATCGCCTTACCGCAAAGCCCGATGGGCTTCATGGTCGGATGGTCACCATTCCTGGTGGGCTTGTCAAACAGCCACACGCTGCCGTCCTCCGACCGGCCGGTGACCTTGTACTCCGGCACGTTCACCCGGATACAGGAATAGCCCGCGGTGAATTGCAGGGTGTAGCTGCCGTCCTTTTCCTTCTCCACGGTCAGCGCGTCGCCAGGGCGCACGGCCGTGGTCTGCTTTCTGCCGCCATACCAGCGGTGGGACGCTCCCGGCTTCCAGCCGTACAAAATCGGCTCATGCTGCCATTGGTAGTCCTGCCTCCCAAGGACGAGCGAGTTCTTCACCCAAACCAGGCATTGCTTCATGAGGAAACCGGCATCGCACATGGCCCTGCGGAAGTTCAGACCTTCGCTGTCCGCATGGCAGATGTAGATCCCGCCGCCCGGTTTGAGATTCTCAAACGTGACGGTGAATGCCTGGAGCAGGAATTGATAGAACTTGTCGCCGGCCATCTTGTCGTTCAGGATGCTCTGGCCGTCACTACCGTGGTAGTCCACGTTATAGGGAGGATCGGTGAATACCATGTCCGCCCGCTTGCCATCAAAGAGGATCTCCGCATCCTTCCGGCTGGTGGCGTCGCCGCACATCAACCGATGCTCGCCCAGGATGATCACGTCGCCGGGCTTGGTGCGCGGCTGCTCATGCGCGGCCAGCGCAGCGCCCACATCGAAGTCGTCCTCCTGGATCGGCGCAGATCCGTCGTCATAGAGGGCTCGCAGATCTTTCGGGTCAAAGCCCGCCAACTTCACAGCCTCCGGGCTCAATTCCTGTAGCACGGCCCGCAGCTTGCCCTCGTCGAATCTACCGGTGATTTTATTCAGGGCCAGGTTTGCCTGAATTTCCTTCTCCTCGGACAGATGCACCACAAAGACCGGCACCTCGGCCCAGCCCAGGTCAATGCAAACTTGCAGCCGCTGATGT
Organism: Succinivibrionaceae bacterium; assembly: GCA_017480795.1. GTDB lineage: Bacteria > Pseudomonadota > Gammaproteobacteria > Enterobacterales > Succinivibrionaceae > UBA2804. The sequence goes on from JAFURY010000079.1 coordinate 30,110, forward strand.
CCGCCCACCAGGCGACCTGTGGTCTCGTTCCAAACGAGTGGATCGATCACGCCCAGGTCAGAAACGGACTCGCGCAGCTTCTCGTATTCAGGGTCGCCTGGTCGCAGCGCAACACGCGGATTATAGTCCGCAGGCCGCACCGCCTCCACTGGCATGACCCGCAGCTCGTACTCCGCCAAGCGTAAAATCCCCTTTCATCTGAAAATCGCCGCGGAGAGGGAAAGACCTCCCCCACCGGTCAGCCACCCCCACAGGGCTGCCGCCGCGACAGGGGGGGATCAATTTTCAATCCTCGCCGCCGCGCCGTCCTCCCTTTTCGGGATGGTATTTGTTGTGGCAAGCAGCGCACAGCGCCCTGCCATTGGTCACATCGTACCGCAGCTCCGGGTATGCGTCCGCGTGCTTGATATGGTGCGCTACCGTCGCCGGCGTCCGCCTTCCATACCTCGCGCACTCCTCGCACAGATAACCGGCTCTGCGCAGCACGCGCTCCCGCCACACAAGGTGCCGTTTGCGGTGATACTCGTCGCTCATGTTCGCCTCCTAAAGAAAACCTTGCGGCCTTCCCACCTCTTAGACGCAGTTGTTTGCACGCCCGCGCAGGCCGCGCCCGCGCCGCGCCGGAGGCAGTACGCAGCGCGCCCACATAAAAGTGGAATCTGACCCTGGCCGCCAGATTCCACGTTACAAGAATATCACAGATTCACTGCCCCAAGAGTATCAAATTTCATGCTTGCACCCATCCAGCGCCAGGTAGAACGACCGCCGCGCAACAAAGAATGCGTTGCGATTACTGCTCGGCAGCACGGCCGGATCGATGAAGGCCAAGCTCTTGCCCATGCAGCAGTTCTGGATCAGCGCCGCGTACCAGCGCCCACCGTCCACCATCCGCGCCACGCTTTCCACCTGCTCGATCTTCCGCAGCAGATGCTCCCGGCGTTCCGCAGCCTTGACCACAGGATTACCCACGCCACTGCCGTGCGGCATGGCGCTGTACTGCTGTGCACCCACGCCCAGCAGACTCTGGGCCTCGGCCTTCCACAGAGGATACTGCAGACAATACGCCCGCAGCTCGTTATACCTGGCCTTCGGTATGCCGTATTTTGCGTAATGCGGTGGATAGTTTCTCATGGTGCTTTGTACTCCTTGCCTTTCTCTCCGTTCTCAGCGGCCAGGATCGCCGCCTGCGCTTCCTCCATGCTGGTCACCACGGCCCCGAAACCGCCACCAGCGTTGATGGCGTTCAGCGTCAGCGCCTGGATAGCCGTCAGCCTGCCCAGCTTCGGCCGCTTCACCTCCAGCCCGATGAAGCGCCCGTTCTTACCCACCAGCGTGATGTCCGGGATCCCTGTGCGCTGGTACGCGCTGCCGTGGGTCTTATACACAAAAGGATAGCTCTGCTTTTTGATCCATGCCATAATCGCGTTTACAATGGTTTTCTCCAAGGGAATCTGGTCTTTCATGCGCTCACCACCTTCTCCACCGTCAGATCGCACAGGCCGGTGCTGCGGTGATAGTGCAGCTTTCCGATCAGCCGCCACCGGCCCTCGTTGATTTCCCGCCCCCATCCCAGGGCCTCCTCCACCGGGATCCCCACCAGCTCCTGCCTTTCCGGCTCGGCCCGCAGCACCGCGGCCACCTCGTCGTTCATGCCCTGCAGCCGGTCGATCACCGCTCGCATCTCCAGCGTGATCGGCATCCCGCGCACGCGGGGCTTTCCATGCACCACGCCGTCCTCACCGATGAACAGGATAAAGCCGAATCCCCGCAGGTCGGCCACCACCTGCTCCGGGCTGTATTCTTCGCCTAACATACTTCCCTCCATAAAAACGCCGCGCGTTTTTCTTTTTGGTGTGATTTTTTTCTTTCTTACGCCACCTTTGCCACATACGCCACCTTTGCCACATACGCCACTTGCGCCTCCCTTGTGGCGTTGTTCTTCTTATTCTTGGAGTTACGCCACACCCTACGCCACCTCCAAAAGTGAGGTTTTACAAGGGTTTCAGGCCAAAAGTGGCATAGGTGGCGTAGGTGGCGTTATATTTAGCGTTTTTCACGCTCCGCCGTTTCCCGGTGGCGTAGGTGGCGTAGACAGACTCAAAATTTTACGCCACACCCTGCGCCACATCCGCCACCTTTCCGGCTGTTTTGCGGCCCGGCGCTCCGGGTGAAGCAGCTCGTCCACAGCCTGCTCGATGGCCTTTGTCTGGGACACATGGCGCTCTGCAGCCCAGGTGTCCAGGTCGGCCTTCAGCTGTTCATCCAGGCGTACTGAGAATTTCACGCTCATTTTGCCTGTTCACCACCCTTCAGCCGCGCCCGCCGGGCCTGTTCCGCGTGCCGGATCTCCAGCCTGCGCCGCCGGTAGGCTTTCATGCAGCCCCAGGCTTCGGCCAGCTTCCGGGCATTCTTGCGGCTGTGGATCTCCACATCAATGATCTCGTCCAGGATCGGCCCTTCGATGGTCAGCCGGTAGGTCATGGAATCATTGTCAATGTAGATGGCCATTACCGGCGCACCTCCTCCCGCAGCTTGCCATACGCAAGGGCCTTACAGGTCGGGCACTCCATCACATAATAGGTGCCGTTGCGGTAGTCGTCGCCCACGCTGTACTCGCCCCGAATGGCCTCCCACTGGCAGCCGCACCAGCCGCACTCAAACCGCGCCGGCTGCTCCACGCGCCACTTCGCCTGGACCAGATTGCCCTTTTTAATGATCTCCATTACAAAGCGCCTCCTTCAGTATTTCTGCCCGCGCCTGCCCGGCCCGCAGCCTCGCCATTGCCTCGTCAGCGTCGCCGGTCAGGATGTACCAATAGTCGTGATGGGACTGGATCCAGCCGCTCTTCCGATAGGTGACCGTGATCTGGTAGCCCGTGCCGTTCCGCAGCCATTCAGGCAGGCCCACGCGGAATTCGTCGCCGGCGTCCTGGTAGCTTTCCGAAAAGTCAGCCGCGTCCTGCATCGCCGATCCTATGGCCTCGTTCAGATTGGTGAACACACCATGATAGAAGATCTCGCCGTCGTCGCTTGCGCTCACCAGCACAAACAGGTTCTCTTTTTTCTCGTTGTTCATGGCCAGGGTTGCCTCCTTTGCTTTTCAAACCTTCATCGTTTCCACATAGTCGATGTTGTGGATTTCCTTTGCCTCCTGGTGAAACGTAACCGTCCGATTCTCCCGGCGGCTGATGGTCAGATCGCCATGCACCTCTCCGATCACCGTGCCGGTGCCGTTCTGCACCATATTGAATTCCATCCGCTGCGCCTCCGGCATCTTGTCGATCAGGCTCTCCACGCGGGCCAGAGCGTAACGGAATCCCTTGTCCCACTCGGTCGTAACATGGTCATGCTCCGACCGCTCGATCATCTTGTGCACCTTGCTGCGCAGCGCAGCAGCCTCGATCAGTTTAGAAGCCATCCTTCTGTACCTCCCGCACTTCCATGATTCTCTTGCCCTTGCCCTGCTTCCGGGGCGGCACGATCAGCACGCCTTCCCGGTCGTTCAGCTTCTCCCGCAGGGCCAGCAGGTCGGCGGTCACGCGCCGGGGCTCCACATCCGCGCTGTTGGCTCCAAATTTCAGCAGCTCCTCGGCCAGTTCGCTGGAGGTGCCGCGCCACAGCTTGCAGTGGTGCGCCAGGGCGATCACCGCCCGCACATAGGGCGAATTGATGTACGCCTGCTCTTCCTTCCATTCGTCGCTGTTGGCGCTGCGCAGGCTCCAGCGTCCAGAGTCGAAGCCGATGATCAGCTCGGTACTTTCAAAGTCGCGGCTGCTGACAGCCAGGGTGCTGTTCGGCTCGCCGCGCTTACCCTGCAGCACCATGACGGAGTCGCAAGCGCCGGTGATGCCCATGGAGCCGCTGATGCGCTCGAAGTAGTCACCCTCGCCTACAGACTTTCTCAGATGGTGAACGCAGACAATCGCAAGGTTCCGCTGGAGCGCAAAGCGCTGCAGATCGCCCAGGATGCGCGTATCACCTTCGTAGGCATTCTCGCCTCGTCTGGCTGCGCCCTTGACGCGGCCCAGGGTGTCGATGATGATGAGCACGGGATGCTCCACCTCGTCACACCACATACCAAGCTGCTCCACAAGCCCAGCTTCGAGCCGGTCGCTTTCGTGGGTGATGTAGAGCGACTCCGGCGCTCGGCCCACCAGCAGCTTCTGCAGACGATCCTGGACGCGGTACTGCTTGGACTCCAAGTCCAGGTAGAGCACATCGCCCTGAGAGGTCATATTCCCGAGGAACGGTTCACCAGCGGCCACATTGATGGCCAGCATCAGAGAGAGCCACGACTTCCCTCGCTTGGGAGCACCGGCCAGCACGGTCAGCCCAGCGGGTATCATGCCGCTCACGATGGTCGGCGGCTTTTCGATCTTCTTGCCATAGAGATCAGACGCACGGTAGACGTTCAGATGCTTGACCGGCTTCTGCGCTGGCTCGGTGGGCTTCGCCTCGGAGATCTTCAGACACTCGTCCGTCAGGTTTACCAGGGTGGCGCTCCTGATGAGCGGGTCGATCTTCTCGCGGAAAGCATCGCCATACCTGATGTGTAGATCGGACGGATCCTTGCAGGCAGCGTCCAGGCTGTGAATGGAGAAGGTAAAAGCGCGGCCTTTGAAGCCAGAATCATAGAGGTTTTGAAGCGTTTTCTGCCGGAATTTCTGACCACCCGCGTCCGGCTCCACGTGGATGTAGACATCGCGCTCTCCGATGTAGCGCCCAGTCCATGCGGCCTGGTAGTTGGTAGCCCCAGGAACGCCCAGAGCAGGCAAGCCATGGATCCAGCAGGACTGAGCGTCCGACTCGCCCTCGACCAGAATGAGAGCCTTTGCATTTTTATTCAAATCCAGCCACGCGCCGTACATGATGACCGTGCCGCCCCTATTCCAGGCGAAGCGCGGCTTGTTCTTCGGGTTACGCCGCTGCTTCACGGCCATGCAAGCGCCGTCCGTGTCGTAGTACGGGATGGTCACGTGCGCAGGGATATAGTCGGTCGCTGCCTTCGTTCCAAGCCCAAGCTGACGCAGCCACTCGACCGGCAGGTGCTTCTGAGCAGCGTAGTCCTCCAGGGTGTGCGGCAGCTTCGCGTCCGGCTCCTCCTTGGCTTCCACCCCGGCCAGCTTGCACAGCTTGGCCCAGGCTTCCTGGTTGGAGATGTTCTCGTACCTGGCGAGGAATGACGTAGCGTTTCCCTGCCCACAGCCGGACTCGCACTTAAACATCCCATTCTGCGTATTAAACCAGAAAGATGGATTTTTCTCTTTGTGGAACGGACAGCAGGCGTTATATTTGTGCTCCCCTGCAGGCTTCGGCTTGGTCGGCAAGCGCTCTTCATAGAAGCGTATCCAGTCGATCTTGTCATCGATGCTGATCAACGAATACACCTCCCTCGGTCGAGCGCCGCTTGTTGTGTTCTTGCTCTGATCTGGTGGCCCAGCGGCAGTTGTCAGGGCAGTAGTTCCCATCAACATCGATACGGTCAATCGTCAGGTCTTCACGATAACCGTGAGAAAGCGCCCAGGCCTGGAAGGTCTCAAAGCTCCGCATCCATTCATCGCAGACCTGGATGCCGCGCCCTCCATAATTGGCGTAGCCATTGGTCTTTGGATAATTGCATCGCTTCTTCATTCCGAGCCAGATGCTATACAGCCGCGAATCGGAAGCGCCGTGCGTCCTTTTATGGATGCTGTTCTGAGCAGGAAGCCGCGCCTTCGTTTTTTCGTCTCGCAGGCATCCGCAGCTCGTAGATTTTCCGCGCTTCAGATCGGCAGCATTGATAACGCCTGTTCTGCCGCAATCACAGCTGCACAGGTAAAAAACGCCATGACGGTCACTCTCCACACGCCGCAAGGCTGTCCACCGTCCAAAGCGAATGCCAGAAAGATCATTTACCTGCGCCATATTGTCCTCCTTTTGTCGATGATCCTGGGCGATGAGCCGGTGAACTCACCGCCCAGGGAGTAACGGTGTCAGTTGAACGGCAGCTCCTCATCGTCCACCTGGACGAAGGTACTGCTGGAGGGCTGCGCAGGCTGGGCCACGCCATCATCCACCAGGTCATCGGCTGCGATGCCATTCCGCTGCGCAGCGTCCACGATGCTCCTGGCGAACTCCTCCACCCGCCGCGCTTCGTCAGCAGGCAGCTTTCCGAGCGCGGTGAACACAGGAGTGGAATACTCGCTGCCGTTGGCGCTTTTCTTGTTCTTCAGCGTGATGCGGGTCAGCAGAGCACACATGGGAGTGCGCAGCGTCAGCCGCGCCTGGACACGATAGTTGTCGTAGGCTTTCAGCGCGGACGGGGGAAGCGCGAACAGGATCGGCAGCAGATCGCCCTCGCGCATGAGGTACAGCTGGCGCTTGTTCGTGCAGGCTTTACGCTCACCGTTCTCGCCGAACTGGTTATAGGGGCATTTGTCGCAGTCGACACACTCGCCGGTCTCGGTGACGGTGCCGGTCTTGCCGTCCATGCTGCGGCATACCGGCATCTCGCCCTCCTGGCGTGTCCCGTAGTCATGGCCCCAGCGCACGTTCACCAGATGCGATGCCAGGATGACGCAGTCGATGGACTGCACACCGTTGGTGGTCTCGTCCGCGCCAGGTTCTAAGACCTTGAACACGCCAGCACCGCCGCCAGCGATGGTGACAACGCCAAAGATGGAGCGCGAGAGGATATCGCCCAGGTCATCCATGACCTCGTGCAGCTCCTGCGCGGTGGGCAGGAAGCGGGAAGGATTTTCAACGATAGAAAGAGCAGTCGCAGCCATTGTTTTATCGTCCTTTCGTTTTTGATGTTTTCAGAGGGAATGGAGGATTACTCCTCCACATCGGGAATGTCATCCTCATCCTCGGAGATGGGATCGCCGGTATCAGGGTCGACCTTGCCCTCGGCCATGTCCACCAGGGGAGCGGGCTCGTTCTGACGCTTCTCCATGATCTTATAGATCACGTTCAGCGTCTGCACGGTCATGCCGGTGATGGCGATGGCCGAATCCAAGAGCGCGTTAAACGTATTCTCGGCAGCGCCCTGGAAGCTGGAATCGTCACCGGCGAGAGCCTTCAAGCAGTCGCGCATCGCGGCCTTGATGTTGTCGACCGCGCCATTCACGCCCACATAAGCCTCGGCCAGCAGACCGTAGCCCTCGTGACGGTTACGCACCAGCGGCAGCATGTCGGTGGAGAGCTGGCCCTGATACTGGGAGTCCAGGAAGCGCCTGGTCTGGTCTTTGATTTCGGACGGGATCAGGTCATTGATGTCAATCTGCTTACTCATGGTTTCATCCTCCTGTTATTTCGATTACAACGCCTTGACTCGGCTCATGCTGGGCTTATCGTATGCGCTGACATGCTCCATCAGCTCCGAGTACTCATCAGGCAGCAAGCCGCCGTTTTCATCGGCCACGGCAGAAAGCTCCTTAGTGAGCGTCCGATCATCCACCTTCTCGGTGATCAGATCGCCCAGGCCCAGGTCGCGCAGCAGCGGATAGGCAGCGTCACGGTTGGCCTTGGTGATGGAATAGAAGTGCTTCACGGTGACTTTGTACTTCCGGCCATCCACGCCCATGGAGAAGTCATCCACACCCAGCTGCTCCTGCAGATCGAGCATACCGGCGATGATTTCAGCTTCCAGAGCGTCCCGCTGACGGTTGACCTCGGCCACCTGCTCCTTCAGAGCATCGGCCTGGGAGCGCAGCTCCTCGTAGCGCTGGATCTTACCTTTGATCGCTTCATGCGAAATTTCACTCATGACAGGTTATCCTCCTTATTCTTCATCGGTCAGGATGGAGCGCCAGTTGTCCACAACGGACTTCGCCAGGTCTTCCTTGGTCTTCAGCGCTCCCATGATCTTCATGTCGATGGTGCCAGGAACTACCAGATGGATGTACGTGCAGGTGCCGGTCTGGCCAATGCGGTGAACACGGTCGGCGCTCTGCTGATACTTCGCATAGTTCCAGTTGACGGAGTAGTACACCACGGTCTGCGCAGCCGTCAGGGTCAGGCCCTCCGCACAGGCATCCAGCTCTCCGAGGAATATCCGGCAGCGCGGATCCTCCTGGAATTGCTTCACGATGCCGCCGCGCTCCTTAGCCTTGACGGAGCCATCGATGCGCACGTAGGTGTAGTGCGGCTTGGTGAACATCTTCTGCACCAGCTCGTCAATCGCGTCCATTTCGGCCAGGAAGCGCGAGAAGATAATCAGCTTCTTCCCTTCATCCAGAACCAGCGACTCGATGATGTCGGCCAGCGCGTCCAGCTTGGATGTGTTGACCTGGTGCCTCTCGCCCTTGTCATCCACCAGGAAGCCGCCCGTGAGCTGCTGCAGGCGAAGCATGCGAACCAGCACATGGTTAGCCGTGACCTCGCCGCCGTTTTCAAGCTCGGCGATGCTCTGCTTCTGAATCAGACGATAGAGCTGGCGCGATTTATCATCCAACTGAACAGGGTAATCTTCGTAGGTCTTGGGTGGTAAATCCAGGCATTCCTCCTTCTTAATTCGGAAACCGCATGCATGCGTCTTCCGGGTCAGTTCTTCCACATTCCGAGAGCCGATGTACTGCCGCCCTTCAAAACCGCCCATGATGGCATAGCGTTTTTCAAAAGCGCCGTAGGTGATCGGGAACACGGATGGGTCGAGGAAACGGTACTGGCTCCAGATGTCGCGGGTATCCTTCTGGATGGGAGTCCCGGACAACAGGATCCGATAGGTGGCC
>JAFURY010000080.1 GCA_017480795.1 Succinivibrionaceae bacterium
ATGTATCCAAGAGGGATAAGGCGGCACAGAAAAGTTACGGCCTCATCCTGAAGCATATTCATGCAGCATTGGCTTGATGCTGCTGTCTAGGACAGGAAAGGGGTGGTACGAATGGTAATTCCTTAACTTCGGGGGCATGGATAACTATATTGTCTTGCCTGAAACATCTTCTGAAAATCGGCAATACATACCAATGGGGTTTATGGAGCCTTCAGTAATATGCAGCAATCGACTAAAACTTGTGACCAATACCAGTATATATGATTTTGGTATCCTTGAAAGCATTGTTCACATGGCCTGGATGCGGGTTGTTACCGGAAGATTGGAAATGCGATACAGTTATTCAATCGGCATTGTTTACAACAATTTTGTCTGGGTAAAACCGTCCGACAAGCAGAAAGAAAAAATCGGAAAAACGGCTCAGAGCATTCTGGATGCCAGAAATCTTTATCCGGACAGCTCCCTTGCCGATTTGTACGACCCGCTGACGATGCCTGTGGAATTGAGAAAGGCTCACAACGAGAACGACAAGGCGGTGTTGGAACTCTACGGCCTTGCCAGGGATGCCTCCGAAGAGCAGATGGTTCAGCGGATGTTCGAATTGTACAGCGCCAAAATATCGGGCAAAAACGATACGGGACTTGAGCTGCTGTAAAGGTTTGTCTGTCCTATAACAAGGAATAAATCCCGGTTTGCCTTTGGGGTGAATCCGGCTGTTCGCATCTTCTGATGCTGATGTATGGTGATTGGTGCTGCCTTGTGGCAGCGTGCGTTCCGGTTTGGGACGCTTTGGATAAATGTTGATTGACTGGTTGCGTGGAGACGCTTATGAAGATTGACGAATTGAGAGGATTGCTGAAAGGATCCTCTCCTGACATGCTGATGAAAATCATTTCCGAACTTTACAAGCATGTGCCCAAAGCTCTGAAGGTCAGCAACGACGAGGGCATTGATCTCAAGATCAGGGCGATTCGCGAGGGCAGAACCCTCGGCAAGATCAAGCCAGCGGAGAAGAAGGTGGATTTTCAGGCGCTGAAGGAGGAAATCGACACCTTTGCCGAATACGCCCATCAGGGATACTACAACTATCCCAACCGGATCGTGAGCAAATCCGAGCGTTCCAAGTGGCGTTTTGTAGTTATGAGACAGATCAAGGCCCTGAAGACCATTGCTCCCGGCAGTAGCGATTATCCCCAGGCTGTGGATTGTCTGGTAACACTGTTCAAGGTTTTGACGCACGGATGCCGGGAGTATATTTTTTCCACTCAGGATCCTTTCGCCTCCATCGGCATTGATCAGGGCGATTTTTTCAAAATGATCTGCGACTTCGTGTTCGTTGAGAGTTTTTCCTACGATCATGCAACGCTTGAGACTTTGATTGACTGCGCCACCATTGATGGCTTTGATATGGTGACCGTTCATGAGACGACGGTGGCGGAGCTGGTTTCCCGTATCCCTGAGAATGATCCCCACATACCGTGGATGATAGATCTCGCACTGTCGAAAATAGCCTCCAAAGCCAGAAAACTTGGCCGCTACGATCACGATTCGTCCATGGAGGATCTTGCATACCTGGTGATGGGACTTTATTTCAGAGAAGGCATGATCGACAAGGGCTTCGAAGTCTACTGGAATACATGCGTCAATAACCGGCTGCACAGCGGTGGCGACAACGAGGTTCTCTTCTACTGCATGGTTATGTATAGTCCGAGGTTCGGAATTCCGGATGAGGACTGGCTTCGGAATTTTGATGAATACGCACGAAAACTCAACGAAAAGCCGCGGGACGCCCTTGTGAAGATGTACAACGAAGTAAAGCTCAGAGCAGTTCAGAAACAGAAGTGACCAGATACGGCATCTTGTGCCTGCTTTAAAATCAGGCAGACGCCATATTGCAGAGCCCAAAATCCCGATCTGGCCTTTGGCCTGAATGGGAAACCACAGAAACACAGGGAGCAGCAGGAACATATCATGCTTTTCGGACCCGCGTTCTATCGTCGCATAGAGAAACTTAAAAACTGGCAGCAGCAGATTTTCGCCACCGCCATCGCCCAGCGCATGCTGCCAAACTACACGGCACTGTACATGGAGGATCGGCAGACGGCACAGAACTACCGGCTGCTTGCCGATGCCATCGGTCAGCTCTGGGGGTACAGCATGGGCGCAAGCGCCGTCCAGGACTGGTATCCTCTGCGCAAATCGATAAGGAGGCTGGTTCGGCAACAAAAGCAGGATTCGGTTTTCGGCGTGGCCGTGGCCAATTCGGCGGTGAAGGCCGTTCTTGCGGCTATCGATTCCATTCTGGAGCACAAGGGTGACGAGGCCATGCGGGCCTCTGATCTGTCGGTGAAGATCCTCATCTCCTTTCTCGAAAATCAGGAGGGACGCCGCTTCAGCGACGAGGAGATCGTGGAAAACGAGGTGGTGCAGAACGAACTGGACTTTCAGATGGCGGTGGCGCAGAAGCTTTCCTCCCGTCGCAGCGCCCAGGTACTGGAGGAGATCCTCGCCCTGGCCCTCAACGACGGCTATTCCAATATCGGCATTCAGGCGCCGGAGGCGGACGACCCGGAGAGTTCCGGAACCAGGGCTGATGCGGATGAGGATGAGGATGAGGATGAGAAGTCAGCACGGTCTGGAACCATATCAGTCGTTGCGGTCCATGGCGCCAGGAAAAAGCCTGAATTCGAACCGGGCGCCGAATCCGCAGCAGACGGCAAAGACCAGCCGGATAATATAGATGATATCCATGACAAAGCGGAGGCGGCGCCTGAGACGGCAGACGAAGCCAATAAGGCCGGAGCGGAAACCGAAGTTAGTCAGTCAGCACCAGAAACTGAAACTTCAAAATCAGGATCGGCGGACGAATCAGGCCGGTCCGGTCCGGAAGATGAATCCGGCAAAACCGGATCTGCCGGCGGGCCTGGCGATTCAGAGACGGAAGGCCTGGCTAAAAAGCCCGGGGTGCTGTCTCTGAAGAGAACCCGCAGGGACAACGGGGCGGACGCCGGTGGCGGCACCGGAAAATCAAATTCGCATGAAAGAAAAGAGGAGAGAGGCCATGGAAGAGCAGAAGGCACAACAGCTGATGCAGGGCGTAACGGAAGATCTGGCAAGGGCGGCAGAAGCAGCCGACGCCAGACGGCAGGAGGTGAAGGAGGATCTGGCAACCCGCGGGGCGGAGATAGGACAGCTGCGGGCCGAGGTCAGCGAGGAACTTTCAAGGGCCGGGGAGAAGGCCGACGCTCTCAGAGCCGAGGTGAAAGAGGACCTGGCAAGGGCCGAAGCGAAGGCGGACGATCTCAGAGCCGGACTGGGCGTCGCAGCGGGGACGCATGATCGCAGCCGGGCCGATCTCGGCGCGGATGTTCACAGCGGCATGTAGCCCCGGGAGCGGCGGCTCCGGAACCCCTGGAATGTCATGTCCGGCATGTCTTTGCATGGAGGCCGAAACGTGAGGCCGACACCGTCGGTTTTGTGTGCGAAGTCTAATTTTTACCTTGCATCTGCTTTACTTTTTGGTAGAATATGCAAAGTTTATTCAAGTTTTAGCCGTCTCCGCTCAGGTGGAGACTATGGAGTTTTATCAAATGTACGCAGTTATTTTCGAAGGCGGCAAGCAGCATCGCGTTTCCGTTGATGATGTGATCCGCGTTGAGCTGATCGAAAAGGCTGTCGGCGACAAGGTTGAATTCGACAAGGTTCTTCTTACCGCCGATGGCGAAAATGTAAATATTGGCGCGCCTTATCTTGCATCCGCCAAGGTTGAGGGTGAGGTTGTCAAGCAGGGCCGCGGCGAGAAGCTGAGCATTGTCAAGTTCCGTCGTCGCAAGCATTTCCAGAAAGCCACTGGTCATCGTCAGTACTTCACCGAAGTGAAGATCACCGGCATCCAGGCTTAATTTACAGGAGACAGTAGAAAATGGCACATAAGAAAGCCGGCGGTTCCGTTCGTAACGGCCGCGATTCCGAAAGCAAGCGTCTTGGTGTTAAGCTTTATGGCGGCCAGCAGGTTTCCGCAGGCAACATCATCGTTCGTCAGAGAGGCACCAAGTTCCACAACGGCGCCAATGTGGGCATCGGCAGAGATCACACTCTCTTCGCCACCGCTGACGGTTTTGTGAAGTTTGAAGTCAAGGGGCCTAAGAACCGCACTTTTGTAAGCGTAGTCGATGCTCCTGCAGCTGCTGAGTAACAAGCAGAATTTCGTATCCTTTGCTCGCCCAACCCCTGTCGGTTGGGCTTTTTGATCCCGGATTAGATCTATGAAATTTGTCGATGAGGCTCATATTCAGGTTGAGGCTGGAGACGGCGGCAACGGCTGCGTAAGCTTCCGCCGCGAAAAATACATCCCCCATGGCGGTCCCAACGGCGGCGACGGCGGAGACGGCGGCGATGTGTATCTGCTGGCCGACAGCAACCTCAACACCCTGGTTGATTACCGCTTTGTGAGAAAGTTCGCCGCCGGCCGGGGCGAGAATGGCATGGGCTCCGACTGCACCGGACACCGGGGCGAGGACAAGGTGCTGACCGTTCCGGTGGGCACCCGCGCCATCGATGAGAACACCGGCGAGATCATTGGCGATCTGGTAAAAAGCGGTCAGAAGCTGATGGTGGCCAAGGGCGGCTTTCACGGTCTGGGCAACACCCGTTTCAAGAGCTCGGTAAACCGGGCGCCTACCCAGCATACCGACGGCACCAGGGGCGAGAAGAGGCTGCTGAGGCTTGAACTGCTGCTGCTGGCCGACGTGGGCCTGCTGGGCTTTCCCAATGCCGGCAAGTCAACCTTCATCCGGGCGGTATCCGCCGCAAAGCCGAAGGTGGCCGACTATCCTTTCACCACTCTGATCCCGAGTCTAGGCGTGGTGAGGGTAGGCAGCGGACGATCCTTTGTCATCGCCGACATTCCGGGGCTCATCAGCGGCGCCTCGGAAGGAGCCGGTCTCGGACACCGTTTTCTGCGTCATCTCGAGCGCTGCCGGGTGCTGCTGCATCTGGTGGATCTGTTCCCGGTGGACGGTTCGGATCCGGCCGAGAACATCCGGATCATTGAAAGCGAACTTGAAAAGTATTCCTCGAAGCTTGCGGCCAAGCCCCGGTGGCTGGTGTTCAACAAGAAGGACATCAGTCCGGACGAGGTTCAGGACAGAATTGACGATATCCTTGCCCGTCTGGATCGGCAGGATGAAAAGTGTTTCGCGATTTCAGCCGCCTTGAGCGACGGCACAGGGCAGGTCAGCGCCCAGGTTATGGATCTCCTTGACACCATACCGGCCGAGTTTGACGGGAACATGCAGACTCCGGATGCGGACGATTTCGTGTGGGACAAGGCTTCAAATGCCGCGGAGCTTGACGATTTCGACGACGAGGAGTTTGAGGAATGACGGCTTCTCTCCGGATAGCGCTGATCGCCGCCGTGGATCTGGATCTCGCCATCGGCAGAGACAACCGGATCCCGTGGCATCTGCCCGCCGACATGAAATATTTCCGGCAGCGGACCATGGGCAAAACCATTGTCATGGGCCGCAACACCTTTGCCTCGCTGGGATACCGTCAGCTCCCTGGAAGACGTTCCGTTGTGGTGACCGCCGAGGCCGGTTTCGGAAGCAAATGGCAGGTGGAAACCGCAGCCACGCCGGAGCAGGCCATAGCGTCATGCCCCGCAGGCGAGGAGGAGATCATGATCATCGGCGGCGGCCGGCTCTACCGCTCCTGCATCTCCATGGCTTCAAGGCTTTACATCACCCTGGTTCATACCCGGGTGGGGGATGCCGACACCTTTTTCCCGGAGTTCGAGCAGAGTTTCACCCTCACCGAGGTTACAGAGAAGGAAGCGGACGAAAAGAACCCCTTCGCCTGCTCCTTCCGCGTATACGATCGGCTCTAGTGGTGGGCTTTCACCACATATCTGAGATTGAGATGATCCAGATCGGTCATTGAAAGGCTGCCGTTCCAGACGCAGCCGGTATCCAGCGCCACAATGCCCGGCCGCGGGCATTTCCCCTCAAGGGCCGCCCAGTGCCCGAAGACGATCTTCTCCCCCGGCAGCAGCTTGTCGGCAAGCTCGTACCACGGCAGCAGTCCGTACTGCTGTCTGGCCGTTTCTGGTCCGTCCTTGCACATGAATTCCAGGGAGCGGTCGGAGCGGCAGAAACGCATGCGGGTGAAGGCGTTGACGGTGTAGATCAGGCGCTTGAGCTTCAGGGGAGAAAGCGAGGCGGTCGGTTCCTCGTCCTGAGCGCCGTCGTCACGATCTGTCTGTTTTTCAGACTTTTTCTGTTTCTTTTCCTTTTTCTGTATTTTGCTCCAGGAATCCGGCTTGTCGGAAAACATGTTGGCCATGAAGCTGTCAAACAGTCCTGACTGCAGCACCTGCTCCGTCTCGGCGGCGCAGGCGAGAGCCTGACTGGTGCTCCATTCCGGGGCCAGACCCGCATGGGACAGCAGCAGCTGCCGCTCTTTGTCGTAGTACGCCAGGGGGCGTGATCTCAGGTAGGCGATCATTTCCTCCCCGTCGGGATCCTTCAGGATCATTCCCAGCTCCCTGGCCTTCAGTTCGGCCAGGAACTGATCCCGGGCGGCGGTGCTTTTGTTCTGTCTCCAGATGGAATAGTTTCTCAGCAGACTAAGCTCGTGATTCCCCAGCACCGTGACGATGCGGTCCCGGTGCCTGAGAAAATAGCGCAGGGTTTCAAGAGGTTTCGGACCCCGGCCGATGATGTCGCCGGTGGACAGCAGCAGATCGGAGGCCGGATCGAAGCGCGCGGCCTCAAGAAGCTCGCTGAATTCGGTGAAGCAGCCGTGTATGTCGCCTACTGCCAGAACCCTCATGAGCCGTCCCTTTGGCGAACATGGTTGCAGATCCGGACATACTGCTCCACCGACAGGTTTTCAGCCCGCAGAGCTGCATCGATGGCAAGCCGGGCAAAGTCTCCGGCCTGGAGAAATTCGGACAGACTGTTTGCTATGGTCTTGCGTCTCTGGCTGAAGGCCGCCGTGACAATGCGGTTCAGAAGCTTTTCGTCCTCCGCCGGATATGGAAGCTCCTGGTGCGGAACAATCCGGATCACCGCCGAATCCACTTTCGGCGACGGAACGAAGGCCTCGGGAGGCACCGCAAGAAAGGGCATCATTCTGGCCGCATACTGGCCCATTACCGTAAGCCGTCCGTAGTCCTTGGAGCCCGGCGCCGCCGTCAGTCGGTCCACTACCTCCTTCTGGAGCATGAAGTGCATGTCGGCGATCTGCTCTCTGAAGGAAAGCAGATGAAAAAGCAGCGGAGTGGAGATGTTGTACGGCAGGTTGCCGTAAATTCTCAGGGGCTTGCCGGTCTTCAGAGAGGCGAAGTCGAAGGTCAGAGCATCGGTTTCGTAAATCGTGAGCTTTTCCCGGATAAACGGGTGATGCCTCAGTTTTTCGGCCAGATCGCGGTCGATTTCAATGACGTTCAGGTGACTTATCCGGTCGCAGACGGGCTCGGTAAGGGCGCCCAGGCCCGGGCCGATCTCCACCATGGTGGCATCGTCGCCGGGTGCGATGGCGTCGACGATGGCGGCGATGATCCCCTCGTCCCGGAGAAAGTTCTGGCCGAACTGTTTCTTGGCATGGTAGACGGGAGGACGCTGCGGATTGTCTTTACGGTTGCTTCTGCCCATTTTTAGCCTTTGCCATGTCGATGGCGTAGTTGATGGCGGTAAAGAGACTGCCGTGATCGGCGACGCCCTTTCCGGCCAGATCCAGCGCGGTGCCGTGATCCACGGAGGTGCGGATGAACGGCAGACCTAGCGTCACGTTCACCGCCTTGCCGAAGCCGATGTACTTGAGCACCGGCAGGCCCTGATCATGGTACATGGTGAGAATGGTGTCGGCATCCTTCATGTACTTCGGCTGGAACACCGTGTCCGCGGCCATCGGTCCGATAACGTTCACGCCCTTCTTCTTCATGTCCTTCAGCACCGGAATGATGGTGTTGATCTCCTCCATTCCCAGGTGTCCCCCCTCGCCGGCGTGAGGATTGAGGCCGCAGACGTAGATCCTTGGCTTTTCTATTCCGAACTGCGCCTTCAGATCGTGATCGATGATGGTGATGATCCGTCTCAGCAGGCTGGCGGTTATGGTTTTGGACAGCTCGCAGAGGGGAATGTGGGTGGTGGCCAGGGTCACTCTCAGTCCTTTGGTGGCCAGCATCATCACCACCTCCTTCACTTTGGCGTAGTCCCGGAAGAATTCGGTGTGGCCGGTGAAGTGCAGGCCGGAGTCGGCGATGATGCCCTTGTGCACCGGTCCGGTGACCACCGCGTGGTATTCGCCCGACATGCAGCCCCGGGCCGCCTCCGTCAGCATGTTGATGACATAGGGACTGTTTTCCACCCTGAGCTTGCCGGGAGCGAATGAGGTAAGAAGCGGGATTTGACGCCAGGTGATGGTGCCGGCCGCGGAAGGTTCGGCGGGGGCGTCGGGATCGTATTCCTTGAACGCGATGTTCCGGTTGAGCAGCCTGGCGTATTTTTTGAGAATGGCGATATCGGCCAGAACCACCAGCTGGCAGGGCCAGCTTCTTTCGGCGATGGCCAGACAGATTTCAGGTCCGATTCCGGCGCTTTCGCCGGAGGATATGACTATTCTCAGGATGTTTTCAGACATTGCCGACTAGTCCTCCACTGTGCCCGGCTGCTGGACGCTGGCCAGTTCCGGATCCATGATTTTGATGTAACTGCCGTTTCTCAGCTCGTTGAGCCACATCACCAGCTCCTCGTTGTAGCGCTTGGAGAAGATGATCTGAAACGCCTTGTCCTTGAGGGCGCTGTTGGAGTTCGGATCCACCTTTCTTTCCATCAGCTGGGCGATGTGCCAGCCGAAGCTGGACTTGAAGGGCTCCGAAATCTCTCCGATGGCCAGGGTTTTCACGTTCTGTGCGAACATCGGATCGAAGATGTCGGGACTCTGCAGCTGCAGATCGCCGCCGTCCACCGCCGAGGCCGCATCCTCGGAGTACTTTTTCGCCTCGGTGGCGAAATCGCTTTCGTGGCTGGCCAGACGCTCTCTGATGGCGTTGAGACGCTCCACCACCTTGGCATCCGACAGGATGACCGTCGGCCGGATGAGAATGTGTCTCACTCTGACCTTGATGTCCGGCTCGTAGCTGGCGCCCTTGATGTTTATGACCTTGATGATGAGGTAGCCCGAGTCGATGCGCACCGGCCCGATGACGTCCCCGGCCTTGGCTCCCGCCAGATGCTCGGCGAACATGGTAGGCAGGCTGTTGACGTTCACCGAGCCCCAGTCGCCGCCGGAGGATGCCTTGTCATCCTGGCTGTACTGGGCGGCCAGCTTGCCGAAGTTTTCCCCCTTCCTGATCCGCTGGGCCAGATCCCTGGCCAGTTCCTCCACCTGTCCCATTTCCTTCGGGGACATGCCGCTTTCCAGTCTCAGGAAGATGTCGGCGATATGATAGGAGGTTTCCATGCCCTCCTCGTGCTTCAGCAGCTCCACCATCCGGTCGATTTCCTGGTTGGAGATTTTGATCCTCCGGCGGATGTTGATGTTCTGCAGCTCGCTGATGAGAGCTTCCCGCTTGAACTTCTCCCGGGTCTGGGCCGGGGTGAGACCGTCCTTTCTGAAGCTTTCCTCGTAGAGCTTCTGAACCGTGGTGTTGTTCATTTTCGCCGCCGTGGCCATGAGCTGATCCAGCTGCACGTCGCTGATGTTCACGCCCATCTTGTCCGCCATCTGCTCCACCAGCGCCGCGTTGATGAGATGATCAAGAGCCTGCTTGCGGATGATTTTCGCATCCGGGAGCTGCGCCGCGCTCAGGTGCTGCTTCATTTTGTTGGTGTATTCGACGGTGTACCGGTCCAGCTCCGATTTGAGGATCACCCGGTCGTTGGCGATGGCTTCGATGCGGTTCTTCTCCTCCGGGGAAGGACTCTGCGCGGCGAAGGCGCCGGCGCACAGGGCAGAAATCAGCGCTAATGCGGAAAGTTTTTTTAGCATGGCTACTCCGAAATGTTGAACGGACGGTTGTATGGCAGCAGGCGGGTGTTGAGATTGTGTTCCAAATCCTTGCCGCCCAGGCTGCCAAGGCCTTTCATTTCAAACTGAAGTCCGAATTTGGTGTCTTCTCGGGCTTTGAGAGATATGTTGTCAGGCTCGTTGACCTGCTCCAGGAACACGTTGAACTTCCAGCAGCAGTTGCTGTACTGCAGCTTGACGATGCGGTCGATGTTGCGCTTCTGCTCCAGGTCGTAGAAGGCCGACATCATCAGGCTCGTGCTGTCGTTCACCGGCAGGCTCAGATGGCCTCCCATCTGTTTGAGATCGATGCGGCGGGTGTCGAACATGGTCCGGTTGCCCAGCCTGGTGTAGCGGTAGTTCAGCTGCGCCGTGAGGCTGTCGTCGCGGTATTCCATGGCGGCAAAGCCCCGGTAGACATGATGCCTGAGGGTGTCGTAGGCCATGGAGCTGGCGAAATGGAGGTGCTCAGCCGGTCTCATCTCCAGCATCATGTTGAAGTTGGAGCGGGAGCCCAGGTTGTCATGGCTTGCGGGGTACAGTCCCACCTTCTGATCCTCGAAGGAATAGGCCTGGCCCACGGTGAGCAGAGCTCTCTGATGGCCCTCCTGGTCGGTGAGCTTGGTGGTGAAGCCCAGGGACAGCCGGTTTTCGTTGGAAATTCTGTCAAGGCCGGCGTAGCGGTTGCTCTGGAAAAGCGTGTAGTAGTCCTGAATGTAGTCGGTGGTGTCGTAGAGGCCGATGCGATCCTGGTTGCGGTAAGGCACGTACAGATACTGGATGTGCGGCTCCAGGGACTGGGAGAAGGAGGCGCCGAAGAGGTTGAAGTCGGTGTCCAGAATCAGCCTGGCTCTGAGCTTGATCTCGGGCAGAAAGCGATCCGCGGAGGTGTCGAAGCCGGTGAAGCCCCGGTTCTGCAGATAAGGCATCAGGCGTCCGTCCTGATCCTGCTGGTAGCGGGTGTACATGAATCTGAAGGAGCCGTCGATCTGCAGAAACGGCTGCTGCACCACCGGCACCTTGAGGCCGGACTCCAGATGAACCCGCTGACCCCGGTAGTCCCCATGCTGATTGCGGGAGCCGGTATGGGCGAAGTTGGCGGCCTCGAAATAGCTGTTCACGCTGAAATGCTCGAAGGGCAGCATGTTCCTCACCGACAGCTTCGGCAGAATGGCGAAAGGCATGAAATCGGTATCGATGAGCATCTGATAGTTTCTGGCCTCGAGCCCGACGGTGGTGAAGCGGTAAGGACGGTAGGTGACGGCGACGTTCTGCAGCAGCTTGTCGTTGGATCCGCTGATGTTGCCCAGATCGTTGAAGTAGTTGTAGTCCCTGCTGTTGACCCGGTTGTAGTCGATGTCCACCGCAAGTTTCCGGTTCAGAAAATCGCTGTGGTGCCTGTAGGTCAGAAACCAGCGGTTGTTGTAGTAGCTGTCGTCCTTGGCCGCCTTGCGGTCATGGTTGATGTACTCGAAGTCCAGCACGCCCCCGTGGTTCGGACTGAGCATGTACCTGAATTCGTGAAGGGTCTGCAGTCCCCGGCGGGTGTAGAGCTTGGGGGTTATGGTGTAGTCGTAGTTCGGGGCGATGTTCCAGTAGAACGGCACTCCCAGCTGGATGCCGTCGGATTTGCCGTATTCTATGGACGGGTACAGCAGACCGGTCTTGCGCTGGTTCTTGATGGGGAAGTTGAAGTACGGCAGATAGAACACCGGAACGTCGTAGAACCACAGGGTGGTGTTCCAGGCCTCGCCGAACACCTCGTTGCTGTCCACGTCCACGGTGGAGGCGGTCAGATACCATGTCTCGTCGCTCTTGGGACAGGTGGTGATTTTCGCGTTCTCGAAATGGTATTTGCCGTCCTTGTGGTTGTAGACCACCTTCCGGGCGTTGCCGTGGGCGGGAGAGCCGTGGAGAACGTATTCGGGATCCGAAAGCATGGCCACCTGGCTGTCCAGGCTGGTCTCAAGCTCGCTGGCATCCTTGATGGTGATGTAGCCGTCGCGGTATCTGATGTTGCCGCTGGCGCTGATCCGGTTGAGGCTGCGGTCGTAGGAGGTCTGGCCGGCGCTGAGGGTGCGGTTGCCCTGGGTGAGGCTGACGTCTCCCAGAAAACTGATGTGGTTTTTGTCCGAGGTGCTTACGGAATCGGACAGAATGTCCACCGGCGTGGTCATGGCGTCGAACTGCCGGTCGTCGATGGCCGGAACGTCGGCGTAGCACTGGGGATTGAATCCGGGAAACGGATTTCTGTATTTCGCTCCGTCGGCAAGGCACGCCGCCGGCAAGGCCGATATCAGCGCCGCAAGGGTAAGCCTTTTTAATTTTGGAGACATTGGCAATTCCGGAAATATTGTTGAACCACGGCGCAATTTTATCATATCGGCGTTTTTTTCTTAACAAGAATCGCCATGCGGCATGCGGCGGCAGAGGCTTTTCCGGCACCGGGACCGGATTGGCGCGGGGCGGGTTCGTCTTCAGGCGCCGCAATGGCGGACATTCCCCCGAAGAGGCAGTCCCCGGGCATAAAGACGTCGCCGGAACGCGCTGCCCGGGCGGGGGAGACAGGGAGCATGGGGAGGCGTCCGGACGGAAAAAGTCGCGGGAGATGGAGCGCGCTTTCAGGGCGGTGTTTGATCTTGCCCCGCAAACGGTTAAAATTAGTGGTCGCCGCAACAGAAGGAAAAGCACGATCATGGACAGATATCAGGGACTGCTGGATTTCATCCGCCGGGACCGCCCGGGGCGGGAGCCGGAGCCGGTAATGATTTCGGGGGATGCCTCCTTCAGAAAGTATTACCGTTATGACGGCAGAATATATGTGGACGCGCCGCCTGAGACCGAGAAGAACGCGGAGTTCGTCCGCTTTTCGGAAATTTACAACCGTAGCGGCGTCAGAGTGCCGAAGGTTTATTCCTGCGATCTTGAAAACGGATATCTGTGCGTCGAGGATTTCGGGGACCGGATGTTCAGCGCCTGCCTGGACGGCCTCGAAATGGAGGGCATGTATCTGAAGGCCGCAGACGTGCTGCAGAGGCTTGCGGGGATCGGAGGCGCGTTCACTCCGTTTGATGCGGAGTTCGTCCGCCGGGAGGACAAAATCTTCACCGACTGGTATCTGGACGCTCACATGGGAAGGAAACTTTCCGGCAGCGACGAGAAGGTCTGGAACCGCGCCGTGGAGCTGTTCGCCGCAAGCTGCGCAAGTCAGCCCCAGGTCACCATGCACCGGGATTTTCACTGTCGCAACATTATGGTTCTGGACTCGGGGGAACTGGGACTGGTGGATTTTCAGGACACCGTCACCGGTCCGCTGACCTATGATCTGGCATCCCTGGTTCGGGACTGCTACATCACTCTTCCCGACGAGCTTTATCAGAAGCTGGTGGAGCGGTCCTATGACGGTTTCGTCCGGTCCGGAATTCTGAAGGACGCCAGCGCCGCCGAATTCGAGCTTGCCCTTGATCTGGTGGCCACCCAGCGTCATCTCAAGGCCATCGGCATTTTCTGCCGGCTGCTTCACCGCGACGGCAGAAACGGATATCTCCAGTATCTGCCCCGGGTGTTCGGCTATGTGAGAGCCGCCTGCGGAAAACACAGGCAGCTTGAGGATTTGGGAATCCTGCTGGAGGAGAAGCTTCTGTGATCACCAAGGCCATGATCCTTGCCGCAGGCCGCGGCGAAAGACTGCGTCCCATCACCGACAGCATTCCAAAGCCGCTGGTGGACGTGGGCGGCGCCTCCCTGGTGGCGCATCATATCTGCCGTCTGGCGGCTGCCGGTATAAAGGACATCGTGATCAACACCGCCTGGCTTGGAGAAAAGCTGGAGGAGGCCGTGAAGGACGGATCGGATTTCGGAGTTTGCGTTTCCTGGTCCCGGGAGCCCGCAGGCGGACTTGAAACCGCGGGAGGCCTCCGGCGGGCGCTTGCGCTGCTGGGGGACGAGCCGTTTCTGGTGGTCAACGGCGACACCTACATGGATGCCGACTACGGTGCCTTTGACGTGCCGGAAGGCTGGAAGCTTGCGGCCCATCTGTGGCTTGTCGCCAATCCCAAGCATCATCCCCAGGGTGATTTCTCCCTTGAGAACGGACTTGTAAGACCTATGCCTCGGTACACCTTTTCAGGCGCGGCCGTCTACAACCCCGAGCATGTGGCGCGGATCCCCGATGCCAGAGGTCCGCTGAAGCCGTGGTTCGAAAGGTGGATGGAGCAGGATCTGGTCTCCGGCCAGCTTCTTTCCGGCGCATGGTTTGACGTGGGAACAGTCCAGCGTCTCGAGGAGACCAGAACGTATGCGCTGGCTCATCCCAATCCGACCCTGAGCCGCAGGCGGACGTAGCGCATCATGGCGGATGAAAAGGCTCCGCAGTCCTGCTGCTGCGGCTGCATCACTCTTTACATTCTCGCGGCAATAGCCACCTTTGTCGCCGAGCTGTTCAGAAGTCCCCTTGCCGGGACCGTGGTGTTCATCGCTCTTTTCGTAGGGCTGATGATCCTGGGCTCGTTTTCTGGCGGCAACTCCTCTTCGTCAGGGGGCGATCGCGGAGACGCCGGAGCGGAGGACCGCGGCGGATACGATCCTGGCGGCGCCGGATACGATCCTGGCGGCGCCGGATACGATCCTGGCGGCGCCGGATACGGTCCTGGCGCTGCCGGAACCGACGAGAACGACGACATCCGGGCCATGTTCATGCCCATGGGCTTTGTCATCAAACACAGCTCCTGCAGCCTCAACATGCAGTACATCTTCCTGGACGAGGCCATTGAAAAGTTCGAGCTTTCGCCACAGCAGGCCATGATGGCCCACGATTTCGCCAGGGCCGGCTTTCACGCCTCCCGACAGGAAATCCGGCGCGTTGTCGCCTCCATTCCGAGAGTTTTTCCCGACTCTGATCATGAAAATCGCGTCAAAATTTTTGTGGCTCAGATCACGGTTCTATTTTATGACGACGTCCTGACCCCCGACGAGATCAGCCTGTTTTACGAGATGGGATCGTGGCACGGGCTCGGCCGCAGCGAGCTGGAAAGCATTTTTGCCGGGCTGGTTCAGGATTTCGGACTGTTCTACGATCACTTTCGTGGCTGCTACCGGAGCCAGAGCAGCGAATATTCCGACGAGGCCTGGAGATCCTCCGGCTGGGATCGGGGTCGCGGCGGGCGCGAGGATTCGTCGGGAGGATACCGGCGGGAGTCGGGCGGCGGATCGTCAGGGGGATACCGTCAGGGCGGATCCTCCGCAGGCGGGGGATCGGGAACGCTGCGGGAGGCCTACATAACTCTGGGAGTTGATCCCGGGGCCAGCGATGCGGACGTGAAGAAGGCCTACCGCCGGCTGATGAGCAAGTATCATCCCGACCGGGCCATCGCCCAGGGGCTGGGCAGCAACGGAGTAAAAAAGTTTACCGAACTTTCTCAGACCATCCAGGCGGCCTGGGAGACCGTGAAGAGAAATCGCGGCATCACTTAGCCGCCGGCCTCGGCTTTCTTTTGACGGCGAATCTGGTTTTGCCCAGGTATCCTTTGAACATCTTTATAAGTTCGTCCGGATCGTCGGTTCTGATCTGTTTCACGGTTCTGGCTGGCCGTCCTTTCTTTTTGAACATGAACTGTCTTTTTTCCACCGCGTCCTTCAGCCAGCCGTTGCTTTCCTGAGTCATGATTTCCGCGAAAAATCCCCGGTAGGTGCTCAGCTGCATGGCGGTGAAGGAATTGGAGTCGGCGTCGCGGTAGCCTGCGTTGTATGCGATGATTCCGTCGGGTCTGAACAGCGTCCCGGCTTCCACTCCCGAAAGGATCCACGATATGTTGTCCCCGGCGCACAGCAGCAGGTTTACGGTGTCATGGGTTCCGATGGTGTCCACCGCAGCCTTGGCGTAGTTCATGAAGGTGTCCATGATTTCGGCGATCTCGTCGCTGTTTTCGCTGCTGGGAAGATGACCTTCAAGCTCGGGAAGCGGCAGAAACACGAAGGTGTCGAAGCCTTTGTCCGCAGCGGCCTGCGCCAGCGGGGTCAGGCGGGCGGTGGCGTTCCAGGACGGAAATATGAACAGATGCCCCTTGCTGGCGGGCAGCGCGGATTCGAATTCCAGAAAAACCAGGCCGTTGGCCTCCTTGGCGTGCTTGTGGCGGAGCCAGCCTTCTTTCAGCTCCTTGCGCTGCTTTTCGTTGAGCGCTCTGAGATACGCCTGGAAATCACCGGGGGAGCCGGCGGATGCCTGATCCGCATCGGACTGTCCGCCGGACGCGCCGCTTTCCTGCCCCTGATCCTGGCTCCCGTCAGCCTTGCCGGTATCTGCTGAAGTTGTCTCCTGCCCGGCGTTTGCCTGATCCTCCGCCGCCATGAGCGGAATTTCCTGCCATGAAAGAAGAGCGGCAAAAACCAGAATTTCCTGCAGTCGGCTGAGTTTCAAGGCTTTTCTCCTGCTTGGATGACGGATGACGGGATCAGAAAATGCCGTCGGGTATGTCAAAGGGCGGCGCCGCTTTGAAATTCATCCGCCGTCCGTCGGCGGGATTGTCGAAGGAAAGCTCCCCCGCATGGAGGTAGAGGTGGGGAGCCATGGCTCTGATTTCTGGCGTGGCGTACCACTTGTCCCCCAGGATCGGATGCCCCAGTTCTTTCATGTGAAGCCGCAGCTGGTGGGATCTTCCGGTGACCGGATGCAGCCGCATGAGGCTTCTGGCATCTGATCTGTAGAGGCAGAAAAACTGGGTTACAGCCCGTCTTCCGTTTGCGAAATCGATTTTCTGCAGCGGTTTGTTGTCGGTGTCCAGGGCGATGGGAAGATCGATTTCTCCCTGATCCTTTTCCACTCTGCCGGCCACCCAGGCGTAGTAGCGCTTTTCCACGGTCCGGGCCTGAAACTGCTTGCCAAGGATGCTGGCAGCAAGACGGGTTTTCGGGACCACCAGCAGACCGGAGGTGCTCATGTCAAGACGGTGGGCGGCCGCCGCCAGAGGATACTTCTTCTGCACTCTGGTAAGTATGCAGTCGAAAAGGTGCGGCTCCTTGCCGGGAACGGAGAGAATGCCGGAGGGCTTGTTTACGACCATCACCCCCGGGTCCTCGTAGATCACGTCAAGAAAGGGCTCCTTGGGGGGATTGTAGTCGTCGTGATGCAGCATTATTTGGCTGCCATGGAATTTTTAGGAAAGTTCAGGGCCATGAGCTTGCGGGCCTCGGTTTCCATTTCGATGAGTCCCAGCTTGCGGTAGCTCTTGATCATGATCTCCAGCGCTTCCTCGGCCGAGGTGGTGTCATAGAAGCTGTCGATGAGCTTCTTGCTGCGGTTGGCCGCCGCCACGTAGGCTCTGCGGTCGTAGTAGTACTGGGCGATGGCCAGATAATACTTGGCAAGACGGTTTTTGAGGAACAGCATTCTCACCTTGGCATCCGGAGCGTATTTGCTGTCCGCCATCTGATTGACGATGAAGCCGAAGTCGCGGAAGGCTTCCTCGGTATATTCCGGATCGCGGTCGTAGCGGTCCACGGCAAAGATGGAGTGCAGCAGATCAGAGTCCATCTGCATCAGAATCAGACCGCGCATATAGTAGACGTAGTCCAGATCCTTGTGGGTCGGGTTGGCGTTGATGAAGCGGTCGGCGGTCTGCAGGCCCTTGGTGTTGTCCTCGTTCTTGTAGTAGCAGTATATGAGATCCAGATTGACCTGATCGGAGTACAGACCGTACGGATATCTGGAACTGTGTGCCAGGAGTATTTCAGCGGCCCGCTTGTAATCTCCCTCGGCCATGCTTGCCTGGGCGTCCGCGTACAGCTGTTTCGGACTCTTGTCCTCCACGGTGTCGGGATCGGTGTCACTCCAGGTGCAGCCTCCAAGTCCAACTGACATGGCCAGCACCGCCAGAAAACGGAAGATGTTACGGTTCAGCTTCATGATAAAAACGCGCTTAGTTTCAAAGTGTCTGGTGGTCCCGTTTCCTTTCTGTCTATGCGCCGCATACAAGGCTCTACCTATATAATATAGTAGACATCCGGAAGGAAAGAGGCGCGGCGCAGGTCTGCTGCGGTCTGCGCGCCGCTTGGGATCGCATATCCTAGAATTATAACTTTTCCTCGGGCAAATTTCTATTTCCAAAACGACGGCCTCGGATGCGGGGATGGCTTTGCCGCGGGCGCGTGATATAATCATCCGACTTGCAGACAGGGGAATTTTTTATGGCGCAAAAAGTCAGTCTTGAGACAGTTGTCAGCGCGGTGGATCATGGCAGGCGCCTTGATCAGACCCTCAGCGCTGAATTTTCCGATTATTCCCGCAACCGGATCAAGGGCTGGATTGAAAGCGGGCTGGTCACCATAGACGGAAAAACCGTGACGGTTCCGAAAACCGAGGTGCTGGAGGGACAGCATCTGGTCATCGAGGCGGAGATCGAGGATGACACCCGGTTCGAGCCTCAGGACATTCCTCTCAACATCGTGTATCAGGACGACGACATTCTGGTCATCGACAAGCCCGCCGGGCTGGTGGTGCATCCGGGAGCCGGATGCAAGGATCAGACCGTGCTCAACGCGGTGCTGTTTCACTTTCCCGAAACCCAGAACGTGCCAAGAGCCGGCATTGTTCACCGTCTTGACAAGGACACCTCGGGACTGATGGTCATCGCCAGGAACGTGGAGGCTCAGAACCGGCTGGTCAAGGCCATCAGCCGCCATGAGGTGGTGAGAGAGTACGAGGCCTTTGTCTGCGGCCACATGACCGCAGGCGGCATCGTCGACAAGCCCATCGGCCGTCATCCGAGGATCCGCACCTGCATGGCGGTGGTGCCGGAGGGCTACGGCAAGGAGGCGGTGACCCATTACCGGGTGCTGGAAAAGTTCAGAGCCCACACCCGGCTCAGACTTCGTCTTGAGACCGGCCGCACCCATCAGATCCGCGTCCATATGTCCTACATCAATCACGGCCTGGTGGGCGATCAGCAGTACGGAGAAACCGGGCGCCGGGTGCGGGGAGCCTCCCCAGAATTTTCCCGGTACCTGGCCACCTTCCCCCGTCAGGCTCTTCATGCGGTGAAGCTGGGACTGGTTCATCCCGTTACCGGGGAGAGTCTGGAGTTCGAGTCTCCCATCCCTGAGGATATGCGGGAACTGCTGGAACAGCTGAGAGTCGACAACGAGCTTCATCCGGACGAAATTGTATGGAGCTGATTCGTCCCTACTGGAATGTTCCGGACCGGATCGGAAGCCTGTGCACCACCCGGGACGGCGGTGTGAGCGGTGGCGGATATGCAGGTCTCAATCTCGGGCTGCATACCGGCGATCGGGAAGAGGACGTGCTGGCCAACCGCCGGCTGCTGCAGAACGCCGCCGGCGTGGTTCGGGTGGTATATGTCCGTCAGATCCACGAAACCGGTGTGGCGGATGCGGACGGCATCGCCGACGGCGCGACCGTCGAGGCGGATGCGGTCTTCACCAGAACTCCCGGGACGGCGGTGGCCATTATGACCGCCGACTGCCTGCCGGTGCTGCTGGCGGATGCCGATGCGACGGTAGCGGCGGCGGCTCACGCCGGCTGGCGGGGGCTTTGCCGCGGAGTTCTTGAAAACACCGTCGATGCCTTGGGAGTCGAGCCTTCCGTTCTCAGAGCGTATCTCGGTCCGTGCATCGGTCCGTCCTCTTTTGAGGTGGGGCCGGAGGTCATAGAGGCCTTTCTTCAGGCGGACGGGAACTGCGCCTGCTGTTTCGCTCCCGGAAAATCCGGAGATCGGTATCTGGCCGATCTGCCGCGCCTTGCCCGAATGCGGCTTCGCCGCGCCGGAATTCCCGACGGTTCCATCTTCGGCGGGGTTTTTGACACCTACGCCATGCCCGATCTGTTTTATTCCTACCGCAGAGAGAAGATCTGCGGCAGAATGGCATCCCTGGTCTGGATCCGCCGCCAAAACTGATCCTTTCGGCCTGATCTCTCCGAACTGAAATTCGTTGCATTCCTCCCCTGATCCGCTGAAATATTTCTTGCGATCCGCTTGAAAACGGTTTGTCAAGCCTATACCTATTTTTATAGAAGAACATAATGGAGGCTTGATATGAATATAGACAAGTTTACAACCGGGTTTCAGAAGGTGCTCTCTGATGCCCAGTCCATTGCCAACAAGAACGGCAATCAGTTCCTTGAGCCGCTGCATATCATGGCGGCGATTCTGAAATCTCCTGAGAATTCCACCGTATCCGAGATCCTGGTCAAGGCCGGAGTCAACCTCAACGATTTCAGACGTAACGTGTTTTCCGAACTGGACAAACTGCCTCAGGTGGGAGGCGCAGCATCCGGCGATCTGGCGATTTCTCCGCAGTCCAACCGGGTTCTCAATCTGTGCGAGAGATACGCTTCCAAGAAAGGCGACACCTTCATTTCCACGGACGTGTTCGTGCTGGCAGCCCTGGAGGACAACGGTGCCCTGGGAAAGCTGCTGAGCAAGAGCGGCGCCACCAGCAAGAAAATCGATGCGGCCATTGAAGAGGTGCGGGGCGGCGTTGCCGTTACCGATCAGAACAGCGAGGAGCAGAGAGGAGCTCTGGCCAAGTACACAATTGATCTGACCAAGCGAGCCGAGGAAGGCCTGATCGATCCGGTCATCGGCAGAGACGACGAGATCAGAAGAACGATTCAGGTGCTGCAGAGAAGATCCAAGAACAATCCTGTGATCATCGGCGAGCCTGGCGTCGGCAAGACCGCCATTGTGGAGGGACTGGCCCAGCGTATCGTCAACAAGGAGGTTCCAATCACCCTGCGGGACAAGAGGATCCTTTCTCTTGACATGGGTTCTCTTATTGCCGGAGCCAAGTACCGCGGCGAGTTCGAGGAGCGTCTGAAGGCTCTTCTGACCGATCTGAAGAAGACCAACGGACAGGTGATCCTGTTCATTGACGAGATCCATACCATCGTCGGCGCCGGAGCCACCGGCGAGGGCGGCATGGATGCGGGCAACATGCTCAAGCCGTCTCTGGCCAGGGGCGAACTGCACTGCATCGGCGCCACAACCCTCAACGAGTACCGCAAGTACATCGAAAAGGATGCGGCTCTTGAACGCCGTTTCCAGA
This sequence comes from Succinivibrionaceae bacterium, assembly GCA_017480795.1. Taxonomy (GTDB): domain Bacteria; phylum Pseudomonadota; class Gammaproteobacteria; order Enterobacterales; family Succinivibrionaceae; genus UBA2804. The sequence continues at coordinate 21,070 of JAFURY010000080.1, forward strand.
AGGTGTTCGCCGAGGAGCCGTCGGTGGAGGACACCATCGCGATCCTCCGCGGACTGCAGGAGAAGTACGAGCTGCATCATCATGTGGAGATCACCGATCCCGCCATTGTCGCCGCCGCCACGCTGTCGGCCAGGTATATAACCGATCGTAGGCTGCCGGACAAGGCCATCGACCTGATCGACGAGGCCGCCGCCAGCATTCGTATGCAGATGGACTCCAAGCCGGATGTCATGGACAAGATCGACCGCAGAATCATCCAGCTCAAGATGGAAAAGCAGGCCATCAGCAAGGATGACGACGAGGCGTCCAGAGAGCGTCTGAAGCTGGTCACCGAGGAGCTGGAGGCCAAGGAGGCCGAGTACAGGAAGCTTGACGATCAGCTCAAGACCGAAAGAATGGGTCTTGATCAGTCCCAGAATCTCAAGGATCGACTGGACAAGGCACGTCAGGAGCTGGCTGTCGCCACCCGAAACAACGATCTGGCAAAAATGGGCGAACTGACCTACGGCGTTATCCCGGAACTTGAGAAGAAGATCAGAGAACCGCAGGAGTCGTCTGACAATCAGAAGGATCGGCTGCTGAAAAACCGCGTCACCGACGACGAGATCGCCGAGGTTATCTCCAAGGCCACCGGCATACCTGTGGCGAAGATGATGGAGAGCGAGAAATCCAAACTCCTGAGAATGGAGGACGAGTTCCACAAGAGAGTGGTGGGTCAGGACGATGCGGTGGTGGCCATCGCCAACGCCATCCGCCGCAGCAGGGCCGGCCTGTCGGATCCGATGAAGCCTATCGGTTCGTTCCTGTTCCTTGGTCCTACCGGCGTGGGCAAGACCGAGCTGTGCAAGACCCTGGCGGAGTTCCTGTTCGACTCCCAGGATGCCATGGTTCGTATCGATATGTCCGAGTATATGGAAAAGCATTCCGTCGCCCGTCTTATCGGCGCCCCTCCGGGATATGTGGGTTATGACGAGGGCGGCTACCTTACCGAAACGGTTCGTCGCAGACCTTATTCCGTAATTCTGCTGGACGAGGTGGAGAAGGCGCATCCGGACGTGTTCAACGTGCTGCTGCAGGTGCTGGATGACGGACGTCTTACTGACGGGCAGGGCAGAACTGTGGATTTCAAGAACACGGTGATCATCATGACCTCGAATCTGGGCTCGCAGCTGATTCAGGACAACAGCGGCGAAAGCTACGAGGACATGAAGGAGCAGCTGCTTGGCGTGCTGAAGGATCACTTCAGACCTGAGTTCCTGAACCGTATCGACGAGACGGTAGTGTTCCATCCGCTGGATCGTCAGGCAATCAGGAACATCTGCCGGATCCAGGTAAGCAACCTTATGAGACGGCTGTCCGTGCTGGGCTACGATATCGAACTTGACGAAAGCGCCTGGGATCATCTGGGCAAGATCGGCTTCGATCCGGTGTTCGGCGCGCGTCCTCTGAAGCGAGCCATTCAGCAGGAGATCGAAAATCCTCTGTCCAACGAGATCCTGGCGGGTCATGTGGTGGTCAAGAGGAAATATGTCATCAGCTTCGACAGCGACGAACAGTTCAAACTCAACGAGCGCTATCACGCCTGAGCTGTCCCGATCTGACAGCCTGCCTGCGTCGGCCTGAGCCGGCGCGGGCGGAAAAGACGCGACAGTAATGGAACTTGTCTGATGACTTATGCAGCAGGCGGTCGGCATCAGTGCCGGCCGTTTTCTGTTTGGGGAGGGGAAGGCAAATCCCGCATTCGGGAGCATCCTGGGGCCGGTATCTTCAAGAGCGGAAAAACACGCCTGGAACGCAGAACTGATGCGGCGGCGACTGAAGCTCTGAAACACACCTGAAATCAGTCCTCTGCGGGAGTTTTACAGCCGAAGGTAGAAAAATTAGGCTCGCAAGGTTGCATGACAACGCACCGGGCTGATTCTGGTTTTTTATTCTGCTGGCGCGAACAGATCGCGATCGAAGGGCAGAAGGAAAACGTGTCTTTTGGCAGACTGGCCTGAGACAGGGCTGAGGCAGAACACCAGAATTCTGAACAATACCCAAATACCGCTTAAAAAACGAGCGACCGATCAAAAAATCAGAAAATTTTCAAAAAAGAAGTTGCAAAATAAAAAACGGGTAGTAATATATGCACTCGTTGTCACGGCGAAAACGTGACGTTCTTTAAAAAATCGAAACAAGACAATCTGTGTGGGCACCGTAGAGAGATTAAAGAGA
>JAFURY010000081.1 GCA_017480795.1 Succinivibrionaceae bacterium
ATCCAAGAGGGATAAGGCGGCACAGAAAAGTTACGGCCTCATCCTGAAGCATATTCATGCAGCATTGGCTTGATGGTCGCTGTCTAATGGAGAGGAAAGGGGTGGTGCGAAAGGTAATTCCTTAACTTCGGGGGCATGGTATGAAGTTGTCGCCTTTGAGGCCGTAAGTTCTTCGCATCAGAAACGCGCCCCAGCCCGTGTAACCTTTGGCGGAAACATCCGTTGTCACTGCAGAAGGATACAGGTTGCTCGACCCGTATCGGACCGTTTCAATTCGCAGCCGAACATGGCCGCCGCCAGAATTTTAGAGGACAGAACATGACAGAAATCGCAATGAACACCGCAGTAAAGCAGGAACTTGAATCCCGCGGAGTGGACGAAACCACCGGCGTGTACGCCAATCACAAGGTCAAACTCGGCAAGTCATCCTCCGTCAGAATCGATGCCATCAAATCGGCGAGCATCCCGTTCGCCGGCTTCACCAAAGCCACCAAAATCGCCCGCGGCAAAGCCGGAGTCGAAGCCTCGGCCGACAAGGTTCTGCAGAACCTCGCATCCAGCGCCGACAAGCTCAGCGCCAAAAATCTGCTGGGAAATCTGAAGGCCATGCAGATCCATACCGACCGTCTCGACAAGCTGGGCCAGCTCACGGACGCCCAGAAGGCCGACACCTCATGGACATTCGCCACCTCGGTTCAGAAGCTTTCCAACACGCAGCTGGCAGCCGTGTTTCAGACCTTCGCATCCTCCGAAATGGATCTTCTGCATACCGCTCTGATCCATGAAGGAAGAAAAAACCCCAATGCCGCCGATGCCAGAGCCGCGGCGGAGCAGCTGTTCGATCTGCAGGCTCTGATCATCAAGGAGATCAGCAACCGTTCCATCAACGAACAGATCACTCAGAACGGAGCGGAACTGGAATTCGAGGGACTGCCTGAGGCTACTGACGAAGCGGTTTCAAGGCCCAAGACTCTGACCCAGCAGTTCGGAGGCGTCGGAACGGCCGCAAACGCAGTTCATGCCAATGACATAACCGCCGCCAATCTGGAGATCCTGGCTGAAACCGCTTCCGGCAGCGCCAATATCAGAGAGCGTTCGGTGGCGAAGGCGGATCAGCAGCTCAAGGCCAGAAACATTGACAACCTCACCATCAAGGAGATCGGCAACACCATCCGCTCCGCGGAACTTACCATCAACATTCAGACCCAGTTTCTGGTAGGCGGCGGCAACACTCTGATGAAACACCCCAACGACCCAATGGTCAATATCTTCCATCTGCACGGTCAGGGCATAGATCCGAAGGGAGAAGGCTATCTCAAACTTCGCGACACCACCGAGAAGGTTCTGTTTCCGGAGTTCAAGGGACACAACATCAATGCCGACGAACGTCCGATGTACGGATCACTCAACATCAACGGAAACAGAATCGGCGCGCTGAAAGAGAATCACGGCTACGGCAAATCAGCCATTGTCCTCAAGCCAGAGGTCGCAAAACGCGCCACCTATATGGTCAACGATTCCTTCTACTCCCTGCCAATCGACTGCGGCCGGGAAAGACGTGACAATTTCTACAAACTTCTTGACGGCGTCAACGACAGCATGTCGGAGTTCGGAGAGAAAATTCCGCAGGAGATCATCAATGCCCTGAAGGATCCCCAGTCCAAAGAACGCAAGGATCTTGAAGCCTACTTTGACCAGGCCGAAGACGAAAGCGTGACCTATTTCAAGCATTTTCCACGCTCCCTGGACGATCTCATTTCCAATGAAACCAAACTCAGATGCCAGAAGAATCCTAATCTCGACAGCCGGGTGGTAACGGAGTCCATCCATGACGCAATCAAGGGACTGATGACCGAATGTTTCGCTGATGCCAAGCAGACCCGCGACAAAACCGCCACCTACGACAATGTGGAAACGCTGGTGACCCAGATGGACAGCGTGAACTCCAACTCCCTGGCCAGAGCCGCCATCGAGGTCAAAAACGGCCAGTCTCTCCGGGCGATCCCTAGCAATATGCAATATATCGAGGCGCAGATCCAGGGTCCGATCATTCCAAGCCGCGACATTGCCGAAATCCGTCTCTACGTAGACGATATACCAGCGGATCAGCAGGAGGCCACAATCCGCGAGGCGAAAAAATTCGGCAAGGAAAACGGCATAAAAATAACTCTGGTAGACTATGAAATAGCGCAGGAGGATGACCGGACATCCGATATCGAGAAGGCGAACAAGGAATTCATCAGCCAGCATCACGATATGAAAAACATCGAATCCATCCGGGACGACTATCTCGACAACGTCGAGGCCAGACTCAAAGAATTGATAAAGTTCCACAACCTGGAAAAGGATCTGCCCGAAGGATCGCTCCGGCTTGAGGGGAACGCACTGTCGGCATTTGTATCCAGCTTCATTTCCGGCATACAGTCAAGAATCGACGCCAAATACGAAGACACTGACGAGGATGCGGTGCGGGTTACCTTCAAAAACACCGCCACAAATGCTCTAAGGCACAAGGCCGAACTACTAAAAACCGTTTACGCATCCGATCTCAATCCGGCCCAGAAGAAAGCCGTAAGCGACTGGGTGGTTGCCGCAAAGGCCCTTAGAACGGTGGACGAACTGAAGACGGTCCTCAAAAACGCGCAAGCGCAATCCGAACTGTTCAGAAATATCATCGACGCCCAGCCTCCGCTGACAGCCCAGCAGGCCTGCGCAAAAATTGCCGAATTCTCCGCTACCATGGATAAGGAACTTTCGGCGATGTTCACCGAGTCTTACAAGGGACGGGAGGTGGGACCAGACGACACCATGACCGAAATGAACCGCATATCCTTCATGACCATCGCGCTTATGAAGAACGGCGAACCTCCGGTTAGCAAGGAAAGTTTTGAAAAACTGGCCGGAATAATTGACGGACCGGAGATGAAATTGCTGCACAACCAACTTCTGGGCCTGGAACAGAACGGCGACCTGATCAGAAATATGAACGTCGAGACCCTGAATGTCGTAACCTCCAATCTCTATATCATCGGCAAAAATCTGAGAACCGAGGCAGGCGGAGTCTACACCAATCCGGCGCCATACAGAGGCAATCTCAACCTGCTCCAGAAACCGGTAAGAACCATTCTTGCCGGCATAAATCCTGCGCTGGCCGAAAAGCTCGACAAGGTGTATCCGGCCTATGCCGAATTTCCAAAGCCTGCCAGCCTTGAGAAAATGCCTGCCAGCGAAGCCGGACGCCGCAAGTTCCTGACCAATATCATGGACAGCTACATCACAATCGAGCGGGAATACGAAAAGAGGACGGCCAACCACGGCCGGGGACACATCGCCCGGGCCTACATTTACGCCAATGTGCTCAGCAACATTCTTATCTCAAAGGGAATTGCGGTGGACAAGAACGCGGTGATGTGCGGCATCGCAGGCCATGACGTGGGCCGCAAGGGAACGGGAACCGACAACTGGGAGCAGCGCAGCGCGGAGGCTACCGTAAACCAGATGAAAGCCGCCTTCGGCGAGGATTCCATGGGCCAGGACTACGAGCAGGAGGTCCATGACTGCATCTACAAGCACAAGAGCAAGACCATCGAGGGCATGCTGCTGAACTCCGCGGACTCGCTGGACTACGGAAGAATAAACGCCGGCGCCTTCAGGCTGGAGCACTTCGCGTTCATGCCGCCTGAAGGCTCAAAGCCGGATCCTGACATCCAGGAGATGCGCAAGGAACTGGCCAGAGAGGCGAATCTTCTGCAGCGCCTGACCAGTCCGTTCTGCGCCATTCATCAGCAGCTGGACCAGTTTGACCAGCAGATGGCAACTGCGACCGGGGAGATGGAAACCAAAATCAGCGAAGTCAAAGAATCGGTTCTCAACAGCGTGGCCGAACAGATCAGGAAGGATCAGGATATTCCAAGCGATGAATACATGAAGCGTTTCGAAGACACCATCAGAAACAATCCGAAAATGTTCCCGCTGCTGTCAAAGTACTACGACGGAGATCAGGCCTAGGCCTGATCACGGTCCGCCGCAGGAGGGTTTCCCGGGCGCGGTCCAGCGTCCGGGATTTTGCTCTGAGACTGCGCGCGGTTTCACGCATATGCTAAAAATCAAAGGAGGGGCGAATGCTCAAATTCAATGACGTACTGAAAGAATTTTCGGAAAAAATTGGTCTTGGCGCGCTGGAGCCCGATGCCGACGGCAGCATCGCGTTCATGTTCGACGACAAGTACGAGATCACCTTCACGCCGGACAGGGATGACGGCTCGCTGCTGATGTTCTGCGAAATGGGAGATGCGGACAGGCTGGAAAAGTCCGACCTTTTCCGTCTGATGGAGGCCTCGGTTCTCGGAGCCCGGACCGGAGGAGCGGCCTTCGGCATTCACGAACGACTCAACAAACTTGTGCTTTGGAAGCGCCATGACGACAGCTTTGAGGATGCCGGCGATCTGGAGCGGAAGGTGAACAGTTTCCTTGCTCAGATCATCTACTGGAAGGAGCATCTGGACGACAGCCAGGCCGGCGGGGAAACGACAGCGCCAGAAAACGAAGGAACCTTCGGCTTCGGAGGCATGTCGGTGTGAGGCAAACCTCCCGCCATTGATTCGGACATGTCGGCGAGGGACGGATGTCCCGCCGGGGCTTCGGTCCGAAGAAAAACTCTTGCGGCCCGCAAAGCTGCCATGAAAAACCCGGCGCCCGCAAGGCGACGCCGGGGCGGAATTTCAGGAAGGCGCACGCAACGGACTTTCGTCTCCGTCCTTGAGCGGATCCGCGACGGTTCCAATGCGGCGCTCTTTATGACAGACGCTACCAGTTTTCGGCCAGCACCTCGAAGTAGGCCTGCGGATGGGCGCAGGCAGGACACTTCTCAGGAGCCTCCAGACCCTCGTGAATGTAGCCGCAGTTCAGACAGCGCCAGATCACCACATTGTCCTTCTTGAACACCTTGCCAGCCTTGAGACTTTCATAAAGAGCGTGATAGCGTCTCGCATGCTGCTTCTCGGCCACCGCGACGTTCTCGAATACTGCGGCGATGTCTTCAAAACCCTCCTCTCTGGCGATTTTGGCAAAGGCCGGATAATCCTTCTGCCACTCCTCGTCCTCGCCTCCGAAGGCCGCCTCCAGATTCTCCATGGTGGTTCCGATTTTTCCGGCCGGGAAAGTGGCGGTGATCTCAAGACAGCCGCCCTCCAGGAATTTGAAGAAACGCTTGGCGTGCTCCTTCTCCTGCTCGGCGGTTTCCTCGAAGATCTTTGAAATCTGCACCAGTCCCTCCTTTTTGGCAGCTGATGCGAAGAAAGTGTAGCGGTTGCGGGCCTGACTCTCCCCGGCAAATGCCGTGAGGAGATTCTTTTCGGTCTGGGTTCCCTTTACGGATGCCATGATAATAATACCTCTTTGTCTGTAGTGTAGAAAAAAGCGACGTTTTCACGCCGCCGGATAATTCTGAATTCCCTGTACGTTTCCGGCGCCGATCAGGCATGGCCCAAAGAATGATGGCGCCTCTGTTCTCTCTGTTTTGTCGGCTCTCTCAGTTCTCCTTGTACGGCGCGACGACGATCCGCGCCTTGCCGGATCGCTTGACCTCGTAAAGACAGCTGTCGGCGATCTGCAGCATAAGCTCGTCGTCCAGATCGTTCTTCACATCCTCGGCGTAGCAGATGCCGGCGGAGAAATCCAGATACGACGACGGCTCCACCGAGATCTTTCTGCGCAGGAACCGGGAAAGTTCGGCCACAAAGCCGTTTTTGGACTTCAGAACCTCCTTCACATGGTTCATGACGTCCTGAGCCTCCTGCATGCGGGTATCGTTGAACAGCACCACGAACTCGTCGCCGCCCCATCTGAACACCTGGATGCGCTCGTTCTCCACGGAGGTGAGAATTTCCGAATACCACAGCAGCAGCTTGTCCCCCACCTCGTGACCGAAGGTGTCGTTGTAGTGCTTGAAGTTGTCCAGATCGATGAAGGCCAGAGAGCAGTCGCTCTGCTTGCGGATCTTCTTGAGAGTGCTGGTGAAGCTCTGGCGGTTCTTCAGACCGGTGAGCTGATCCCTGGTGCTGAGGATCACCAGCTGATCCCGCTGGCGAAGATTGACGATCTTGCTGGCCAGCTGGTTGGCGATGAACTTGATGGTGTCCATCTCCTTGGCGTCGGTGACGAAATCCCCGATGTAGGTGGTCAGCACGATATGTCCGATGATTTTGGCCGAATCCCGCAGTGGCAGCAGGATCACGGAGGAGAGCAGATTGTTGCTGCCGATCTCCACCTTGCTGTAGATGTTCTGGTCCGAATGGAAGTGGCTTTTGATGAACTTCTCGAACTTCTCGTAGGAGAAGATGAAGTTCTTAAGCTGGCTGTAGGAGGCCAGCATTTCGTTCTTGGACTTTTTGCCTGAAACCAGATAGACGAAACCGCCCTGAACGTTGTAGTGCATGCACAATAGCCGCAGGGTTTCGGAGGAGATGTAGGCCAGATCGTCCGAGTCGCTGGTAAGTTTCTGCAGAATGGAGCACAGCTTCATGCCGTAGACCTGCTTCCAGAGATCCGCCATGGTCTGCTCCTGCTGGATCATGTAGAGGATCTGCTTCAGCTCGCTGGTAGGAATTTCAGGACTGACGCCAAAACTGACGTTCCGATGCTCCCAGCTCATCAGCAGCTTCTGAATGCCGTATTTGCGGTAGCCGTTGGCATAGCACAGCTGGGCGCCCTTCTTCAGCGCCTCGTAGGCGGCCTGCTGATCGTCCCAGCCCCGGTAGGTGTAGATGAGACAGGAGTAGAACAGCAGCTCGTGCAGCGGGCTCAGCTGGCCCTGGTTCTTGCTCCAGGCGAGTCTGGCCTCGTTGACGAACTCGTAGGACCGGTTCTGCTCATGGTAAATCTGGGCCAGCATGGCCTGCAGCAGCGGACGCATGAAGGAGCCCTGGTCGGAAACGTCGATGTCCAGGTTCAGACTGTTCTGCACCGCCCTGGCGGCATGAACGAAGTGTCCCTGGCAGAAGTACGCGAAGCCCTGCAGCAGAAACACGTCATGGATGTTCTTGAAGGGAAAATACTTGGTGTCCTTGATCTTCAGGATCTCCCAGAGAGTGTTGAGCACCTTCAGAGTGCCGCTGTTCTCACCCACCAGAAAGTAGCACCAGGCGAGATTGTAGAGCGTCGACAGAATTTCCGAGACGTCGCTGAGATTGATGACGGTGCGCATGGCGCCGATGAAGTAGTCCAGAGCGTTGTCGAAATCCTCCTTCAGAAGGAAAAGATAGCCGATGCCGTTTTTGATCTTGGCCAGTTCCGAAGGAATGTTCAGTCTGGTGCGGATCTTTTCGCTCATCTGGAAATAGGTGATGGCCTCGCCGATCTTGCCCAGTTTCACGCTGATGACGCCCCGCGCGTGATGGGCGGCCGCCTGCTCCAGGGGCAGATTGTTCTTCTGGGCGATTTCGATGGCCTCGTCCACGTAGCTTATGCACATGTCGTTGGTCAGAACGCCGGGATTGAATGGCTCCTGGGAGTAGGTGCGGGCCATGACGTATACAAGTTCCCGCATCATTCCCGCCACCTTGAGATCGTCGATGAGCATTTTGATGCGGTTGAACGGAAAGCCCACCGCCGAACCGTCGCAGATGAAGAACTCGCAGAAGCGGGTTCTCAGAGCTAGTGGCTCCTTGGAGATGTTCTGAGCGAACTTGAGGCTGTAGGTGATGTAGCGGTTGGCCGACTTGAAGTCGCCTCTGAAGATGTTGGTGTACGCCAGTTCCAGGTTGGAAAGACACAATGTCTTCTCGTCGTTGTGGGACTGACCGAGATCGTTCAAACGGTCGAAGGTTACCAGCGCGTCCTCGTGCATGCCGGAAAACAGCTGGGTTCTTCCCAAAAGCAGGGTCAGACGGATCCTTGCCGGCAGCGTCAGAGAACCGGCGGCTTTGTCTGCCACATCGTTGAGCACCGAGTAGGCCTCCCGGAAGCACAGCAGATTGATGAGACGCTGCGCCAGATCAAGCCGCTCGGCCACGGAGGCGCCGGCATAGGATCCGGCAGGCACCGGCCAGTGGATTTTGGTGGTGCGGTTGAGTCTTTTGCGGACATGGACGATTTTGCCGCGGCACTCCATATCCCACATCCATTTGGCCCAGCAGTCGTCCAGATCCGTATGCTGGCCGCGCTCCACCTGAACGAAGGAGCCGAAGATCAGGAAGTTGCCCGGATGCTTTTTCTGATGGGCGAAACTGGAGAAAAACTGCAGAATCGCCTGGGTGGCGTACTGGAAATTGGCGATGAAGATGATGAAAGGATCGCTGCCCTTGGCGATTTCGTTGAACAGTTCTCCGAACACCCGGGTGTACAGCTGTCCCCGGTAGGTGATGTCGTCCGGCAGCGGATATTCTAGATCCTCGGAGGCGCCGCCGGTGATGAAATCCACGATGGGCTTGCGATCGGGATTCATAAGGGCAAGGTTGGCGATGACGTTCTCGGGATGGACGGAATCGATCTCGGCGGCCATGGAAAGAAAAATCGAGGAGATCATGTTCAGAGGATCGGAAGAGTCCTCCGGCACCAGCTGCAGACGGATCACGTGCTTGAAGTTGTTTTCCTCGCAGAAGGCGTCGGCGCTGGATGTGAAGGCTGACTGATCCTCCACCGTCAGGAAATAGCAGTCGCCGCTTCCCGCAGTGAGAAAGTTTTTGTAGTATTTGGACAGTACGTCAGCTATTACCGAAGCCACTAGCGCCAACCCTCAGCCTGTTATCCGCCATCGCTCTGCGCCGCCGCGACGGCGCATTCAAAGGATAAAATCATCTTTCAGTATAACAAACCGCGCCAATGCTTTTCAACACGCCGCAGACACAGCTATTGTGCCAGGTCACATATGCTGATAAAATGACCGGTCGCGCAATGTCAGACAAGGTTTGACGCCGTTCAGGCAGGTGAAACAAGGAGATTTATGACACCGTTTCTGCAGCAGGCCGAAAGCGAAGGCTTCAGCATCTACTTTATCCGTCACGGCAGAACCGTCTGCGAGCCCTGCGTCTACGGCCGGACGGACGTGGACATCTGCGAGCCCGAGGAAGGTGATTTTCCGGTATTCGTTAAGAAGCACGGACTTGAAGATTTCAGACTCTGCTCCTCTCCTCTGCTGCGTTGCCGCAAAACCGCATCCTACTTTCAGAAGGCGCTGAACGGAGCGCCGGAGCCGGAGATCATAGAAGATCTGCAGGAAATCAGTCTGGGAGAACTGGACGGTCTTCCCTTCAGCAAATACAACGACAGACAGCAGAAGCTTCTCAGAACCGCGCTGACCAGACCAGCCTACGTGAAAATACCGGGAGCAGAAAACGTTTCCATGCTCAGACGGCGCGCGATGAAGGTGATGGAAAGCCTGATCTCCCGGAAAGAAAACATCATCGCCGTGACCCACTGCGGCATTATCAAAGCCATCTACGCCCATCTGATGGGCATCAGCGTCAGAAACAACCAGCTGTGGCTGAACTGGGATCTGGATTTTCTGGCTGGTCTGAAGCTTACCTGCGCCGTGGACCGGACCACCGGCGGCATGAAAAGAAGCTTTGCCATCCTGGAGCCGGCGGCACGAAGTGTACGGGCGGAACAGAAGACGGAACAGAAATAGTCAGACCTGCCGGCACAGCGTGCCGGAGTCAGCTTCCGAATCGGAAATGCCTTTGCGGCTAAAGGCCTGCCTGCGCGGTCAGAAAACCTCCCAATAGCCATATTTGGGCGATCCGATTCTCCGGATTTTCCCTTCCGCCGAAAGTTTGTCCAGCGCCCGTTGGATTGTTCTTACCGACCGTCCTGCTCTGTCCGCAAGATTCTGCCTAGTGCAGGTCGGATCCTCCTTGAGGTACTGATACACAAGGGCTTGAGTCTGGTTCATGCCTTTTTCGGACGAGTTTTCGTTTTTTGGTGCGCCGTCTTCCGCGGGGGATTTCCCAAGCGCATTGCGGAAAAACACGAAAGAGAACCCGCCGTATCCGGATGAAGAATCCACCCGAACCTGCCGCCTGCCGCAAATTTCGTAAACCTTCCTGAATCCGGCGCCAAAATTCTCAACGTCCTTGCTCTTGTACAGAGTGTTCAGAATCGATTTGTTTCTCGGCATGGAGCGGATCCGCTGTCTGGCAAACATTTCAGGAGTAAGCCCTGACGGGAACTCGCCCGGATTGTAAATTTCGACTCTCGTCGGAGTGATATCGATTTCGTTCTCGGTCAGGTCTCTGTAATTGGCATGGGCAAAGGAATTCACCAGAATCTCTCTGACAGCCTCCACCGGTATCTCAGGCACCTCAATCCTGGCAGTGTCTGATCCAAACTCTACGCTCCAGTTGATGTGGTTTTTTATGTATGAAAAACCATCTCGGATCAGACTGTAAATATTGCCTTCCAATCTTTGGATGTCAGAAAAACCGATCCTTTCATCCGTTACGTAAACAGCCATTTTCAGTACCACCGGTTTTCTGTTGGAAAAAAGATAATATCCTGCGTTTGTAAGTTTTCCCTGATCGTACAGTCCAAGACCGGTAAGCAGTTCAACATCATCGTATTTTGACATTGGCTCTAGCCGACCGCAGGAAACCGCTTTCTGGTAGAACTTGGAAAGCGTTTCGTTATCAACAGATTCTAGCCCGTATTTGGTCAGATTGTTCTCCCAGTATGATTGACGATCAGTTTCCGCCATCATTCGTTTCAATTCTTCTGGGGTCATTTCCTCAGTCCGATCAAACACTCTCTTGTAGTATTTTCCAAATGAGGAGTACGGCTTCTCAGTGCCAGAAAAATCAACACGAATCAGATCTTTACCATCCAGAACTTCTACTTTAATTTCAGGATATATGGTAGGTTTGATAGCGAATTTGATTTTCTTGGCCACGTCATCGAGCGAGGACGAACTAATGTTCTGTCCTGTGACGTCCCCGTTTGGAGAGACACCAAAATACAAGGTGCCATGACCATGCTTGTTAAGCATGCTGGCTAAATTGTCCATTGCTCTGTCAAGTTCACCTGTAGTCTTTTTAAACTCCAGCGTTTCCGATTCAAGTCCTAAATTCATTCAAAGCTCCTTGTATCACTTTATATATGATAATAGCAGAGTATCACTATAAATGGCACTGAAGATGGCACTGATGATGGCACTGAAGATGGCACTGATGTGGCACTGATGTGGCACTGAAGATGGCACTGAAGATGGCACTGATGATGGCACTGATGTGGCACTGATGTGGCACTGATGTGGCACTGATGTGGCACTGATGTGGCACTGATGTGGCACTGAAGATGGCACTGAAGATGGCACTGAAGATGGCACTGAAGATGGCACTGAAGATGGCACTGAAGATGGCACTGAAGATGGCA
>JAFURY010000163.1 GCA_017480795.1 Succinivibrionaceae bacterium
TCATTTGTTCTGAAATGTGATCTGAATCACCATGAATTTTTAAAGAACCTATGGCACAAACCTACTGGAATCTTGATACCATATCCAGAGTAATCAGCCCCTCTGGAACGGGGCATTTTGAGTTATTTCAGACCCATTACGGTATCTCAAAACGCTGGAAACACCGGATTTCAGTCTGATCGATGAGAAAATCGACTCCCTGGCGGTGGATTTTTACATCAAAGGTTGCGAGCTCATGGATGCCTCCAGCTGCCTAAATCTTTCAAGCCATTACCGCGAGGGCAAAGGGGTTGAGAAGAACGACGAGATCGCAGGCAGCCTGAAGACAAAATACAGGTTGTTGAGTGGAAAACAGCACTGACGGAGTCCGTCCCGGCCGCAGGGAGTAATCCCGTCGCCTGCGTCCTGGCGGGTCTGAAGGCGGGACGAACTTGCCGCGTGGCGCGCGGGCGACGAAAGCGCTCCGGTCGCTTATTGGACAAGCTCGCCCTGCCGCCTGGCGCCAGGGCAGGGAGGAGTCCGCAACCGGCGCGCCGGAGGCAGGCCGAAGCCAGCGGATATCCGTATCCCGCGGGATCCCCGAGGCGTGCGAACAGAGGCAGGTTACGGCGGCGACTTCAGTCGATTTTCAGCAGCTTCTTCAGGCCCGTGATGCCATCGGCTCTGGAGGACGGGGCGTTGTAACGCATGGAGCTGATGATCTCGGCCACCGCCTTCGAATCCGCGTTCTCATGGATGGCGATGTTCAGCAGACTTCTTGCTCTTGAGGCTCCAACGTAAAGCAGACTCTTGCCGGTGGAAGTTTTAAGGGATTTGAGATCCACGTCCGTGATGAGCACCGCCGAGGCCTCAAGTCCCTTGAATTTGCGGACGGTGGTGAACAGGATCTTCCCCTCCTTCGCCTCGTCCGGCGACAGTTCGAATCCGCCGTAGGCGCGTTTGAGATCAAGATCCGTCTTCTGCAGGGTTTTGGCCGTAAGGATGGCGATATCCTTGGACTGAAGTCCGCATTCCAGAGCCTGAGTCACAAACCTGTCGCAAATCTCCGCAAGTTCTCCGGCGTCGGCGTACAGGCTTGCCGCCGGCTTCTTTCCGTGGACGCCGTTGCTGCTTACGCCCTGAAGACCGATGACGCTGCAGGAGGTGTCGAAGATCTCCTCCGTGTTGCGGCAGTTTCTGCTGAGCACCAGCCGGCAGTCGGCGTTATCGATCCACTGGCTGAGCCAGCCCGCCTTCTCGTCTTTCGCGTGCTTTTTTGCTATGTCGAAGATGACGCTCTGATGGTTGTCGTAAAGCACGTAGAAGCAGCCGTCGCGAGCCTGCGTCAGTTCGTAGAGACGTTTGACAATGGAATTCATCTCGTGGCTGTTGGCCAGCAGCATGAGATCCTGCGCCTCGTCCACGATGACGTCGGTGTACGGAAGTTTCTCCAGATTCCGCTTCTTGTCCAGATGGATCTTCAGGTTTTCCACCAGCTTGTCCAGATTTGATTCTTTGGCGCCCAGGATCTCGTAGGCCAGGGTGAAGATGCTGTGAATGCTGATGAGCGGATCGGCATTGTCCCGCGCCAGCGTGTCCCGCAGCAGACGGTTGTAGCACAGAAGCAGCACTCTGCGGCCATCGGCGGAGAGGCGTTTGGCCTTCTCCAGGGCGATCATGGTCTTGCCGGTGCCGGCCGGTCCGTGAATGGCGGCGGTTTTCTGCTCCTGAAGAAAATCAAGGAGCGAGGCCTGCTGCCGGGTGAGCCTGATGTACATCTGCTCTCTGGCATCCATCAGCGTCTTCATGCTGAGGGTGATGCTGAAGCACGGGCAGAGGGTGTTTATGACCTCAAGATACTTCCTTTCTTCCAGCGGTCTGGTCTGCGCCTTGATTTTGGCCTCGAATTTCTCCCGGATGAACCTGTAACAGGCTTCCAGCGCCTCCTGAGGGTAGCTCAGGGCTCTCCGATCCAGGATCAATTCCCGGGGAGCCTCCGGCGGGAGACTGATGTCGTCCGGCAGCTCGATGGAGGTGAACCACACCGCATATCCCGTCACCGGCCGCAGGCATCCCTTTGTTTTGAGGAAGTCCATGATGTAGCGCTGGCCGCTTTGGGCCTGCCAGAAAGGGTCGATGTCTTTGGATTTCCGGGTGACGGTGTTGGTCTGGATCCATTTGCCGTCCCGATATCCGATCTCGCCGTCTTTAACCTCCAGCACCATAATGCCATATTCCGGGTGCGCCAGCACAAAATCGGACTCGCCGTCCTTTCTTCTGCCGATCCAGCGCAGAGAGTAGAAAACGGTCCACTGGTCATCCAGGGTGGCCAGGGCCGTGTACACTCTTTTTTCGCCTACGCTGCCGTTGTAGTCTGCAGGGGGCTGCGGAGGAATGAATTTTGCCATGATGGAAACTCCTGTTGCGGATCCGGCTGCCGGATCCGGGCGATGGTCCCGTAAAACAGCGACGCCCGTGTGCGACGGTGGGGCTTTTGGGGACGTGGGTAAAAGCCGAAAAAAACGAAGAAAGGGGGCTGAAAGCCCCCGCTTCGTGTGATCCGCCTTGCGATGCCTGGCGACTGTCTGTCCGAGCCGTCTAGTCCTTGAGGGCCAGCAGACGCCGGTATTCGGTCTCGGCCCTGGTCAGCAGGGCGGAGTAGTCGGTGTCCTCTTTCTTTCTCAGCAGCTCGGTGATCTCGCTGACCGGATTGAGCACCGGATCAAGGGAGAGATTGGCGAAGATGCCCTTCATGCCGTGCGCGATTTCAAAGGCGGTCTGAAAATCCCTGTCGTCGATGGACTTTCTCAGGGCCGGAAACCGATCCTCCGTCATGGCCTGCTTGACCATTTCTAGATAGAAATCCGCCATGCCGGCGCAACGGGTGATGCCGGAGTCGGTGTCGGCTCCGTATTCCTTCAGTGTTTCAACAGTGATCATTGGTCCCACTCCTTGTCAAAGAGTTTTTCAAAATCCTCCGGCGGCACCGGCTTGGAGAAATAGTAGCCCTGAATGATGTCGCAACCGGCCTTCTTCAGCATTTCGTACTGCTCTCTGGTTTCGACGCCCTCGGCCACGGTAGGCACGTTCAGGAATTTGGCGATCTGCAGCATGATCAGCAGCAGGTTGTAGTCCTTAGGACTGCGGGTGATGTTGCGGATGAACTGCATGTCCAGCTTCAGAGCGTCGATAGGCAGACTGGAGAGCATGTTCAGCGACGAATAGCCGCTGCCGAAGTCGTCCATTTCAACCTTGAAGCCCATTTCTCTGAGATTGTTCACGGTTTCGATGATCTGGCGGGTGTTGTCGGTGTAGGCTGATTCGGTGATCTCCAGAAGCAGCTCGCCGGTGGCAAGACCGTTGCTGTCCACGATGCTCTTGAGCTTCTTTTCCAGATCCAGATCGTAGATGTCGGTTCGGGAGACGTTCACGGACACCGGTATGGTTCTGCCGAAACCGTCCTTCCATTTTCGGATCTGCACCGCCGTCTCGTTCCAGACGTACTGATCCAGTTTCTGCAGGAGACCGTTGGCCTCGAAGAGGGAAATGAAAATGCCGGGGCTGATGATGCCGAATTCCGGATGGATCCATCTGATGAGGGCCTCGGCGCTCACAAGCTCGGGCTTGTCGCCGGTAATGCGGTATTTCGGCTGGTAGAACACCTTGAACTGCTTTTCCGCAAGAGCCCGATCCATTTCCATAATGAGCTTCTCGTTGTAAAGCTCCTTTTCATGCAGCATGGAGTCGTACAGGTTGTAGCCGCTGGTGTAGGTTGCTCTGAGTTTGTTGCAGGCGGTTTTGGCCATGTCGAAGCGCTGCTCCACGGCAATGGACTGATCCGCGTACTCGTAGATGCCGATCCGCAGGGAGATCCGGGAATTTTCGATGGTCCGGTCGAACTTTTCAATCAGATCTCCGGCGAATTTCTCGTGACTGCTGCTGTGGGGCATGTAGATGTAGAAGGTGTCGCTTTCGCAGCGGCAGGCGATGCCGTTCTTCTGCTGATCAAGATACTCCCTGATGAGACCGCCTACGGTTTTGAGAATTCGGTCGCCGTAGGATCTGCCGTAGAGACTGTTGATGAGCCGAAAGCGGTTGACGTTGATCACCACGGCATCCATGCTGTCGTTGCGGCTGTAGCGATCATGCTGCTTGGCGTACTGCAGGAAGAACAGCCGGTTGTACAGTCCGGTGAGCTGATCATGCTCGCTTTCGTTGATGAGGATCCGATCCTCGGCCCGGACGATGGCCCGGTTGCAGCGGGCGAGAATAAGCTTCGGATCGTCGTAAGGCTTTGGCATGAAGTCCGCCGCGCCCTCCTCGATGCATCTGATTTCCGAGGCCTCGTCGCTGGTCATCACGATAACCGGGATCCGGCGCAGATCATGACTCTTCTGGATTTCTTCCAGCACCTGGAAGCCGTCCATTTCAGGCATCTTCAGATCCAGCAGGATCAGAGAAATGGTGTTGTGGTTTTCGGCGAGAATATCAAGGGCCTGTCTGCCGTTTCCGGCGCAGATCACATCGTATTTGCGTTGGATGATAAGACTTAGAATCTTCTGGTTGATGGCCTCGTCCTCCACCAGGAGCACCCGGCGGCGGACATTCTGCTCGTTGCGCTGAATTTCTGACATGCTGAATCCTTAATCAAAAAACACTGCCCGGGCTGGTAGAGAGGAGCGACGGACGCCAGATGATGCTGACGTTCTTCTGACTCTGGGATTTTCCAGCGCGAAAAAAA
>JAFURY010000082.1 GCA_017480795.1 Succinivibrionaceae bacterium
AGAGCAAGATTCTACCGCAGTACCAAAATTCGCTTATCGCTCATTTTGCCCCTGCGGGAATCTTGTTGGGGAGTGCCTTCCCCAAACCCTGCTTATGCGGCTTACGCCGCTGGAAAATCCCTCAAAATAATTTTTCGGATTTTTCAAAAACAGTTCCGCTTTACACCCTGTTTTTCTCCTATTAGTGAGAGGACACCACGCACAGCCGAAGGAGGTTTTACCATGCGAAAACGATATAACACGCCGCACCGCAGCCGGGTAGTCAAGACACGCATGACCGAGGAAGAATACGCCGAGTTTGCGGAAAGGCTTTCTGCTTACAACATGAGCCAAGCCGAGTTTATCCGGCAAGCCATAACCGGGGCAGCCATACGCCCCATCATAACCGTTTCCCCCGTCAATGACGAGTTGCTTGCCGCTGTCGGGAAGCTGACCGCCGAATACGGCAGGATCGGCGGCAACTTAAACCAGATAGCCCGGACGCTGAACGAGTGGCACAGCCCCTACCCGCAGCTTGCCGGGGAGGTACGGGCGGCGGTTTCCGACCTTGCTGCCCTAAAGTTTGAAGTCTTGCAGAAAGTGGGTGACGCTGTTGGCAACATTCAAACATATCAGCTCTAAAAATGCGGACTATGGCGCAGCGGAAGCCTATCTCACATTTGAGCATGACGAGTTTACCATGAAGCCCACCCTTGATGAAAACGGGCGGCTGATACCGAGGGAGGATTACCGCATTTCTTCCCTCAACTGTGGGGGCGAGGATTTCGCTGTTGCCTGTATGCGGGCTAATCTCCGCTATGAGAAAAACCAAAAACGGGAAGATGTGAAAAGCCACCACTATATCATCAGCTTTGACCCACGGGACGGGACAGACAACGGCTTGACCGTAGACCGGGCGCAGGAGCTGGGCGAGCAGTTCTGTAAAGAGCATTTCCCCGGACACCAAGCCTTAGTCTGCACCCACCCGGACGGGCATAACCACAGCGGCAATATCCATGTGCATATCGTCATCAACTCCCTGCGGATTTATGAAGTCCCGCTTCTGCCCTACATGGACAGACCAGCCGACACACGGGAGGGCTGCAAGCACCGCTGCACCAACGCCGCTATGGAATATTTCAAGAGTGAAGTCATGGAGATGTGCCACCGGGAGGGGCTTTACCAAATCGACCTCCTAAGCGGCAGCAAGGAACGGATAACCGAACGGGAATACTGGGCGGCAAAGAAAGGACAGCTTGCCCTTGATAAAGAGAACGCTGTCAGAGAAGCCGCAGGACAGCCGACCAAGCCCACCAAGTTTGAAACGGACAAGGCGAAGCTGCGCCGGACGATACGGCAGGCACTTTCCCAAGCTGGCAGCTTTGACGAATTTTCTTCCCTTTTGCTGCGGGAGGGTGTGACCGTCAAGGAGAGCCGGGGGCGGCTTTCCTACCTCACGCCGGACAGGACAAAGCCTATCACAGCCCGGAAGCTGGGGGACGATTTTGACAAGGCTGCTGTCCTTGTCCTGCTTACGCAGAACGCCCACAGAGCCGCCGAACAGAGCAAAGCCATACTCGAATACCCTGCCGCGGTTAAAAAGCTGTCACAAGGGGAAAAAACCACAAAAACCACCCCGGCAGACAACACCTTGCAGCGCATGGTTGACCGGGAAGCCAAGCGAGCCGAGGGCAAGGGCGTGGGCTATGACCGCTGGGCGGCAAAGCACAACCTAAAGCAAATGGCAGCTACCGTTACCGCCTATCAGCAGTACGGCTTTTCTTCCCCGGAGGAACTGGACGAAGCCTGTTCTGCCGCCTATACCGCCATGCGGGAAAGCCTTACAGAGCTGAAGCAGATGGAAAAGACGCTGAACGGGAAAAAGGAGCTGCAACGGCAGGTGCTTGCCTATTCCAAGACCCGCCCTGTCCGGGACGGGCTGAAACAGCAGAAAAACGCCAAAGCAAAAGCAGCCTACCGTCAGAAGTACGAAAGCGACTTTATCATAGCAGACGCAGCCGCCCGCTATTTCAGGGAAAACGGCATTTCCAAGCTGCCGAGCTATAAAGCCCTGCAAGCAGAGATTGAAACCCTTATCCAAGAGAAAAACAGCGGCTACAACGATTACCGGGCAAAACGGGAGGAATACCGCCGCTTACAGACTGTCAAGGGCAATATCGACCAGATTTTACACCGGGAGCGCAAGCCTGTGAAAAGGCAGGAACAGGAACGATAAAAACCGCCCCAAAATGTACCCGAACCTATACAGAACAAGGGGGCTGCCCCGTACCCTATCCGCAAATACCAAAGGATTTTTTAACGGGCTTATAGGGCAGAAAAAACCCGAAAATGATACCGAGATGATACAGAATTACCGCCGATACCGCCACACCAGCGGAAACGGCAGAAAGGAGCGCACCCATGCCAAGAATGAGCAAGAAACGGCGGCTGGAATGGTCTTTTTTCCTGCGGCAAGTGAAAGTCGGGAATTCCACCTGCGATCGTATCACATACAATGACCTCTGCCGGGGCTGTACCCATAGCTGCAAGCAGAGCTTCCGGGCGGTTATCATACTCTGCCCCCACTACTACTCCAAACGCCGGAAAAAGGAGGACAGGGACAATGGCAGATAACCGCAAGTATTACTACCTCAAGCTGAAAGAGAACTTTTTTGACAGCGACTCCATTGTGCTGCTGGAAGATATGAAAGACGGGATTTTATACTCCAATATCCTCTTGAAGCTGTACTTAAAATCGCTGAAAAACGGCGGGAAATTGCAGCTTGACGAGCATATCCCCTACACAGCGCAGATGATAGCGACACTGACCCGCCACCAGATAGGGACGGTTGAGAGGGCTTTAGAGATTTTCCGGCAGTTGGGGCTTGTGGAGCAGCTTGACAGCGGGGCTTTCTATATGACCGACATTGAGCTGATGATAGGACAGTCCTCTACCGAAGCCGAGCGGAAACGGGCTGCAAGACTGGAAAACAAGGCACTTTTACCGCCCCGGACAAAAGGCGGACATTTGTCCGACATTCGTCCACCAGAGATAGAGATAGAGTTAGAGAAAGAGATAGAGATAGAAAAAGAGAGAGAGGGAGAAACGGGACACCCCGCCCCCGCCGCTTATGGCAGATACAACAATGTGATACTGACCGATACAGAGCTTTCCGGGCTAAAAACAGAGTTGCCCGACAAGTGGGAGTATTATATTGACCGGCTTTCCTGCCATATCGCTTCCACCGGGAAACAGTACCACAGCCATGCAGCCACCATTTACAAGTGGGCGCAGGAGGACGCTGCCAAAGGCAAGGCTGCCCCGAAACAGGGCATACCCGATTATTCATGCAAGGAGGGCGAGAGCTTATGAAAAACGGAATTGAAGCTATGATTACGGACATTACAGCCACTACCGCCGAAGCGGAGGACTACACAGGCGAGGACGGGCTTTTATACTGCGGTAAGTGCCATACGCCCAAAGAAGCCTATTTTGCAGAGGGAAAGACTTGTTTCGGGCGTGACCGCCACCCGGCAGAGTGCGACTGCCAGCGGGCAGCCCGTGAAAAGCAGCAAGCCGCCGAAAGCCGACAGAAGCACCTTGAAAAAGTGGAGGACTTGAAACGCCGGGGCTTTACCGACCCTGCTATGCGGAACTGGACATTTGAGCATGACAACGGCAGAAACCCGCAGACCGAAACCGCCCGCTTTTATGTGGAGAGCTGGGAAACCATGCAGGCTGAAAATATCGGCTACCTGTTTTGGGGCGGCGTGGGGACGGGAAAAAGCTACCTTGCCGCCTGTATCGCCAACGCCCTTATGGAAAAAGAGGTTGCCGTCTGCATGACAAACTTTGCAACGATACTGGGTGACCTTGCCGCCAGCTTTGAGGGCAGGAACGAATATATTTCCCGCCTTTGCAGCTACCCTCTGCTGATACTTGATGATTTCGGTATGGAGCGAGGAACAGAATACGGGCTGGAACAGGTTTACAGCGTGATTGACAGCCGTTACCGAAGCGGCAAGCCGCTGATCGCCACGACCAACCTCACGCTGGAGGAATTGCAGCACCCGCAGGACACGCCCCACGCCCGTATCTATGACAGGCTGACTTCCATGTGCGCCCCCGTCCGCTTCACGGGCAGCAACTTCCGAAAGGAAACCGCACAGGAAAAGCTGGAACGCTTAAAGCAACTGATGAAGCAGCGAAAGGAGAGCCTATGACAGAAACGAAACAGACAAGCACCACCAAAACAGACCGCCGCCCGGACTGTGTGACGGAAATCCGCATGGGCAACTCCGTCCTTACCGTTTCCGGCTTCTTCAAGCAGGGCGCAACCGACACCGCAGCCGACAAGATGATGAAAGTGCTGGAAGCGGAAGCTGCTACACAAAAAACGGCGATTTGACCGACCATAAAGAAGCAGATTTGACGCTTTTGCCGCTATACAGACAGCCGCCCCATGTGGTACAATCAAGGTACGGAATAGTGGGGCTGGCTGTCGGAAACGGAGGATTTTATGTTAAGACAGACCAACCAACAACCAATTACCGCCCTTTACCCAAGACTATCCCATGAGGACGAGCTGCAAGGCGAAAGCAATTCCATTTCCAATCAGAAGCGTATCCTTGAAACCTATGCAAAGCAGAACGGCTTTTCCAATCTGCGCTGGTACACGGACGACGGTTATTCTGGTGCGAACTTTCAAAGACCCGGTTTTCAAGCCATGCTTGCGGACATTGAAGCCGGAAAAGTCGGGACAGTTATCGTAAAGGATATGTCGAGGTTAGGGCGAAACTACCTGCAAGTGGGAATGTACACGGAAATGATTTTCCCACAGAAAGGTGTCCGCTTCATCGCTATCAATGACGGAGTGGACAGCGCACAGGGCGACAATGACTTTGCCCCGCTGCGGAATATCTTTAACGAATGGCTGGTGAGAGATACGAGCAAGAAAATCAAAGCAGTAAAACGCTCAAAAGGCATGAATGGCAAGCCCATCACAAGCAAGCCTGTGTATGGCTACCTCATGGACGAGGATGAAAATTTCATTATTGACGAGGAAGCTGCACCCGTAGTCAAGCAGATATACAACCTCTGTCTTGCCGGGAATGGTCCGACCAAGATAGCCCGTATGCTCACAGAGCAGCAAATCCCCACGCCGGGAACGCTTGAATACCGCAGGACGGGCAGCACCCGCCGCTACCACCCCGGCTATGAGTGCAAGTGGGCGACCAATACCGTAGTGCATATCCTTGAAAACCGGGAATACACAGGCTGTCTGGTAAATTTCAAGACAGAAAAACTTTCTTACAAAGTCAAGCACAGTGTAGAAAATCCCCCGGAAAAGCAAGTGATTTTCGAGAACCACCACGAGCCTATCATAGACACCCAAACATGGGAACGGGTGCAGGAGCTTCGCAAACAGCGCAAACGCCCAAACCGCTATGATGAAGTGGGTTTGTTCTCCGGCATACTGTTCTGTGCGGACTGCGGCAGCGTGATGTATCAGCAGCGATACCAGACGGACAAGCGCAAGCAGGACTGTTATATCTGCGGCAACTACAAGAAACGCACCCATGACTGTACGGCGCACTTTATCCGCACCGACCTCTTGACCGCTGGTGTACTCTCCAATCTGCGGAAAGTGACCAGCTATGCGGCAAAGCATGAAGCCCGGTTTATGAAACTCTTGATTGAGCAGAACGAGGACGGGGGCAAACGCAGGAACGCCGCCAAGAAAAAGGAACTGGAAGCCTCCGAGAAACGCATAGCCGAGTTATCCGCTATCTTCAAGCGGCTGTATGAGGACAGCGTGACCGGGCGCATATCAGACGAGCGTTTCACAGAGCTGTCGGCAGACTATGAAGCAGAGCAACGGGAGCTGAAAGAAAGAGCCGCTGCTATTCAAGCGGAGCTTTCCAAAGCACAGGAAGCCACCGTGAACGCAGAAAAGTTTATGAATGTTGTCCGGCGGCATACCAGCTTTGAAGAACTTACCCCTACTCTGCTGCGGGAGTTTGTAGAGAAAATCGTTGTGCATGAGTGCAGCTATGACGAGAACAAGACCCGCAGACAGGACATTGAGATTTATTATTCTTTTGTTGGCAAGGTGGACTTGCCCGAATAACCGCCCGACCTATCCGACACAATGCGCAAGTGCCGGATAGGAACGGCAAAATTTTTTACACTTCTATTACTTCTTTATCGCACATCAGTAAA
>JAFURY010000164.1 GCA_017480795.1 Succinivibrionaceae bacterium
CATGACGTCGGACCATCTCGAAGATGAGAACATCTTTCCCAAGGTTTGCAAGGTGAATGTTCCCAGCATCGATCCCGAGAATTATGAAGGACCGATGTTCCCGATCCGGATGAGCACGGAACCGCAGATCTACCGCGAGGTGGAAACCGAGGTTGTGCTGTATGTCCTGAATACCTATGCAGGGCCTGAAGCCGTCGAACTGCTGTACAGCAACATGGTTGCGCTGCAACACCTCGCAGACCATGACGAGGGTTGTGAATGGCTCAACTTCGAAGAGATCTGGATGCCCATGGAACCCGAACCTGACACTGCACCACCACCTGAAGTCCTTCTGGGCGCTGATCCGGAAGCCGAAACAGAGTCTGTGGTGCAGGAAGAGATCGTCCCGAATCCCGAACCGGAACCCGAGCCGGAACCCGAACCAGATCCTGACCCGCAGGAAATGCCCGACTATATCAAAACGATTGCGCTTGCCGGTGCCGCAACGCCTGACCAGCTTGTGTCGCTGATGAGCAACCATTATGAGAGGTGACAATCATGTCCGAATTCACCGCCAACCTGATTGATAAGCTCGAAAGCATGCCGGGCGAAGCTGCCCGTGTTGCCAGTTCTCGAGCGCTTGGATACGCGGAAGGCTATCTGGATGCTATGGAGCAGGTACGTCAGGAAAGCAAGCCTGACGAGGCTCCCGAGCCCGCAGAAACCATCTCCTGAAAGGAGCGAAACCCATGAACCTGACCACCGTCAAAGCGGCTGCTGCCGAACTCGGGATGTCAACCAATGCGCTGTACAAGTGCATCAGCCTGGGCGCACCCGTGCATCGTTGGGGCCCTTCCGGCAAGCAGTACCGGATCGATACCAGCGAGCTTATTGCCTGGATGGACCGTCACGGCAATGAGAACGCTGCCAATCAAAAGCAGTCCGGATCGAACCTGATCCCGCTCGACAATGCCGCCGTTATGGCAGCACGTCGGCACGATATGATCAACGCCCTTAAAGGGGCCTGAAAGGAATTGACCATGAGACACCTTGCTCTGATTAACGGCTGTATTGCCGTCACCCTGAATGCCATTAATAAAAAGATGGCCGAAGACCAGATCCGCAGCTCCTGCCTTTTCATCACCGATTTGATCATTTATGACGAGCTCGATACCGCTAACAGCCATACGACCTGCAAGCTCGGCGAAGGGATCTTCCGCCGTCAGACGCTGTCTCTGGATGAGTTGATCGACTGGGACGAACATCTCTATGAAGCCAAGCGTACCGCCGCTGAAGCAGACCAGGCATACACCGCTGCGACCGAGCGCTTGCAGAAAGCGCGCGAAGAGCTGAAGCAGCTTCAGCAAGAGGCGCGTGATACCCGCGAGGATCGAGTATCTGCATACAAGCAGGTTGAATGCTGGGAGAACGCCCTTGGTTATCATCCCGCCGAAGAGGGAAACACCCCGCAGAGCGCCCAGGAGAGCACCCAGGAGAGCTTTAACGAAAGGGATTATTACGATGAAGAGTCTTAAACGCGCCGCATGCGTGCTTCGCGGTCATCAGTGGCGCAATGAGCACCTGGTCGGCAATATGCCGATGAACAATGCCCTTTGCTATCACCGCCGCGTTGTATACCTGCATCAGTGCAAGCGCTGCGGAAAAACCGAGTTCTACGTCGTGTAAGGAGGATTTATTATGTACGATCTTGAGAACGATACCCTGCCCGAGGAAGCCTTGGACACCGAAGTGATTGAAGATGAAGAGCTGCTGCCGCATGAAGACGGCTGGGTCTGCTCCACCGATGAAGCTGCCGACTGGGCGATCCGGAAGATCCAGTTCGCACGCCGCGAGAAGGAACGCTGGGAAAACTTCTACCAGGATCAGCTTGCCCGCATCACCACCAAGTACGACACGACCATCGCTTTCTTCGAGAGCAAGCTTCGCGGCTTCCTGCGGATGCGTTCTGACGAGGGTATGACCACCTCCACCAAGACGATCCTCGCAAAGTACAAGCTGCCTACCGGAAGTCTCGAGCTGAAGGCCGGAACTTATGAGTACATCAAGGATGATGAAGCCCTGGTTGACTGGCTGAAGAAGGCCAAGATGGAAGAATTCGTAAAGACCGTCTACAAGCCTGATTGGGCAGGCCTGAAGAAGACGGTCACGGTAATGCCTGACGGGAAGATCGCCATCGATGAGACCGGCGAGATTGTCGATGGTGTGACCGCTCAGAAGAAGCCTGACAGCTTCGTCGTAAAGTGAGGTGCTCTGTATGGCCTATCAACTCACCAAGGGCGTGCAGTACGGCGCGCCCAAGAAGATCTGCGTGTACGGTCCCGAAGGGATCGGGAAGACCACTTTCGCAGCCGAGTTGCTTAAGCTCCGGAACGGTCGCATGATTGATACCGAGGGCGGTTCCGGCCTGGTAGATGTCGTCCGGTACCCGGTACCGGCGACATGGGGTGATCTGCTTGCCATGGTCCGTGACGCTGCCGCATCAGACTGTGGTGCAGTGGCGATCGACACGGTCGATGCTGCCGAGCGTTTGTGTGCAGCTCAGCTCATTCAGGCAAACGGTTGGAAGTCCCTCGAGGACCCCGGTTATGGATCCGGTTATAAGCGCCTATGGGAGGCTTTCAGCGATCTGATGAAGCGTCTGGATGAGTGCATTGCAGCCGGGAAAGACGTGATCCTGATCGCACACGCTGCCATGCGGAAGTTTGAGCAGCCGGATCAGATGGGCAGTTATGACCGTTGGGAGCTCAAGCTTCAGAGCTCCCAGAAGTGCTCGATCACAGCACTGGTCAAAGAGTGGTGTGATCTGCTCCTGTTCGCGAACTATGAAACGACCGTTGTGACATCGAGCGACGGAAAGACCAGGAAGGCCGCAGGTGGAAAGCGTGTCATGTACACCTCGCATCATCCGTGTTGGGACGCGAAGAACCGCTTCGGAATGCCTGATTCGCTGCCCTTCTCTTTCGACGAGATTGCAAGCCTGTTTACCGCTGCCGGTGCTCCTGTGGAAGCAGCTCCCCCGGA
>JAFURY010000011.1 GCA_017480795.1 Succinivibrionaceae bacterium
ACTTGGCAGGATCGAAAAAAGGTAGGTGGGATAAAGGTTTATACGGACTCAAAAATTTTTTTCAATCAAGAAAAAATTTTTTTTGGGGGGGGGATAGGATCGAGGAAGGCGGTCAGACGTCTACTACCCGCCTAATTTAGAATCAATGACACCGCAGGGATTTGTGTTTATAATCCCGAATCGTCTGCACATGGAACCGCGGTTCCGGACACGCAGAAAACCGATTTCTGATTTTCCCTTTTTTACTTTTCAAGGAAAGCAAAAAAAAACGATGAACACCAAGATTATTGTCGGACTGGGAGTCGCAGCCGCAGTGCTGATCTCCGGAGGGTATTTCGGCGCAACCGCCTACACCAAGGACAAGTCTCACACCCAGATGAGAAACGGCGCGTACGCCGTGGAGGATTTCTTCAGAACCGTCGGCGCGCCGGTGGAAGTAAGAAACAACGGCGCCGAGGATACGGGATTTTCCAGCGATGTAACCTCCTTTGACATTATCCCGGTGGGAAACTCCGCCGGCGGACTGCCCCTGAAAGTCATCAATTCCTACGGTCCCGGCACCGTCGAGTCCACCTTCGATCTGGGGGACAGCGTTTATCGGCAGCTTGGCATTGAAGGAAGCAACAGGGAATCCCTCCGCGCTCTGCTGGCAGGCATCCGCACCAAATACAACTTTTTCACCAATACCATCGCGGGTTCCATCGACATGGCGGCCGGAAGCGTTGAAGGCGACAGTCTGTCCATCAGCTGGCAGCCCGGCAAGGCTTCCTTCAACGCCTACAATCTGTCCCAAACTCCTTATGTCGACAAGAGCTTCGCCGAACTGGGCGGACTGACCGTCAAGAGCAGAAAGGACGACAGTTTCCAGTTCAGCTTCGCCGATCTGAAAACCAAGAACGACTCTCCGTCAGACGGCAATTTCACTTCGGCAACATCGCTGAAGAGTCTTGTCTACCGGAACAACGCCACCGCCATGAATCTTGAAGGCTTCAGGATCGACGGCGCGATAACCTCGAAGAAATTCGTGCTGAACGTCAGCGCCAATTTTTCCGCTGACGGAATCAGATTCTCCTACGAAAAGGACAGCGCTGACACCAGTGCGGCCATAGAAGCGCCGGCTGACGAGGAGAGCGCCGAAAACGCCGAGGAGATCCGACAGGCTCAGGAAGCGCTGGCCAAAACCGCCAGCCAGAGAAAGTACGACATCAGGGATGTCTCCTTCAGCATCAAATTCAACGATCTGGATTTCACCAAAACCGCCCAGGCATGCAACTTCAAGACCATCAACCAGCTGTCGGAACAGATGAACATCTGTCTCAACGCCATGCCGCCGCAGGAAAAGCTGAAACTGACCCTCAGCCAGTTCACCAGCGCGACCTCGATTGAAATCACGGCAAAGGGTCTGCTCAACAGCGCCAAGGCGGATCTAAGCGCCAAGGCCCGCATTGAGGCGGACGACAAGACGGATCTTTCCAATCCTTTCGCCTTCATCGGCGCCTTGGTGGTCACGGCCGATCTGAAGATGGACAAGTCGCTGCTCTTCGTGCCTGAATACAATCTGACTCAGCATGCCGAGATGCTGAAGGAATACGCCCGCAGCCCGGATTCGGACAAACTGGAATACCACTTCGAATTCAGACGCGGCGTCGGCTCCATCAACGGCAAGAGACTCTGAGTCCGCCTGATTTCAATATCTTCCATAAAGTAGTCGGCCTGCAGCGAAAACTGCAGGCTTTTTGTCATCAAAGCCGGATCAGGGCTTCACGCGGCAGAAAAACCGCACCCTGCATAGGTTTGCGGCGGATACGATCCCACCGAAAACACGCCCCGCACCCGCAGCGTCTGCCAATCCGCGCTTCGGCTATTCCGCTCCCCGCGGTTTGTGATGTCCGTAGGAAACGGCGCCTTCGAACATCTCCCTCATGTCCGTGGCGCTGACCGTGTTCCAGGTTCCCACGGTATGGTTGAATGAGCGGGCATCCCGGAACATCGCTCTCATGCTGACCACATTCGAGGTGTCCCAGCGGCTGAGATCCTGATCGAACAAGCCTGCGTCCTCGAACATCCTCTGCATATCGGTTACGGCTGACGTGTTCCAGTCTCCAAGGGGCTGATTGAAGGACTGGGCGGAAAGAAACATCCCCGACATGTTCCTGACCCTTGAAGTGTTCCAGGAGCCGATTGGCTGATTGAAGGCCTTTGCGCCCCAGAACATCGCCATCATGTCGGTTACCCTTGAGGTGTTCCAGCCGGCGATAGGCTGATTGAAGGAGAGGGCGTTGGCGAACATTCCCGTCATGGAAGTCACCGACGATGTGTTCCACCGGCCTATGGGCTGATTGAAGGCTGCGGCGCCGAGAAACATGCCTCTCATGTCGGCGACCTTCGAGGTGTCCCAGGATCCGATAGGCTGAGCGAAGGAAGAAGCCCCGGCGAACATCATTCTCATGTTTTCAATGCCGGAGGTGTCCTGCAGGTTTACCGACTCAAGATCCGAAAAGCCCAGGAAGGCGCAGGCAAGAGATTTGACGTTGGGGGACAGTTTCACCTCAAACCGGATCTGGCGCAGCGGTTTTATGCTGTTGGCCATCCAGAATGGATTGCTGTGCATCCGGTGGTAATTGTAGGTTTCGTCGTCCTCGCCGTCGATCTGGCACCGGGTAAACTCGTAGTTTACGGTCAGCGAAACAAGTTTGTTGTCCGAGATCCTCCGAATCAGCTTTTCATCCAGATCGGCGGGGGAATTGACAACGCGGAAATTCTCGCCCAGATCCTGGTAAAGCAGGATCAGCAGAATGACGCCGGTCAGACCGACCACCGCAAGACTGGCCATGACGAGATTTCTGACGGTCATGCTTCTCTTTCCGTTTCCGGCAGGCGTCAGTCTCCCGCCGCAGCAGGCGCAGATGACTGAATGGTCCGGATTGTCCTTACCGCAATTTCCGCAAAGCATGAAAACCTCTCATTCCGAAGCGCGGACAACTGTCCTCCGATGCCCCAAATCCTTTGCGCAGCCGACTCGTCTCCAGAAAAGCCCGGCGCGCGTTCCAGAGCGATAACGCGACATTCAGGAACATTCCTCTGAACTGATGAACATCCGGACATAAACAGGCCAATTTCAACCTGCCGGCCCGCTGATCGGTTGCGCTTCAGACAGATCCGGCGCGCTATGAGCCCTGCAGAATTTCAACGAACCAGATGTCTGTAGAATTCGCTGCCGAAGCACTCGCCCATGCCGCAGGCCTTGTCAAAAAGTTTCTTTGCGCCGTTCAGTCCGGTTTTGGACGCATATTCTGAAATATGCATCGCCGCAAGTCTTATGCATCCGTCGGCATGGTCGTGATCGCACGCCCTTCCGTAGTAGCGAGCGGCCGAGTCCCTGCTTTGGGCCACTCCCGCGCCGGATTCAAAAAGGCGGGCCAGTTCAAAACATCCCTCCCAATTGTCCAGGCTGCAGCCCTTCTGATAGAAGACAGCCGCCTGTCTGCTGTCCTGAGACGAAGCCAGTCCGTATTTGAACAGAAATCCCAGAGCGGAGCAGCCGCCTCCATCTTTCAGGTCGCAACCCTGCCGGTAATAGGATTCGGCCCTGCTCATGTCCCGGCTCACGCCCAATCCGTTATGAAACATGATCCCAAGACCGGTGCAGCCGCTGCCGTCATTCCGATCGCAGCCTCTTTTGAGGTATTCGTATGCCATCTGAAAATTCCGGAAAGACACGCCTTCGCCGGTGAGGTAAATATAACCGAGCATGACGCATCCTAAACCATCCCCCAAATCACAGCCTTTTCTAAAGTGCTTGAGCGCCTGCAGAACGTTCTTCTTTGCTCCTCTGCCGTCCAGAAACAGTCTGCCC
Organism: Succinivibrionaceae bacterium; assembly: GCA_017480795.1. Taxonomy (GTDB): domain Bacteria; phylum Pseudomonadota; class Gammaproteobacteria; order Enterobacterales; family Succinivibrionaceae; genus UBA2804. Next base: position 3,857 of record JAFURY010000011.1, read on the forward strand.
AGCCCGGTGCAGCTTCGGTCAGAGTTCAAATCGCAGCCGAAACGGTAGTACTTGGCGGCAAGTTCCTGATTCTCAAGCACGCCCCGTCCGGTTTCCTGCATAAGTCCCAGTCCGAAACATCCCCAGCCGTTTCTCAGCTCGCAGGCCTGATGATAGTACTTGGCGGCCCGTCTCAGATCCCGTCTGATCTCAGCGCCGTTTTCGAGAATGAAACCCATGGCGGCGCAGGCAAAGCCCTGGCTGGCCTCGCACTGCGCCTTGCATGCCGGATAGGCTCGGGCGTACTTCTGCTCCTCCAGACTGGCGTAGCACTCGTCCGTTTCCGCCGCCGCGACGGAACACGACAGCGCGGCGCAGAGCGTCGCCGCCAGAACCGCCATTCTGACTGTCATAAAAAATCCTCATAAACCCTCATGCGGCGCTTCGCGCGGCAAACGTCCCGCTCAATGGCCGCCATATCCGATATCCTACCCGCAAAGAGCAAAAAATGCACGCGCCAGGCGTCGCATCGTTTGCCGAAATCTCTTTGCGCTGACGCAGCCGCGCTCATCCAAATCCTCCCTGGGCGAATAAACAGCATACATCACATAAGAGCACCTGATCCTGTTCACAATCAAGGCGACGTTGTGAGATAATTAGCCGGACTGTATATCCTGCGGTTTTTGCGTACATAATAGCGGACACGCGTTTTCCGCCGCATAACAAGCCGCACGGAAGCAGGATTATCCGGACAGCGGATCCTGGTCTCCTGAAGGACGGACTTTGAGAATCTCATGTTGCCGCCACAGGCAACCCGCAGAGATTCTTTTGCATAAAGTGTCCTGAGACCGCAATCATAAGACTGTCTTTTTCGGGTGTGCCGGGGCGATCAGACAAAACCGGTCACCGGCACATGTAACTATGAAAAGAAATTCCGTAACGGGGGAGCAGTCAGGCCGTCAGGCCGCATCGGTCTCACCGGAACCGGAAGAAAACTTGAGTTTATAATGAAAAGAATGTTAATCAACGCAACTCAGGATGTTGAGATGCGTGTAGCCCTGGTAGACGGGCAGAAACTCTACGATCTAGATCTTGAAGGACCCGGACACGAGCAGAAGAAAGCCAACATCTACAAGGGAACCATCACAAGGGTCGAGCCGAGTCTCGAGGCCGCCTTTGTGGACTACGGCGTCGGAAGACACGGTTTTCTGCCGCTGAAGGAAATCGCCAAAGAATATTTCAAGGACGGACACACCTACTCGTCAAGAACCAACCTGCAGGAGGCCCTGCCAGAGGGAACCGAGGTGATCGTGCAGATTGAAAAGGAGGAAAGAGGCCTCAAGGGAGCGGCTCTCACCACCTACATCAGTCTTGCCGGAAGCTTTCTGGTGCTGATGCCGAACAATCCTCGGGCCGGCGGCATTTCCCGACGCATCGAGGGCGACGAGCGCGACGAGATGAAGGAAGCCCTCAACAGCATCGAGATCCCTCACGGCATGGGCATCATCATCCGCACCGCCGGCGTCGGCAAGTCACCGCAGGAGCTCGAATGGGACATGAACGTCCTCACCAAGCTCTGGGAGTTCATCAGAAAAGCGGCCAGCGAAAGGCCGGCTCCGTTCCTGATCTACCAGGAAAGCAACGTGATCCTCAGGGCCGTAAGAGACTATCTGCGTCCGGACATCGGCGAAATCATCATCGACAACCGGGAAGTCTACGAGAAGACTCTGAAGCACATCAACATGGTGAGACCGGAGTTCGCCAACCGCGTGAAGCTCTACACCGACGAAGTGCCGCTGTTCACCCACTACCAGATTGAAAACCAGATCGAATCGGCCTTCCAGCGCAAGGTAAGACTGCCGTCCGGCGGCGAAATCGTCATCGATCCGACCGAGGCCCTCACCTCCATCGACATCAACTCCGCCAAGGCCACCAAGGGCGGCGACATCGAAGAAACCGCGCTGCAGACCAACCTGGAGGCCGCCGACGAAATCGCCCGTCAGCTCAGACTCCGCGACCTGGGCGGTCTGTTCGTCATCGATTTCATCGACATGACTCCGGCCAAGAACCAGCGGGAGGTGGAAAACCGCATGCGGGAGGCCGTGCAGTCGGACCGCGCCCGCATTCAGATCGCCAAGATCTCCCGCTTCGGTCTGCTGGAGCTTTCCCGTCAGCGCATCCGCCCTTCCATCAACGACACCAGCACCCATGTGTGTCCGCGCTGCGAAGGACAGGGCTTTATCCGGGACGTATCCTCCCTTTCGCTGTCCATACTTCATCTCATCGAGGAGGAGGCGCTGAAGAACAACACCGAACAGGTTCACGCCCAGGTGCCGATCAAGGTCGGAGCGTATCTGCTCAACGAGAAGAAGGACGCCATCTCCTCCATTGAAAAGCGCCACAACGTCAGGATCTACATCATTCCGAACGCCGATCTGGAGACTCCGCACTACGAGGTGTACCGTCTGCGCAAGAACGATCGGGGAGAAGAGGAGCACATCACCGCCCACCGCATCTCCGAGGATCGGGCCTACGTGCCGCAGACCGACGAGAACGCCTCCGACAAGCAGACACCTGCCGTCAACAGCGTGATGGCGGTTCAGGAAGTCGAGCCGGCTCCTAGCCCTACAAAGATCGCCTGCACCAACTTCTTCAAGAAGATCGCCGGCGTGTTCAAGTCCATTTTCCCGGGCTCCGCCGAGCAGAAAAAGAGCGGCAGAAACGCATCCCGCAGGGGACCGAAGCACGGACGCGGCAGCGACCGCAGAAACGCTCCGAGACCGGAGGCGCCTAGAGCCGAAAATCAGGATGCGGTTCAGAGCACGGAGAAGACCAGAGCAGCCTCATCGAGAAGAAGACCGCAGCCGCAGCAGGAATCCGAGAAGTTCGCCCAGAGAAGCCGCTCCGAGCAGCCGATCCGCGAGAAGCCGCGCCGCGGCCGCCAGATGCGCCAGACTGAAGAGCAGCAGACCGAAACCTTCGAAAAGCGCGAACGCAGAGAGCGCAGACCAATGGGCGCAAGAGTAAGACGCGGCGAAGGCTCACAGCCTGCCGAGTCCGAAAGCTTCCATAGCGCCCAGCGCCCTCAGGATGCGCCGCGCGCGCGTTCTCCGAGAAACGGTTACGCCGCCGAAACACCGGCGCCTCAGGCAAGATCCTTCAATCCGCAGATGCCGCGGGTGACCGCAGCCGGCGCGGCCGAACTGGTCTTCTCCAGCAGCGAGCCTGCTCAGCCAGAGCATCGCGCCCTTGCCGCAGGGGAAAACGCCCAGGGTCGTCCTTTTGCGGAAACAGACGGATCCGCAAGAGCAGCCGGCGCAGGAGAGATCCGGTTCTCCGTCAGCGCTCCGGCCCAGCCGCAGCACCGGGATCTGGCTCCGTCCCTGCCGCAGCCTGAACAGGCCTACCATCCTAAGACCGCAAGCGTCAGCGAAAAGGCCGCCGGATCGGCCGAGTTCGCCAACTTCGCATCCTCAGCAGCAGCAAAGCCAGCTTCCGGCCAGCAGCCAGGCGCCGAAGCCTAGCGATACCGCGTCATACCGAATACTTCCAGGGCGTTTCAAAAACGCCCTTTTTTATCGCCAGAATGCGACAATGCGGTCTCCCCCATTCCTCGGGGCAGACACCGGATTGAGTCCGGTCCGCGCCATCTGCGACGTCTGCCACTCTCCGCCCGCATTTCCAGAGATTAGTTTTGGGGGAGGATTCAGTCTTCTGGCGGATTTCCCGGCCAAAAATTGACGAAGGTAGCAAATTCAGCACAAACCGGAACTGCATATGATCAATTTTTGAAAACGGTTACTCAAATGCCTCCTGCAAACTGATAGGATTTCACTATCATTCAACCTATGGAGGCAGTTCCTTCGGACCTGACATTTAGATGAAAAAATACCGCAACATTCTTCTCGTATTAGATGCCGCCGGCTACAATCACAACGCCCTTGAAAAAGCGTTCTTTCTGGCAAAACGGGATCCTGAGGTCAAGGTAACGGTTTTTCTGGCCATTTTCGACTTTTCCTACGAACTCTCCACCATCATGAGCTTCACCGAAAAGGAGGAAATGCTGTCAAAAATCATCGATGCCAAGGAAGCCGAGGTGGAACAGGTCATCCGGGAACAGGGTCTTGAAAACAAGAATCTCACCGTGAAGGTGGTATGGGCCCGCAGCGCAGGCGGCGCCATGGGACGGGAGCTGAAGCAGGGGAACTACGATCTCATCATCAAGGCCTGCGCCGAAAACGGCGTCATCAACAGCTTTCTGCAGACTCCCATCGACTGGAAGCTGCTGCGCAAGGCGAAAATTCCGGTAATTCTGGTGAAGGAAAAGAACTGGGAGCCGGATGGCGCGATTCTGGTGGCGCTGTGCTTCACCGAGCTGGGCTTCTGCAACCGGGTCAACCGCAAGCTTCTGCGGGAGGCGCAGATCCTGTCCAAAATCACCGGCTGCCGGATTCATCTGGTGAACGCGGTTCATATTCCAATGCTCAACACCTACATCGACGTGCCCGGCTATCTGCCAAGCACCTACAACGAAGCCGTGATGAACGATCACGCCGCCAAGATCAAGCGCTACGCCGACGATCATCGCATCCCGCTTGAAAACATCCATGTCAGATCCGGCAGTCCGGAGGAGGTGATCCCGCGCGTGGCAGAGGAGCTTGACGCCGTCGCCGTCATCATGGGCTGCGTGGGACGCGACGGATTTTCAGGAACCGTCATCGGCAACACCGCGGAAATGATCATGGACGAAATGAGCTGCGATCTGATTGTCATCAAAACTCCGGAGGAGCTTTTCGACACCTCCCCAGACGAGGATCAGCCGCAGACCGATGCCGAAAACGGCGAATAGGCAGACGCACGATTTCCCATGGCGCCACAGGCTTTGAGAGCGACCTGCCCGGAGCCTCGCTGCTAGAGCGCAAGACATAACCAATGAGGAAAACACCTATGAAATCTCAAAACCTGATCCTTGCGGGAATACTCGGTCTGGGGGGCGTTCTGGCCGTGGCCATCACCGCGGCGACGGCGTGGGCGGCATTAAGCGGCCTCTCGGCCCAAAGCAGCGATCAGACTTCCGGAGACTCCTCCATCCGCGCCGCGCCGGCAAAGGGCGGGCTCAAAGGCGAGCTGTCCGGCTTCAGATATGTCACCGTCAGCGATCCCAATGCGAACATTCCTCTGATGAAGGTGTTTCTGCCGGACGGGTGGACGGCTCAGGCCTTTTCCAGCTGGCAACAGTGCAGCGCCGAGTCCGTCGCGTACGCCACGGTACTGCTTGAGAATGCAGACCATAGCGCCAGCATCGTGATCGCAACTCCAGAGAATTTCACGTGGGGCGCGCTGTCATTCGGCGCGCGTTCCTTGTTGTCGCAGACGTCCACTCAGGGATTTCAAGGTTGCGACTTTGCAAAGCGCTACAACAACCTGCAGTACGGCGGCCCGTGGCAGTACCTGATTTACGCTCTGAACGCTCGACAGCAGCGGCCCTCGACCCTTTCCGAGGTGAACATCGCCTCCCGCGCCAGCACATATCGCAGCAGATTGTTGCCGTATCTGCAGAATGTTGGAACACAGATAGCCAGGATCAACAGCAGCAGATCCGTAAATACGCAGCTTACAGGATCGGATGCATCCCTTGCGGCCTACCGCGGAACCGTGCTTACGCCTAAAGGCGAATCTCTTCTTTCAGAGCATCTGGTGTCAACCTACGGCAACAATTTCACCAGTTTCATCGGTCACGATTCCGTGACCAGCATCGAGTGGAATGGACAGGCGATCTCCTACTACGCCTCCTCCCAGGCCAGTTTCGACGCCAATTACAGAATCTTTCAGACCGTGGCGGAAAACTATCGCATTCAGCCCCAGTGGTTCATGCTGTCAAGATACCTTGGCCAAAGGATCCGCCAGGCGGTGAACAACGGCATCATGCTGGCATGGGAGCAGATCAGGCAGGAGGAGGAACAGCTGAAAAGGCAGATTGCCAGCGGCAAGCCTGATGCGGAGTCGGTCACCTCCTCCCAGGTCACCGAGGCCATGAGCGACGCCATCTACGGACGCAACGACTACACCGACGCCGACGGCAACCATTTCAAGGTGGATACAGGCTACGATGTCTACCTGGATTCCGACAACCGCTACCATGTGGTGGAATCGGGAGCGACGGTGCCTGACGCCTTTACGCCGGTGAAACCCAACGCCATCAGTGACTATCCGAAATGAAGGTTCCGGATTTGGACAAATTCAGCACAGGGAAACCGAACCGGGATACATATCCAATACCGCCGGCAAGTATTGACTTGAGCATCTTCAGATCAGATAATCAGAAACGTTTTTTGATATTGCCAAAGAAATCAAGGAGTACTCTCATGAAATTACGTACCATAGCGAACCTGATGGTGACCGCCGGAGCCGTTTCCGTCCTTGGACTCGGCGCCGCGATGGCCGCCCCGACAGGCAAGGTAAGCGGCAACTATGTCAACATCAAGGACGGCTACAATGACGACGTGAAAAAATCCCTGGCCGGCGCCGACAAAATCGCCGCGGAAAAACTCACCGTTACCACCGAAAATATCGGCGCGGAGGATTTGGAAAAAATCCTCGCCGACTTCCCTAAGATGCAAAGTCTGAGACTCCAGGTTTCAGACAATGTGAAAAGCGTTGAAGCGCTCAAGAATGTCTCCGTTTCCGACAGTCTCACCGTGAAGGGCAAGAACGTTGCCGACCTGGCTCCGGTTTCAAAATTCACCACTCTGACCAGAGTGGAAGTGGACTCGAAGATGTTTGACAACATGAAATGGATGGCTCCGCTGACCTCCCTCAAGTCCGCCTACATAACCGCATCTCCCAAGGTCACATCCCTTGAAGGCGTGCCAAACGCTCCTCAACTCAAGGACATCACCATCTACAACGTGAACGTGAAGGATCTGTCGCCTCTTAACGCTCTTTCAGGGGTTAAGAATCTCGGTCTGAGAAACAGCACCGTGACGGATCTCAGCGCTCTTTCAGCTATGAAGACCGTCGAGGAACTGTCTCTCTACGGCTCCACCTCCGGCGATCTTACCCCGCTTGCCGCCATTCCGGCCCTGAAGTCCCTTGACATCTATGCCACCAAGGGAGTGGACTACAACTCCCTGGCAACTCTGACCCAAATTCAGAAGCTGCACACCGGCATGACCGATCTCACCGATCTGTCCTGGGTTAAAAAGACCACCTCCCTCAAGGAACTGCGGGTGTTTGCCGAGCATGTATCCGACTACTCTCCAATCGTAGGTTCATCCGTTGACGACTTGACCATCTGGCAGATGAGATCACCGGTTGATCTGACCCAGCTCAAGGATGCCACCAATCTTAAGTCGCTCACCCTTGACGGCTGCTCCAAAGGCTCTGACGTCACCAACACGGCCGTGGTGGCTACCATGACGTCCCTGAAGAAGTTCACCGCCCGTTTCATGGAGTCATGCAACGGGGAACTCAACGGCGAGTTCGCCAAGGGACAGGCAAATCTTGAGGAGCTTATCATCGACAAGGTGCCTAAGGTCACCGGTATCGAAAACTTCGGCAATCTCGCCTCCCTCAAGAAGCTCAAAATCGCCAGAGTCAACTCCGGCGAGGCGGTTGACATCTCGTTCGCGGGCAAACTGAAGAATCTCACCTCGCTGGAACTGTCGGAAGTCAAGATCAGCGGCTTCGACGCCCTTGCCGGCGCGGAAAAGCTCCAGTATCTGGATATATCGAAAGCCCAGGACGTGACATCTCTCAAGGCTCTGAAGGCGTTGCCTGATCTCAGGACCCTGAACGTGAAGAAGGGAGTCTTCTCCGAGGAGGAGCTCGCCGGCTTTGCCAATCCTAAACTGAAAATCAGTCAGAAATAAAGGCGGTTGCCTCCGGAAACGAAATGCACTGGCGAAGTCATGAATATTGTTCATATTCAGGCTTCGCCTTTGTCTGACCATTTGCCACACTTTTATTACAACCAGGACACGGAAATGAAGCTATCACACCGTAAATTCTGCAGCCTTGCGGCCGCCGCGGCCTTCTGTATCGGACTTTCCGGCATAGTGCCCGCCGGCGCCGGAGATCTCAGCGAGGCCCAGCTGACAAGGCAGATCTCACAGGCGGAATACCATGTAAGGGAATTCGAAAAGGAAGTTGAACTGCAGCGCGGAGGCGACAAGCAGATCTACCGTTCCAAAAAGGATGCGCTGGACCGGGTGCAGAAGCTGAAACAGGAATATCCCAACGATCCGAGAGTGGAATTGCTGTTCCAGCGCACCAAAACCGCTCTGATGAAGAGCAAGGGCGACTACAAGCAGGTGGATCCGCTCTGGACCAAATACAAGCGGGACGAGGCGGAGCTGGTGAAAACCATTGCCGGAATTTCCGAAAAAGAATGGAACAGTCTGCTGGCTGCGCGCAAGGATCGGCTTGAAAACGAGTTTCCGGCTCCCGACATCAAGAAGATCATGCTTCCTGACATCAAGGGCAAATACGTGCTCCTGAAGGATGTGATATACCCCAACAACCAGTTCTACGGCGCCACCGGCGAGTTCATATGGCACGGCAAGCCAAGTTCCGGCTACTACTATGTGGAAATCGACGGCAGAGACTGGCTGGGTCCCTACGAGGCCATCAAGAGGTACCGCCGCAGCGTGGATTCGTCCCTTGAGGACAATCTGAAATTCGACGTCCTGGCGGTGGTGGACGAGGTGACATCGGAAATACCAAGTTCATCTCAAGAAAAGAAGGGCAGCTACTATATGGGCTGGGTGGTGAAGCCGGTGGCGGTTTACGTGCCGGGGCATGTGCTGGGAGTCTATGACGAAAAGCGCGAAAGTTCTGGTGTCTACGCCGGCGAAGAGCAGGTGGACAAAATCAAAGAAGGATGGTACACCTACAAATCGGTTCCGGATGACGTGACTCCTGAAAAGCTCATGGAGATCTTCATGATGGCCATCAAGGAAAAGAACTACGATCTGTACGTGGCCTGCATCAACCCGCGCTGGACCAGCAATCCGAACTCCAACGCCCTGCTGAGATACCACTGGGATCTGCATCAGGGAAGATTCCACAAGGAATATGTTCACGCCACCTTCGACAAGGCTCATCCGATAGAAGTCATCAAGGGCTTCAAGGCCGCCGACGATCAGGAAAACTTCTTCCTGGACGACGATCAGAGAGAAATTCTGAAAAAGACCCAGGGTGATCTGGTGGAAATGGTTACCGTGGACAGTCGGGCCTTTGACGAGAACGGCAAGCAGGTGGGCTCGCCGCATCCTCACAAGCTCATCCGCACCAACGGCGGACGCTGGTACATCGACGACTACACCCCGCGCTTCTAAGGAGAATACGCGCATATGAACCTTATCAGAACATTAACCGCAGCAGGCGCGGCCCTGCTGATAGCATCCGCCGCCTGCGCGGCTCCCAATCCCAATGATCCTCCTGCCAAGCAGAAGGTGTCACTGAAAATGCTCGTCAGCAATATCAGCGGCGTGGCATCCGGGCTAAAGTCGGGACTGAAGCTGACGCCTCTGGAAAACATTGACGATCAGAAGAAAACCGTTGAATATCTGAATCTCGCCAATCAGATCATTCTTCCTCCCGGCACCCCGCTTGTAATGAACGAAATGGAAATCACCGACGGCACACCATCCGAGGTACAGAGCACCATATGGGCATTCCAGTCGGTCCAGTTCATCAACGAGGATCTGGTGAAGTTGCTGACCATGATCGATGAAATGAAGTACTGGATGACCGCGCGGAAGCTTGAGGATATCATGTCGTACCTTGATTCCCAGTGCAGTGAATTCGAATCCCGCATGGCGGAAGTGGACAAGGGCGTTGAGGAGTGTATCAAATATACCAGCTCCCACAATGACTACAAAACTTTCCCTGTGGCTGATAAATTCCTGGCTGCGGTAGGTCTGAGCAACGTATGGCACACGGTCTACTACAACAATGTGGCGGATGTGACCAGGCATCTGAGAGGCTACGCCGCCCCTGACGTGATGGATTTTCCTGAAAACACCAAGAAATATCAGACACTGCTCAAAGTCTACAGGCAACGGGTAGACAAACTGGCGGAAGAAACGGCCTCCACCCCTGAGTCTGCGCAGAAGCATTTAACAAAGATCCGCGCCGCATACGTCAGTTACCTTGATTTTCTGGATAAGGAAATGGTGAGGATGAAAGAGCTTTACGATGCTAGAAAGGACAATGGAACCGTCCACGGCAAACTCTTCAACGGCACCATCAATCAGCCTTTCGGCCATATCAAGCCGGGAAAAAACTCCAACTCGGGAGGAGCGGTCTACATCAATCCTTACCTCAACGCTCTCAACGAATGCAAAAAGGCCTATGACGAGAAGTGGAACGAGTTCAAACGAACCGGCAGCGACAAGGACGACGTCATCGGACACTGGGAACAGCTGAAATAAGCCTTTAGCTGAACGACCTGCGGCACCGGCCTTTGGCGCGGTGCTTTTTGCTTTGGGAGAAAGAGATCTTGGACAGCAGAAAACGTCAGTATGAGAACAACAAACTGCAGAAGCGACTAAGACACGATACCGGCCGCGCCATCGAGGATTACAATCTTATCGAGGACGGCGACCGGATCATGGTGTGCATGAGCGGCGGCAAGGACTCCTACGCCATGCTGGACATTCTGGAAAGTCTGAGGCAGAAGGCGCCGGTGAAATTCTCTCTGATTGCCGTGCACCTTGATGCCGGTCTGCCGGGATACCCCGAGAACCTCATGCCGGACTATCTGGAGGCGAAAGGCTTTGAATACCTGATCGTCAAAGAGCCGGTCTACAACATCGTCAAGGAGAAGATCCCCGACGGACGCAACATCTGCTCCCTCTGCTCAAGACTCCGCCGGGGGATCCTCTACCGGGTGGCGTCAGAGGTGGGGGCCACCAAAATCGCTCTGGGCCATCACCGGGAGGATGCCCTGGAAACGCTGATGCTAAATCTGTTCTACACCGGCCAGCTCAAATCCATGCCGCCAAAGCTCCTCACCGACGACGGCAGGCATATCGTCATCCGGCCGCTGATTTACTGCGCGGAAAAGGATCTCGTCCGCTTCTCCGCCCTCAAAGAGTATCCCATCATCAGCGCCGAACTCTGCAGCTTCGCCGCCAACCGCCAGCGGGGAGTGATCAAGGAAATGCTGAAGGAATGGGAAAAGAAAAATCCCGGCCGGCTTGAGATCATGTCTCGCGCCCTCCGGGACGTGAAGCTGTCCCACCTGATGGACAGCTCGGTGTACGGTTTCAGAGATCTTAAGGCTCAGGCTTCGGACAGCAGCGAGGAAACGTAGTCGTCTCCTTCGCTTAGCAGCCGATCCACAAACTCAGGCAGCGTGGTTCCAGCCTTGCCGTAAACCCCCGCATCAAAGTACCCCTTGACCGCCGACGGCTCCAGATTGAATTCCAGCGTCACTGCACCGGCGCCTCTGGCCGCCCTGACAAAGCCGGCGGCAGGATAGACAACACCCGAGGTTCCGATGGAAATAAACAGATCGGCCGCGGATAACGCTTTCTGGATCTCGTCCATGCCCACCGGCATTTCCCCGAAAAAGACGATATGGGGTCTGAACACCTTTTTCCCGCAGCGGGGACACGCCATTTCGGGATCCTGAGGCTCGGTGGTGACCGCCAGCTCTCCGCATCCTCCCTTGAGCTCGTAGCAGCGCAGCTTCAGCAGTTCCCCGTGCATGTGAATGGCATGCTCGGAGCCTGCCTGCTCGTGGAGATTGTCGATGTTCTGAGTCACCAGGGTGTAGCCGCCCCGCCACTCCTTTTCCAGGCGGGCCAGCGCCTGATGGGCGGGGTTAGGTCTGACCTTCTTCAGGTTGACTCTCATGCCGTCATAAAACTTCCTCACCATTTCCGGATCCCGTTCGTATCCTTCCGGGGTGCAGACATCCTCCACTCTGTGGTTTTCCCAAAGCCCCGTTTCCGATCTGAAAACCGGGATGCCCGATTCCGCCGAAATGCCGGCGCCGGTAAGCACCACAATGTTGTTTATATGCTTCATGACAAGCTCCTTGCGCTGTTAAGACAACTGTTCCTGCCGGCGGGAGCGGGACGCGGCTTCCTTGAAGGTCACCACCCGACGCCCGGTGATCTCAACCTCCTCGCCGGTACGGGGATTGCGGCCGGGACGCGGCTTCTTGTCATGCACGGTAAAGGATCCGAAACCTGAAATCTTCACCGGCTCCCCTTCAGCCAGCGCGTTCTTGAGCTGCTCGAAAAAGCAGTTGACCACTTTTGCGGCATCGCCCTTTCTGACGTTGCAGCTGCTTCTGACATAATTGACTATTTCAGCCTTGGTGACGCTCATGGACTAATCCCTCAAAACCGCATTGAATTTTTCCTTCAGAACCTCCAGCACCGATGACACGGCGGAGGAGATCTCCGCCTCCGACAGGGTGGCGTTCTGATCCTGCAGCTGCATGCTGATGGCAAGACTCTTGCGGCCTTCGCCAAGAGACTCGCCGCTAAAGAGATCAAACAGCGTCGCAGAACGAATGAGATTCGAGGAAACGATCTTCACCGCATCCAGCACCGCTCCCGCAGGCACGCTGTCGTCCACCACCACGGCGATGTCGCGACGGTTCGAAGGGAATTTGGAAATCTCCCGGTATTCAGGCACCAGGGTTGAAGAGACTGCGCTCAAATCGATTTCGAACACGAAGGTTCTGAACTTGATGCCGTACTTTTTCTGCACGTTCGGATGAACAAGACCCACGCAACCCACCTTCCGGCCGTCAAACAGCACATCGGCCCGCTGGCCGGGATGGAGAGCCTCCGAGGCGCCCTGAACGAAACTGAACCTGTCGCCGCATCCGGTAAGGGCCAAAAGCGTCTCCAGATCGCCCTTGATATCGAAGAAATCAACATTTCTGGAAGGCTGTCCCCACTGCTCCGGACTGGCAAGACCAGAGATGGCGCCGGCAAGGGTTTTGATCTGGGCGATGCCGTTCTCGGCGTCGGCATCCGGAACAAACCTGAGGCCGGATTCGAAAATCTTCAGTGAATTCTGCTGACGGGCGTTGTTGAATGAAACCACCTGCAACAGGCCTGGCAGAAGAGACACTCTCATGGCGTCCATATCCGCGGTGATAGGCTTTGGTATCACTACCGGCTTTATATCAGGAAACATGGCCGCCATTTTTCCCTGATCCACGAAGCTGTAGGTAATGACTTCGTTGTAGCCTCTGGCCACCAGCATGGACTTCAGACGATCAAGGGACAGATCCCGCATGGAGGAGCGAGGCATGTCGAGACTGGCGATCGGCGCGGCGTTTGGAATGTTGTTGTAGCCGTAGATCCTGGCCACCTCCTCAATGAGATCCTCGGCTATGGCGATATCGATGCGCCATGAAGGGCTTCTGGCCGCCAGAACTCCGTTTCCTCTGCTTTCTGTTCTTATACCCAGAGCGTTGAGGATCTCAAGGGTCCGTTCCTCGGTTACTATATTCTCGCCGATGACACGATGAACCAGCGACATGTCGAGAGTTATCTCGCGAGGGGACGGAAGATGGGAAGGGCTTTCTGCTCTGATGATCTCGCCGCAGCTGCCGCCGCAGATCTCCAACAGCAGCTGGGAGGCCCGCTGGCAGGCCAGTTCCTGAATTTCGTAATCGATGCCTCTTTCGTTGCGGTGAGAGGCATCGGTGGCAAGGCCGTACTCCCGGGCCTCGCCCTTGATGGCATCCGGAGAGAACCAGGCGCACTCAAGCAGAATGTCGGTGGTTTCGCCGCTGACGCCGCTTTCAAGCCCGCCGTAAATGCCGGCCATGGCAAGAGGTCCCTTTTCATCAGCGATGACCAGAGTGGAAGGACGAAGATCCAGCTCCTGGCCGCTGAGCACCTTCAGTTTTTCCCCGTTTCTGGCAAAGCGCACATGCACCGCCCCGCTGATTTTGCTCAGATCAAAGGCGTGCAGCGGCTGGCCAAGCTCCAGCATCACGTAGTTGGTGACATCCACCACCGGATCCACGGATCTCAGACCGCAGCGACGGAGTTTTTCCTTCATCCAGCGCGGAGTCTCGGCCTTCACATCAAGACCTCTGAACACCCGGCCGAAATAGCGCGGACAGGCAGCAGGATCGTCCAGAACTATCTCCACCCGGTCCGAAAGAGCGGCAACAGGCGCGGCAAAGGACGGCATTTCAAGTTTCCGTCCGGTAAGAACCGCAACCTCGCGGGCGATGCCCAGAATGCTCAGACAGTCGGCGCGGTTTGCGGTGAGATCCACCTCGACAAGGGAATCATCCCAGTCGAAATACTTTCTCACATCCATGCCAAGAGGAGCGTCCTCAGGCAGCTCGATGATGCCTTCCGACGGGAAATCCACCCCCAGTTCCTTGTAGGAGCAGAGCATGCCGTTGGAAGGAACGCCTCTGAGTTTGGCCGGTCTGATCCGGAAATCCCCCGGCAGCTCGGCTCCCACCAGGGCCACGCATACCTTCAGACCCTTGCGGCAGTTGGCGGCGCCGCAGACGATATCCAGCAGCTCCCCCGAACCCACGTCAACCTTGGTCACATGCAGATGATCCGAATTCGGATGATCCTCGCACTCCGCCACCTGGCCCACAACCACATGAGTGAAGTCTCCGGCGGCCTTTTCAATGGTATCCACCTCAAGTCCCGCCATGGTGATGAGATCGGACAGTTCCTGGGCAGAAAGTCCGGTCTCCACCAGCTCGTCAATCCATGCCTTAGAAAATTTCATCTTTCACCTCCCCTTTTATCTGAACTGCTTGAGAAAACGGACGTCGTTCTCAAAAAACGCTCTGAGATCGTTCACGCCGTAACGGAGCATGGCGAAGCGCTCCACGCCCAAACCGAAGGCGAAACCGCAGTACTGCCGAGGATCCACCCCTGCCGATTTGAGAACCTGCGGATGAACCATGCCGCAGCCCAGCACCTCCAGCCACTTTCCGTTCTTGCCCTTCACGTCCACCTCGGCGGAAGGCTCTGTGAACGGGAAGAAGGAAGGACGGAATCTGACTTCAAGATCCTCTTCGAAGAAGTTCAGCAAAAACTGGTGCAGCACTCCCTTGAGATCTGTGAAATGAATGTTGCGGTCGATAAGAAGTCCTTCCACCTGATGAAACATCGGAGAATGGGTCATGTCATAATCCGGACGGTACACTCTGCCCGGAGAAATCATGCGGATCGGAGGCTGCTTCTTTTCCATGACTCTGATCTGCACGCCGCTGGTCTGGGTTCTCAGCACCAGATTCGGGTTGAAATAGAAGGTGTCGTGCTCGCTTCTGGCCGGATGGTTGCCGGGAATGTTCAGAGCATCGAAGTTATGATAGGTGTCCTCGATTTCAGGACCCTCCACCACCTCGAAGCCCATGCCGGAAAACAGCTCGGTGATGCGGGCTATGGTGCGGGTCACCGGGTGCAGATTGCCGGAATCAGTGTTTCTGCCCGGGAGGGTGACGTCAACCTTCTCGCTCATAAGCTTGCGGTTGAGTTCCTCGTCGGCGATGCTCTTCTTTTTTTCGGTCAGAGCGGTCATTACCGCCTGTCTGGCCTTGTTGATGGCGGCGCCGGCCTTGGGCTTTTCCTCAGGAGGAAGCCGGCCCAGGCTCTTCATCTGCTCGGTGAAAAAACCGTTCTTGCCGAAATAATTAAGTCTGATCTCTTCGGCGGCCGCATCGGTGGCGGCGGCCGCTATCTCTTTAAGCGCCTTGTCGACTACATTGTCAAGTTGTTCCATTCTATCCTCAAACTGGAGAACATTGATTGCAATACATTTAACTTAAACCCAAGTTAAAGCATCATTTTAAAAATTGTTATTAAAAAATATTATAACACAGCACGTGAATTGTAGAACATAAACTCTAACAAATAATTTATAAAAATATAAGTAAACTATGGCAATAAAAGTCAAATAAATTAACGCACATCACACAAACATCCAAAAACTATAAACACATATGTGAGAAAAATCACACAAAAAAAAAATTACGAATTAAAATAAGACAATAAACTTATTGCAAGGATTTAAATATGGATACAATTGAAGAAAAAAAATATCATTAATGATAAAATAGAAGAATACTATGAAACATTTCATAATAATTCAACTCAACTTATCAACAATAAAGACGAAGCATTCGAAATAGTTGTATTAGAAGCACTGTATAAGGATGATTTAAAAACTAATTCAGAATACGAGATAGATTTTAGTAAAAAACTACAAAGCGATGATGCTAATAATTTGTCTAAATTTATTGTATCATCAGCAGTGAGGGGAGATGGTGGCATAGATATTGTATACACATACGACGATGAAGAAGAAACAAAATTTCAATTTGTTCAAGTAAAAAATAGAAAATTAAATAAAGACGAACTGAGAGATGCATTCTCGAAAATGAAGGATACAACAAAACAATATTTAAAAGATCCTGAAAAAATAAAATCAGAAAATTTAAAAAAAATATTACAAAATTTCAAATATTCCCAAGGAAGTAGTGAGGATAAATATATAGTTGTTCACCGAGGATCTTTAACGACATTCGACTCAAAAACAAATAATGAAGAGATAATCACAGAAAACGAAATATCGCAAAAATTATCAATTACAAACAATAACCCTTGTGTAAGACACCATAAATTCACATTTAATAAAAACCAAATTAGCGATTACACTGATAAAACTACCGGAGCACATGCATATGTAGTAAACATTAATGGATTAGATTTAGCAAAATTAGGAAAAGAATATAACGATTCATCACTTGGACGAAGTTTATTGTTTGGGAACAACTTTAGAGAATTTCTAGAAAAGAAATCTCAAACATATGAAGTGATGAAAAAAACAATATTTGCAAACCCAGAAAAGTTTTGGTTTTACAACAATGGTATTACTATATTAGCAAAAAATGTAAAAAGGACAGATAATGACGAAAATATTGTTCTCACTCTCGAAAATTTCTCGATAATAAATGGAGCTCAAACAACTAGTGCATTAGCAAAAGTTTATAGTGAACACAAATCAGAATTAAACATTGATACTGAAGAAGAAATCAGGTCTAAGTTGAACCAAATTTATGTATTAACTAAAATACTAGTGATAACCGACGATGCGTTTAAAGATGATATAGCTATTTATAACAATACACAAAATCCAATCGAGGCAAGAGATCTAGTTTCGAGAACCGAAGAGCAGAAACAATTGCAGGCAAAACTCTATAACAGAAATGGAAGCGAGCACATATTCGTAGAAATTAGAAGAGGTGAGTCGATTGTCAAAGGCCTTAATTTCCGTAAACACCAGAAGAAAATAACTAACACATACCTTGCACAAATTGCTTTTGCAGGTAATGGTGAGCCCGAAAATTCGAAGAACATAAGAAATACGCTTTTTAATAAAAACCCTAACTGTGAAAGTATAAATGAAAATTACAACAATATATTTAACCAATCATCCGGCATATTATTCCAAAAATCTTTTGACGAAATTAACGAATTAATTTTTATAGAATACATTTTAAGAAAAGCCAAAAACAGTTTCATACAAAATAAAAAGAAGTTCATCTCTCAACAAAAAGAAATACTTAATACCACAACGAATGAAGCAGAGAAAACAAAAATAGAAAGAGATCTTGATACTGCTGCATTATATATTAGCATTGCCAACAAGTCGCTATTTTTATTCATTTATTATTATTACGCCGTTTCTTACTCACGTAAACCACTAGATTTTAATAAAATATATGGTACAGGCACGCAAAAAGGTTATCTAGCACAAATTGAAAAAGAAACGACATCTTATATTATATTACCATGTATAAAATTACTTATACCATTAATCAAAAAAGCAAACAAAGATAATGATGTGTCAGCATGGATCAGAAACACAAAAAATTATGAGATATTAAAAGGAAGTGTATCAGAATTAGTAGCGGGAGAAGGAGTAGACCCTTCCGAGTTTATGAACAATTATAGATTTAAATAAAACACACTCCTAAAAACTCAGATATAAGAATTATCCACCATCCCGGAAAATCACTTTTGACTACCGGGATTTCTATTTATCAAATCAAAAATTAATTCATTTTATAGTTTACTCCGATATCATTTTAAACAAACTCATTTTTAAATAAATATTATTCTACTTAACATATCGTGCTTATAATTAAATTTTGAATTAAATCTAAGGAATACCTAGTAGAGATCATTCGAACATATCTTTGAATTTGGAAGCAACTTATAGGATTAATGATTTGAACTAGGTTTATTACTTAATATATTATCTTGATATTTTTGGGACCACGAAATAGTGTCATTACAAAAGCTAAACCATGCCTAACTGAGACTGATAGGCAGCGGACAATCCACGGTAAAACCCTGATAGGCGTCGAAATCGTACTGTCTGATGATCTCGTAGCTGGCCTCGCTCTTGATGTGCATCACCACGATCTTGCGGTTTGAAGCGTGAAGCTTTTCCAGCATGGAATTGATGATGCTGCTGCCGTTGTCCTCGTGCAGCTTCACCACGGTGTCGCAGTCCAGCTTCACGTACTCCGGCTCCAGCTCGTCAAGGATCGCGTAGGAGCCGATGCTGCCCTCGAAGTGATCGATGGCCAGCTGGCAGCGGTTGGCCCGGATGAGCTCCACCATGTCCTTCATGGCCTCCTTTGACTGCTTGACGGCATTTTCGGAGATCTCGAAGCACAGCTTGTGGAGATCGAAGCGGGACTTGTCGAACATGCGGTTGAGTTTGCGGATCATGTGCTGAGAACAGGAGGATGAAGCGGAAAGATTGATGAACACCGCATCAACCTGTTCCTGATCCTGAGCTTCGGCCCAGCCCATAAGGGATTCCATGACCAGGGAATCGATATGGGTGATGAGTCCGAACTTTCGGGCGGCCTCGATGAAGGTGCTGGCCGGCAGAATGTTGCCGTTGTCCCCCAGCAGACGGACGAAAACCTCGTAGTAATGAACGCCGCTGTCCCGCGGAAATACAACTCTCTGCCTGAACAGCACGAACTTGTGCTGCTCGATGGCGTTGTAGATCTGGGCGATCCAGCCGATCTCCTTGCGGTAGTTCAGCACGGCGGCGGACAGATCGGAATAGAGGTAGACCCTGTTGCGGCCCTGCACCTTGGCGGCGCCGCAGGCGGTTTCGGCAAGGGATACGATAGTGCTGTTGTCCAGGGACTGGCAGGAAATGATGCCGATGCTGGCGGTGACGGAATAGAAGCTGTGGTTCCACTCGAAGCGCAGCTTCTGAATGGCGGCGCGGATGCTGTCGGCCTTGCGCACCGCCGCATCCGTGAAGCTGTTGGCAATCACAACGCCGAATTCGTCGCCGCCGAGACGGGCGATGTTGTCGTCCTGAACGTCCAGCTTGCGGATGGTGGTGCCCACCATCTGCAGAAAGGCATCTCCGGCCAGAGAGCCGCAGGAATTGTTGATGACCTTGAAGTGGTCGATGTCGATGAAAAGGAAGAAGTCCCCGGACATCCGGTCCTTGTCCTTTTCGGCCGCCTCCCTCACCTTCTGCAGACGGTTGAGCATGAAGGTGCGGTTGTGCAGCTTGGTAACCGCGTCATGATTGAACACGTAGTCGATCTGCGCTCTGATCTGCCGGTTCTCGGAGACGTCGATAATGCTGCCCTCCACCACGTGGCTGCCGCCCCGTTCGGCGATCCTCAGGGACATCAGCACGGAAAAGGAGGTTCCGTCCCGGCGCTTCAGCAGGATTTCCCGCTTCACGCCGCTCTGATTGGCAAGCACCAGATCGGAAAGAATTTCGTTGGCCTCGTTCTGCTTCTCGAACAGCGCGCTGATGTTGGGCCCGCTTTCCGCTCTCAGTTCGTCAAAGCCCCGGTAGCCGAAAAGAGCGTAGAAGGACTTGTTGCAGGACAGTATTCTGCCGTCCAGATCCGTGGAGAAAAAGCCCTCCACCGCCTGATGCATAAGGTCGGAAAACCGCTCGTGCATGAGCTTGTTCTTGCTGGCCTCGGCGCTGCGGCCGGTCTTTTCCAGATAGGTACGGTACACCAGGGAAAAGGAAAGAGAAAATGCGCCGATGGCGGCGAACAGGTACATGACGCTGTCGGTGGCGTATCTGACGAAAAGGATGCCGAACTTCACCAGGGTGTTGCCGAACCAGCACAGCAGAAACAGGATCAGCGACAGCAGAAAGATCTTCATGAAGTTGCTGCAGCGCCCCCATATTCTCAGGCCGATGATGCTGTAGATGACGGTCAGCAGGCCCATGAGAAAGAGGCTGGCGTACACAGAATAGCTGACGTCGATAAACCAGCAGGTGCAGGACAGAAACAGCGGGAAAAACAGCAGCAGACGGTTGTTGCGGCTGAAGTGACGCACGGTCCAGATCTGGCGGAACACGTCGTCAAAAGAGGCGATGAGCCCCATGAAAAAAAGATTGGATATGCAGATGTAAAGCTTCTGGCTGCTCACCGCCGACGGAATGAAGCCGAAGAGGAAGATGTAGCCGTTGAGGTAGACCAGAAGCGCCAGCGTGCAGAAGCAGAACATGGCGTAGAACAGAAAACGCCGTTCCCGGATGAACCAGTACATCATCAGACTGAAGATGGCGGCAAGCAGGATCAGACCGTCCACCACCCCGGAGAAAATCTGGCTCAGGGACACCCGGGAGACGTACTTCTGCAGACTTGAAACCCGGATCGGAACATAAGCGGCGGTGTCGTTCACCACCTTGATGTAAACGTCGAAGGACTCGTCCTGTTTGATGAAGACCGGAAAAACGAAATTGCCCGCCGGATAGGGTTTGCTCCGGGCTCCAAGATCCATGCCGGTGTACCAGAATCTGGTGATCTGCTTGCCGTTGCTGTCCACCAGAAAGACCTCGGTCTTGTTCAGCATGGAACTGTCCAGCTCCAGCATGACCAGGGTGAAGCTGCCGGATTCGTTGGACAGCCGCACCCTAAACCAGTAGTGCTGTCCGGGATCTCCCACCTTCAGATAGGCTGCGGGATTGGGCTTCCAGTCGGTCATGTGCTCCACCTGCCACGGCCAGGTGTAGTCATGATAGGTGGCAAGGGTCTCCACTCTGGAGCCTATGCCGGTATCCAGAAACTGGTCCACAATCCTTACGGTTTCAACGGCGCCTGAGAGCGCAGGAGCCAGCAGCAGAAACAGGCAGAGAACAAATCGGAGGAGCATCTGAAAACGGGACAGGCAGGGAAAAGACAAAAAAACAATAAAAAAAGGGGGAGACCAGCAGATCTCCCCCGGGAAAAAGCGATTAAGCCAGAGCGGCCTTTGCCTTCTCCACCAGTGCTACGAACACAGCCTGATCCTGAATGGCGATATCGGAAAGGATCTTGCGGTCGATTTCGATGGAAGCCTTCTTAAGTCCGTTGATGAACTTGCTGTAGGAGAGACCGTTCATGCGGGCTGCGGCGTTGATACGAACGATCCACAGCTGTCTGAACTGACGCTTCTTCTGACGACGGTCGCGGAAAGCGTACTGGCCGGCCTTGGTAACGGCCTGCACAGCGACTCTGTACACCCGGGAACGGGCGCCGTAATATCCCTTGGCTGCGTCCAAAACCTTCTTGTGACGTGCATGAGCGGTAACACCGCGCTTAACTCTTGGCATCTTCTTATCTCCTGATGACTAAACTGTTGGCAGACACTTAAGTACTCTCTGCAGATCGCTGTGATGAATCATGCTCATCGGACGCAGATGACGTTTGCGCTTAGTAGACTTCTTGGTAAGAATATGCTGCTTGTTGGCCTGCTTGCGCTTGAAACCGTTGGCGGTTTTCTTGAAACGCTTCCAGGCGCCTTTGTCATTTTTGATTTTTGGCATTGTAAACTCCGCAATTGGATGTTGATGACAAACCTGTCAGGAGAGCCGGCGAGCCGGCCGCTTAAAACCTGAGAGGCTACTTCTTTTTTGGCGCCAGCACCATAATGGCCTGTTTTCCCTCAACCTTGGACTGAGTCTCCACGACGGCGACATCCGTCACGTCGTTCTCAATCCGTTTCAGTACTTCCAGACCCAGATCCTGGTGAGCCATTTCACGGCCTTTAAACTTAAGAGTGATCTTAACTTTGTCGCCGTCCTCGATAAAGCGCTTCAGGTTGCGTAGTTTTACCTGATAGTCGCCTTCGTCAGTAGCAGGTCTGAGCTTGATTTCCTTCACCTGGACCTGCTTCTGCTTTTTCTTCTGCTCTTTCTGAGACTTGCTCTTCTCGTAGAGGTATTTACCATAATCCATTATCCGGCATACGGGAGGCTCGGCATTGGGACTGATTTCCACCAGATCGACGCCCGCATCCGATGCGAGCCTCAGAGCCTCGTCCACCGACATGACTCCGAGAGCGGCACCGTCCGCTCCGATAACACGGATTTCCTTGCAGCGAATCTCGCCGTTGATTCTAGTTTTCGGCGCTCCGCGCGCGGTCTTTTTTGAATTATTTATGGCTTATTCCTCCAAAAGCTTTAAACTGCGGGACGCCACCTCGGCCTTCACCTTCTGAATGAAATCTTCAGGCTTCATCTGACCCAGGTCTACTCCCTTGCGGGTGCGGATGGTGATGAGACCTCCGTCGACCTCCTTCGCGCCGCACACCACCATATAAGGGATGTGCATCAAAGTATGCTCACGGATTTTATAACTAATCTTTTCATTTCTCAAGTCCGTTTTAACCCTCAGACCTGATTTACGCATTTTATCCGCGATGTCCTTTACATAGTCCGCCTGAGCATCGGTGATATTCATCGCCACCACCTGCACCGGAGCGAGCCAGGACGGGAAGTATCCGATGAAATTCTCGGTGAGAATGCCGATGAAGCGCTCGATGGAACCCAGGATCGCCCGGTGGATCATCACCGGAGTATGCTTCTCGTTGTCCTCGCCGATGTAGGTGGCGCCTAGACGTCCCGGCAGAGCGAAATCCAGCTGCACCGTGCCGCACTGCCATGCCCGATCAAGGGAATCGTGAAGAGTGAACTCGATCTTCGGTCCGTAGAAGGCGCCCTCTCCCGGCTGGTATTCGAATTCCAGTCCGTTCTGCTTCAGAGCCTCGGCCAGATCGGCCTCCGCCTTGTCCCACATGGCATCGTCGCCGATCCTCTTTTCGGGACGGGTGGAAAGCTTCACGTCGATGCTGCTGAAGCCGAAGGTGGCGTAAAGGTCGTAAACCATTCTGATACAGCCGCTGACCTCGCTCATGATCTGATCCTCGGTGCAGAAAATATGGGCATCGTCCTGAGTGAAGCCCCGCACCCGCATGAGGCCGTGGAGAGAGCCGGAAGGCTCGTTGCGGTGGCAGCTGCCGAACTCGGCCATGCGGATAGGAAGATCGCGGTAGGACTTCAGACCCTGGTTGAAGATCTGAACGTGTCCCGGGCAGTTCATCGGCTTGATGGCGTACTCGCGGTTCTCGGAGCTGGTGGTGAACATGGCGTCCTTGTACTTGGCCCAGTGACCGGAACGCTCCCAGAGGATCCGATCCATCATGAACGGTCCCTTCACCTCCTGATAGCCGTATTCCTGCAGTTTGGAGCGGACAAAGCTTTCAAGCTCCCGGAAGAGGGTCCAGCCGTCGTTGTGCCAGAACACCATGCCCGGAGCCTCCTCCTGCATGTGGAACAGATCCATCTGACGTCCGATCTTGCGGTGGTCGCGCTTGGCGGCCTCGGCCAGATGCTGCAGATAGCCGTCCAGCTGCTTCTTGTCTGCCCAGGCGGTGCCGTAGATGCGCTGAAGCATCTTGTTTTTGGAATCGCCGCGCCAGTAGGCTCCGGCGGTCTTCAGCAGTTTGAAATGATGACAGAAGCTCATGTTGGGAACATGAGGTCCGCGACACATGTCGATATACTCAAGATGATGGTACAGAGCCGGATGATCGTCCTTGGAAATGTTCTCGTCCAGAATGGCCTGCTTGTAGGTTTCGCCTCTTTCCCCGAATACGTCGTAGGCCTTCTGCCAGTCCACCGGCTCCTTCACCACCTGATAGTTCTGCTCGGCCAGCTTGTGCATTCTCTCTTCCAGCGCGGCAAGATCCTCCTCGGTGAGAGTATGGTCCAGATCCACGTCGTAATAGAAGCCCTTCTCGATCACCGGACCGATGGCCATTTTGGTTTGCGGCCACAGCTGCTTGATGGCGTGACCCAGCAGATGGGCGCAGGAGTGTCTGATGATATCCACGCCCTCGTCGTTCTTGGAGGTGATGATGGAAAGATCGGCATCCTCGGCAATGAGATCGCAGGCATCCCTGAGGGTTCCGTTGACTTTGCCGGCAATGCAGGCCTTTGCTAGTCCCGCGCCGATGCTCTGGGCTACCTCGTAGACCGAAACCGCATGGTCGAATTCTCTTTTGCTGCCGTCTGGAAGAGTAATAACTGGCATTTTACATATCCTTATCAGTGGTGACACCTACCAAGTGCCACTTGAAACTAAATATCACAAAAAAACAAACAGGCGCCGGAAACGGTTCCGGAGCCCTTATTGAAAAAAAACCGGGGTATTATACCACTACTGGCCGGCAAGTGGCAGGGACAGAAAAAACGGGCGATGGACCGGAGTCCGGAGCCGCCGCGCAGGACCGATTCGAACGCGCCTATGGTCCGAGATGCCGCATGATCCCCGCAGCGCCGGATCCTGCCGTCCGCGCTGGAAGAGACGTTCCGAATCCCTGCCCCTGATCTCCATTCCGCCCCGTCCGTCCGAACGGATCTGGTGGCGTCCGCGACCTGTGCTGTCCATCTCGTAGCCACCGGTGCTGAAAACCTCCCCCCAAAAAAAACAAACCGGCAACGAAGCCGGCAAGTTTTCAGCAGGACCGTCCCTGAGCTCTGCAGGAACATCGCACACCGCTGCATGAACAGACAGATCCGGACATCTTCCGGCCTCCGCCCGCTGACATACGTCAGTTGAGAGCCTTCTTGATCCTCTCGATGGATTCCTTGAATTCCTCCATGGAATTGTTGTGGAAGATGAAGATCTCGCCGATGTTCTCGGGACGGTTGAAATTGCAGCGGGCGATATACTCGTCCCAATGGGACAGTTTCCAGCCGTCGCGATCGGATGCCCTGGCAATCATGCGCTGATGGCACACCTCGGGATCGGTCTCGACCCAGACAATGAACAGGTTGGCGCCCTGCTTGGCAAGTTTTTCCCTGAGCTCGGCGACATACTTCTGATCGCGGATCTCTCTGGTGAAAGGAGCGTTGATCAGCACGTTGTCCTCGTACTGCAGCGCCTCGAAGGCCAGATCAAGGACGGCGTAGTATTCGTAGTTGCGGATATGCTCTTCGAAGAAATCTGAACTGCGGTTGCATTCCTGACCGGCAACCTTGAAGATCTGATGCGAAAGCACTATCAGAGTGTCCTTGTCAAGATACACCACATGATCAAGGCTCTTTGCAAT
Organism: Succinivibrionaceae bacterium; assembly: GCA_017480795.1. Classification (GTDB taxonomy): domain Bacteria; phylum Pseudomonadota; class Gammaproteobacteria; order Enterobacterales; family Succinivibrionaceae; genus UBA2804. The sequence goes on from JAFURY010000011.1 coordinate 29,245, forward strand.
TTCGCGGGAGACAAAAGTCTTTCCGCATGCAGGAGGAGAGGTTACCAGGATAAGATTTTTCATATGTCATTACTCGATTCAATCAATCATTATAGTTATATTCGCCACAGAGAAACCGGAACGTCCGCTTCGTCTGTGTTCCGCAGCATCGGTACCGTCAGGAAGAAAGATCTTTAGACGCCTGACATCAACACATCAGCGTATTATCCTATCTATTGTCTTTAGTTTTCAAGGATAATTCAACATGTCTTTAATGAAAACGCCGCTTCATGCGGCAAAATTGGAGCATCCGCGCCAGCGCCGACGGCTTCCCGCGCGCCATGGTCGAGAATGCCGCGCCTGTCCTAGCGTTCAAAATCCTCCTCCGTCAGTCTGAACAGCAGCCAGCCATCCATGATTCTTGCGCCGCAGGAGCGGTAGAAATCCACCGATGCGGAGTTGTTCTTCAGGCACAGCCAGTCGATGCGGCCGAAGCCCTGCTCCTTGGCCAGCCACTTGAGCCGGGTGAGCATGGCGGTGCCGATGCCCTGACGTCTGAAGGGCTCTCTGATGTAGAAATCCTCGATGAAAATGCCGGGACGGCCGTTGAAGGAGGAGTAGTTGTAGGACAGCAGCATGACGCCGATGATCCCGTCGCTTTCGTTGTCGTACACCAGAAGCGCGTCGCCGCAACGCAGATTGAACAGAATGTTCTCGATATCCGCCGGAGAGGCGCGGAACTCGAAGCTGAGATTCTCGTAGTCGCAGAGTTCCAGCATAAGCCGGTGGATCACCTCTCCCTCTCCCGGCTCCGCCTTGCGGACAATAAAGTTCTTGTACCTGAATTCTCGAAATTCCACAGTAAGCCCTCCGTAAATCCCGGCCATGACCGCCGGCGCTGTCAGTGAGTCGCCGTCCCGTCCTTTCCGGTCTCAGGGGCCGGCCCGGTGTTCTTGTCGTCGCCCGACGGCGTCTGTTTCTCGGCGTCTGCCGGACTCTGATCCTGCCGCGCTCCGCCGGTGGCTATGGTGCTCTGGATTTTAAGAAAAAAATCCTCCACCACGTAGTCGAGATCCTCCCGGGACACGTCTCCCATGACGTGAATGAGGGTGAGAGGATCCCCCGCCTTCTCCTTGCGGACAAACACGCGCATTTTGTTTTCGGCGGACATCGGCCGATCGGCCACCAGTTTGACGTCGAAACTGGCCATTTCAGGAGAATAGATTTTGAGGGTTGACAGATCCGCCTTGAACTTTCCTGCCAGAGCCTTGGTCAGCTCCAGGGAGACGGATTTCTCCGGATTGACGTCGGTTCCGCTTCCCACCAGCCGCATCACCACCGCCCTGGTGCCCCCGGCATGGCGGTATTTGCCGGTATACGAAACCGGATCCCATGAAAAATCAATCTTCCAGTTCTTCATAAGAGCGTTGCGGTTGGCGTTGTGCTGCATCTGCTCCTGAGGAGTAAGCTCCCGGGAAGGCTTGGCCGAAAGGTCGTAGGAGCGCCTGTCGGTCTGGCCCGGTTTGCCGATCTCCCCGATGCCGGAAAGATCAAGGGTCGACACCGACGAGGCGCAGGATGCGCCGGAGACCAGCAGCAGCGAGCACATGGATGCCAGACAAAGACTTTTCCTGATCATGATTTCCGTCCTATTCATGTGATCCAAAACGCCGATAATACTCCTCCCCTGTCTCCTGACCCCGGTCACGCTCCTCCTGAGTCATAAGAGATCCAAGCATGCCGCGGTAGTCAAGACTTTCGGTCAGGGTATGGCCGGCCGCGGTGAACCAGGCGTACATCTGCACCATGTCCTTTTCCACGCCGTCCCCGGCGCCGTAGGCCGCGCCCAGATCATGCTGAGCCAGCGCGTACCCGGATTCGGCGGCCCTTCTCAGAAGCTGCGCCGACTTTCTGGAATTCTTTTCCACGCCCTTGCCCTCCTTGTAGAGGCACGCCAGATTGTAGAGGGCGAACTCGTAGTTCTGATCGGCGGCCCTTTCGTACCACAAGGCGGCCTGCCGGTAGTTCTCCTCGTTGCCCCTGGACTGGTAGATGGTGCCCACCTCGTTCTGGGCCATGGCATCGCCCTTTGAGGCGGGACGCATAAAGTACTCAAGAGCCTTGTCGCCATCCAGCGGCACCCCGCGGCCGGTCTTGTAAATGAAGCCCATGGAGCGGTAGGCCTCGTCGGAGCCCCGGCTCAGCGCCAGTTCGAAAAGCTGTCTGGCCTTGGAGTAGTCCTCCTCCACCCCGACGCCTTCAAGATAGAGAATGCCAAGAGAATTCGGTGCGTCCCGGTGCCCCTTCATGGTGGCGCTGGCGTACAGCACCGCCGCATCGGAATAGCGTCCTTCGCTTTCCATCCGTTCGGCCTCGGCAAACAGCGCATCGGCATCTCCTCCGGCAGTTGCGGCGCTTTGGGCGTCAGGAGCCGCCTCAACCGGGGCGACACCGCCGTCTGTTCCTGCCTCAGATTTGCCGGAAGCCTCAACCTGTCCGGCGGTCGGACTGTTTTCGACAACAGCCTGATTTTCACCGGAATTTTCGGACTGCCGCCCGATCTTGGTTCCTTCCGTAGCCGGCTGACTGTCAGCGGCGGAATCTTTCAGCGTTTCGGGTTTCTCCTGCTTTTCCCGGACAACTCCGGCTCCGGTTTGGGCCTTCTGATCCTGCCCGGATTTCTCCGCCGCCGGAGAAGAACCTGCTTCGCCGGCGTTGGAATTTGCCGAAGCCTGATCTTTAGCTCCGGAATCCTTCCCGGAGGTGTCCCCCGGGCTGTCCCTTTCGTCCTGCTGAATTTCCCGCAGTTCCTCCTGATCGGCGCTGTCGCCGTCGGCGACGCCCAGGAGAGCGTTCACCAGCGCGTCGGGATCGTCGGTCGAGTTAAGCTGCACGTAAACCGCCCCGACGGCAAGAGTCGCAAGAAGAGCTCCCGTCAATAATCTGCTGCTCATTGGTTTCTGATTTCCTTTCTGATTCTGTCAATTTCCGATTTGGCCTTTCTGATCTCGTCCTTGCCCAGGTGAATGTTCCGCCTTGAACTGCGGGCCGAGCCGTCATGCTCCGCGGCCAGGGAATACCACACATAGGCGTTCACTTTGCCGCTTCCTTCCGGCTCATCCTGGTTCTGCAGCTCTCCCGCCCGGTACCAGTCGGCCAGCTGGATCTGCGCCGGAGTATAGCCTGACATGGCGGCCTGATTCATTATTCTGAACGCCAGCGGCTTGTCCGCGTACATGTTCACGCTGCCGGTGAAACGCTCTCTGGCGATGGCCGTCATCAGCTCCAGATTGCCGCTTTTGACGATGAGATCAAGATATTCCTCAGCGCGTTTCGCATCCCGCTCGTCCAGGGATCCGGCATAGAGGTAGTACAGTTTCTTCATGGCGTTCTCGTCGCCGCTGCCGGCCTGCTCCCGCAGTTCCTTCACCAGCTCGGTGATCCGGTCCTGGCGGCCGTTGTTCCGGCTCAGCAGCACGGCCAGCTGATATCTGGCCGATTTGCTTCCGCGGTTGGCTGCCTTCTCGTACCAGCTGATGGCGGTCTGGGCGTTCTGGGTCACGCCAAGCCCGTTGGCGTAAAGATAGCCCAGCTGCTCCTGAGCCGGGATCATGCCTGACTCTGCGGCCTGAGCCAGCCAGTGCACGGCTTTGGCGTAATCGCGGCGATCCCAGTATCTGCGTCCCAGCATGTACTGCGCCTTGACGCTGTTGCGCTCGGCCGCCTGCCTGAGGTAGTCCATGCCCTTTTCCTCGTCCATCGCCACGCCCTTGCCGTTGATGTAAACATCGCTGTAGGCTATGAGAGCCTCGATGTTGTCAGGTTGGGCCACCGCGATCTGCAGCAGATTGATGCCGCGGTAGAGATCCTTGGGGATGCCGAAATCTCCGTTGATGTAAATGGAGCTCATGGCCACCAGAGCCTTGGGCTCCTTGTACTCCACCGCCTTGGCAAGCAGCGCCATGCCATCCTTTACATCCTTTCTCACGTAGGACCCGGTCATATAAAGATAGGCCAGCTGGGTCATGGCCTTGGGATCGCTTTCGGCGGCCTTCATCAGATTGTCAAGAGCCACCGTTTCGTCCACCAGCAGACCGTTGCTTTCAAACAGAGTCTCGGCCAGTTTGGACTGAGCCTCCACAATGCCGTGATTGGCCGCCCTTTCGAAATAGTCGGTGGCGCGGCGCATGTCCAGATCCACCATGGAGCCGGTGAAATAGAGATTGGCCAGCATGTATTCGGCCGGAGCGTAGCCGCGTTCGGCGGCCATGGCGTACAGCACTATGGCCTTGTCGTGATTGATTTCATGATCGTAGCCGTTGATGTACTCCCGGGCCAGAGAGTAGATCTCCTCCGGAGTTTTGGTTCTGCTGATGGTTTCAAGACTGTCATCGCCGCAACCGGCCAGACATGCGGCAAAGACGCAGACGGACGCCAGGATCCTAAAATTCATTTTTTTCACCCGAAAATTTCTCGTTAAATCATTCGCAAATAGCCGAGGCGGAACTTCAGAGGTTCGCCGCATGAGAGCGAAGCGCAGGGAACATCATGCACCGGCAAGACATGGCTTAGCTTGCCACGCTTCGGCGCAGGCAGGCGAAACGGTGCACCGTTCCGGCAGATCCCGAAAACAAACCGTCCCCGAATCATCGTACTCGTTATTCTATCAGCGCCAGGGCCTTATGTATCCATCCGAATCCATCCGAATTCAAACCTGCGGCAGGATCAGATCTCAAGCAGAAACTCCGCAACGGTATTTTCGGTGAACAGTCTGAAAGGAAAGCCGTTCCACAAAAATGTCCCGTCGGAAACGTAAAGCGACGCCTGGCCAAGGTCGTAGGCGCCTCTGATGTAGCCGGAGTTGGCAAAGGCCGCAAGCGGCATGACAGGCGGCACCATCCCGCCGTGAGTATGACCGCAAAGCATGAGATCGACGCGGTATTTTCCGCCGGCGAAGCGGGATGCGTTTTTTGGCCGGTGCTTGAGGAGAATTCTGACATGTCCGGCAGCGCCGGTATCAAGTCCCGCCACCGCGGCATCCATGTCAGGCAGCGGCGCCTTTCCCCCAAGAGAGGATGCCTGCTCGTCGGCAAGACCTATGACGTCCACCACCACAGAGCCGTGACGGAAGGACCAGGCGCCGTTTTCCAGCACATAAAAGCCCATGGAGCGATACAGATCCATCCATCTGTGATATTCCACATAGTACTCGTGATTGCCCGGGATCATGACGGTTCCGTACACGGATTTCAGCTCCTTCAGCCGATCCACGGTTTTGGAGCGTTCGGAAACCAGACCGTCGGCCACGTCGCCGGTAAGAGCGATAAGATCGGGTCTGGCGCGGTTGACGGTTTCCACCAGGGCGTCAAACCACTGGTCTGACACCATGGAACTGAGATGAAGATCCGACAGCTGGATGATTTTCAGAGAGGTCTTCGCCGCGCCGGATGCTCCGGCAGGAAAGGAAACAGCTATTTTGTGCTGGACCAGCGCCGGCTCCTTCAGACCGTTGAGACCGCACAGCGCCACCGTGGCGAAGGCGGCCAGGGAGCAGACGCAAACCGCGACGCTTCTGAATTTTTCCCCGGCGGATGCGATTTTCGGGATGAGATGAAGAGAGGCGATCACAAGCGCGAAGCCGAAGGACAGCCAGAGAAATCCTGCGCACCAGGCCAGGTATATGACCAGCTCCCGCGGCAGCTGAGGGGAGTACATATTGCCTCCGGCATAAACGTAAACCGGAGTTTTCAGCAGGCCGCAAAGCAGAAAAAAAGAAAGAAAGGCTGCGAAAGCTCTGTGGCACGAACGAAAATACCACAGTCCGTACATGACTGTGGCAAAGGAAACCAGACTGAAGAACGTGAAAAACATACCGGACTAGACTTTAAGATCGTCCGTTTTGCATGACATCACGTAATCATCCATGACAAAGCCGCCGCCGATATCGGTCTGCACCGCCTTCTCCTCCCTGAAGCCATAGTGGTAATAGACGTCGATGGCATGGGAATTGTACTTGTTAACGGTGAGAAAAATCTCCTGGCAGTCGCTGGCCTTCGCTTCCGCCTGCACCTTTTTCATCATTTTGCTGCACAGATGCACGCCGCGGTATTCCTGGGTCAGATAAAGCTTGGACAGAAACAGTCTGCGGCCGCCTCCGGCGGTGCTCATCTCCAGCTTCGGCTGCACCGCGATGAAACCGACATATTCCCTGCCGTCCTTGCACAGAAAGTACCGGCAGCCGCTGCGCATATCCTTTTCAATGGCTTCCTTGGAAAGAAACTTGCCCAGCATGTACTCGATCTGGGCCATGGAAATTATTGAGGGAAAGAACTCGTACCAGATGGTCTCGGCCAGCGAGCAGAGACTGGTCACGCCGATGTCGTCCTTCACGTCAACGAATGAAATGTCGTCTTCTACCATTTTTGTCAATCTGACGGTCCGTATCAGACCGTCTGGCGCTCCCTTCGCATTGTAACCAGCAGTGTAACATTGGCGATCTTAACAGCGGACACGAAAAATTAGTTAGATTGATCTCACAAGATTGCCCGGCGCGGATCGTCCGTGATCCCCGCGACCATGAACACATGCGGACCATTTGACCAACTCGTGATCCGCAGACAGAGAAAACGCCGCCTCATCGGTTAAAATAAAGACGCCAGGTTATGAAAAAGGCAGACATGTCTCGCGGAAAGGCGCCGGCCGCAGATCGGAAGGAACGCATTTCTGGAAACCGAGCCTCCGCAAATCTGCAACCTGCAAAAAAGCGGACGTTATCCGCAGGATCAAACAAAAAAAACAAGGAAAAAGGAAATGACCGAAAACGACCACGGCGCGCTGCTGGAAAAACTTGGAAAGGATCTGGGGCTCGAACTGAAATGGGATGAGGAAGGACTGTGCGAGCTGACGCTGGAGGAGGACATTCCGGTCAGTCTCAAGTCCTGTCCCGAGGACGGCATTATCATTCTGTCGTCGGTGGTGGCCGAGGACCTTCCCGATCCCTGCGACTACCCTCTGGTGCTGGATCTGCTGAGCATGGCTCTGGGTCCCTGCGTCAGAGACGGCGGAAATTCTCCGGTGGTGGGCAGGGATCCTGACACCGGAATGGTGGTTATTTACCAGGTGGTTACCGCCTCCCGGCTGGCTCAAACTCCCCTGACCGAAATCTTCAACGATTTTGCGGAGGTGCTGGTGTCGTTGGGAGCCGGTCTTGAGTCCGCAGGCGAGGCGACAATCGGAGAGAAAACCGCTGACGACATTGCCGAAAGCGGCGGTTTCACCGGCGCGACCCGCCTCGGCGTTTAGTGGCGATTACCAGCAAGGATCAACTTCGGCTGCGGGAGTTTTAACATGACACAGATACGCATTGGCGACATCGGCGACCTTGATGCCCAGAAACTTTCTCTCCTGGATCGACAGGAGGTCATCGATGGCGACGGAAACGCCTCCGTCCGCAAAAACGGCACCATCAGACTCAACGGAAAAACCTACAAGGTTTCCATGAACAGCGACGGATCCGGCATCCAGGTGTCCAGAAAATGGAACTTTTTTCTCAGTCTCTTCAGAAGCGGCAGAACCAGAACCGCCGACGCCATCAGCTCCAAAATCGCCGATATCGTGAAGGGGAGCGAATACCGGCACCTTGAAAGCAACGCAGACCGTTTCAGCAGGATAATCGCCAGGGCCGGCAAAGCCGGGAACATCGAAATCGCCAATTACGGTTTTGACACCAACCGCAAGTTTGTGGAGAAATCGGGCCTGGTTCTGAAATTCCAGAGCGCGCTGGGCAAGAAAGGCCGGCAGCTGTCCTTCAACACCATCGACAAGTACAACTCGCTGTCAGGCATCGGGCCGAAAACAGTGCAGACATCCGAACTGCACCGCACTCTGGACAAAATACAGAACGGCCGGCTGAAGGTTCGCGAAGGCGCGGAAGACATGGGCCTCGATCCCGTTCGGGTTGAGCGGTGGCAGAAGTTTCTGGCGCGGCTGGAGAATATGGCCAAAATCAACATCCCGGAAAAACTCTACAGCCTTATGCACCAGGAGCCGCAGGCTCCGGATGGCAAAAAAACCGGATGGGCGGCGGCTTTCCGCAAAAACCCCGATCTGGCGATGAAGCAGTTCGTGCTGAAAAATCTGAATCACAGCATCACCTCAAAGCACAATCTGACTGAAGAGGATCTTGGCTTCGTGGGCAAAAAAATCAGACAGTACGTGGAGCTGTTCCACCAGAACTCCGGCAACACGGAAGCCATGGACACCGCTCTGGAAAAGTTCTACCAGAAGGGATGGAGCGACGGCAACAAAAGGGATCGGACTCTGATGAGAAACATCTTTGACAACGTCCTGGTGTACGCCACCTTCAGACAGACCAGCAAGCTGGGACTGTCCTTCTTCAAGGAAGAGAAAGTTCCGGTAATGTTCCAGTACGCCGACTACAACGGATCGTCGCTGAGGAACAATTTCCAGAAGAAGGTCGATGCGGAGGATCAGTGGAAGGGAGACAACCTTGACATCAAAGCCGGAGGTTCCGCCATCACCTATTCCGAAATGCGCCACATCGAGCGTATGCAGAGGCAGGAAACCCAGCAGAATTCCGACAGCAGAATCGATGTCAGCCTGCCAAACAGCGAGGAGATTCGCAGAAAGCCTGGAGAGCAGATCCTGCAGGCGTGAACCGCCGACCTGGCGCATGGCATGCCGCGGCGCGGCGCGCTGGGAACGGCGAAGCCAAGGCCTGAACCGATCAAAGCGGATCCTCGGATAGGAATCTAGCATCCGCCTGAAACAATCTGAACCTTGGAGTTGCTGCCGTACAGCCAGAAATGAAGCATGCAGGCATCGCCTTCCGGATTAACGCTGCTGCCGATGTACGAACAGCACGACTTGGCGCTGCCCTTGACCATCATGCAGATGTTTCCGGCAGGACCGCAGGATGAAAACTCCCACTGGCTCCTGTCGAAGTCCACAATGCGTTCCAGGGACAGCTGAGCGGTGTTGGAATTGAGATTGCCGTCTTCAAGCTGAACCACGCCCGGGTAGGCCTCGATGTCGCTTCTGCTGTTGGTGCACGGCAGAGCGGACATGTCGGCGGGACACCGGGACGAATTTATGCAGACATTGGCGCACCTGGCCTTGTCCTTGCTCTGCAGAACCGCCTTGCTGGTCACCATTCTCAGCGCCGATTCGTATGCGCCCTTGAGTCCCTTCAGCGTCGCCACCTTCGCCTCGCTTTGCAGATCCACGAATTTTGGAGCAACCGTTGCGGCCAGAATTCCCAGAATGACGATAACGACAATGAGCTCCACCAGGGTAAAACCGTTGCGAATGTTCATAACACGCCCTCCAGTCAGATTACAAAAATTCAGATTTGACGGCAGCATACGCAGGTTGCGCCAAATACCTCCCTGTTCTTTTTATCGGCAATATGAATGAAATCGATTAGTTTTTACACATCTAAATCGAACAGATTTTGAGCAACATCACACCGCTTCAGATCAGTTTCCGCCACGCCAGACATCTCTTCCCTACTGTCCCGAATCCCCGACCGCAACCCGCATCCGACAAACCATGCCCGCCAGTAAACCCGATTTTGTCTGCTTTGAGAAACTGCATTTGCATTGACGGATAACTGCCGCTAACATAGGTGACAGGCGCATTTGAGCAGCGTCTCAACCGGCGCATCAGGCAGAATCGAGCGCAACGCCACAACAGGAAATCATAAAACCGGGAAACAGCACCATGGCAGAGGAAAAGCGGGACAGCAGGGCATCGGCGGATGAGGGCATCATCAACCGACGGCTTGACGGAGAAAAGCTCAGGTGGAAGGAAACAGGATGCCGTCACCTCATTCAGAACAGATGGATAAATTTTCGGGAACAGGAATTCCTGTTCCCCGACGGCACCACCTTTACTCCCTATTACAGCTACACCCGCCGGGATTACGCGGTGATTGTCGCCACGGACGCCGACGGCAACTACATCTGCGTCCGGCAGTTCCGCCAGGGTATCATGAAGGTAACCACCGAATTTCCGGCAGGAGGCCTTGATCACGCAGGCGATGCCGAATACGGAAGCCGGGAGGATCCTGCAGACTACGAAAACGATCTGGCCGCCGCAAAACGGGAACTGCTGGAGGAGACCGGCTACGAATCGGATGACTGGCATCATCTCATCACCGTGCCGTCAAACGCCACCATCAGCAGCAACTACGCCTACGTGTGGCAGGCCAGGAACTGCCGCAAAGTAAAGGAGCAGAAACTGGACGACACCGAATTTCTTCAGATCGAGATCCATACGCCGGAGGATCTGGAACGACTGATTTTCACCGGCGAATTCGAACAGAGCATCCACGTGATGGGCTGGCTGCTGGCCCAGAGAAACAATCTCCTCTCCAGCGGCGCCGACGGAAATCAGAAAGCCGACGGGGTGCGGCCATGACGTCAGCAGAGCGCGGCAGAGCCGAAAATCAGGCCGAAAAGAGAAGCATCAGGCAGGCGACGGGATACGGCGTCCGGCGAAACCCGTCCCCGATCAAAACCTCGTTCGCCCCGGTCATCACCGCCCTTTCCAGTGCGGACGAAGCCGGCTGCGGCCGCCACCGCAAACAGGAGCAGGCCGGGCATGACGCCGGGGTATCAACCGAGGGGCTTGGCGATCAGTCCTCTCAAGCCAATCAGTCCGGGCAATCAAAGCAGTCCGCGCAACCGACGCGAACCACCTTCGAGTTTGTCACCGTAAACCTTTCCTGCCCTCACTGCAGCGGACTCATCGTCGAAGAGATCAGAGCGCTGCCATGGGTTGAGGACGTCTCCTTCAGTCTGACCGCGGAAAGACTGGTTCTGACGGCAGGCTCCAGACCTGATCGGGATCCCCTTGATGCGGTGCTGGAAATCATCGCAAGGCACGAGCCGGACGCCGGCGCGGCTTACGCCCGAAAGAACGTTCCGGCAGAAAGAGACGCCGGTTCCGAGACCTTCGGCGGCGCGGTCTACGAGTTTGCCACCGTCAATCTCACCTGCCCGCACTGCAGCGGACTTATCGTCGAAGAGATAAGAGCCCTGCCCTGGGTGAAAGACGTCTCCTTCAGCCTGACCGCGGAAAGACTGATTCTGACGGCATGCGCAAAACCGGACTTGGATCCCCTTGATGCGGTGCTTGCAATCATCGCAAGACACGAACCGGACGCCGGCGCGGTCTACAGCAGAAAGGAAACATCGTCTCCCGACGCCTCCGTCGCCGGGGATCGCGGCTGCAAAAGCCGTCAGGAGCAGACGACGAATTCGGAAAAACCCAAACTGGATCCGCTGCTGAAAACCGCCATCGCCATTTATGTTCCAGCTCTTGCGCTGTATTTTCTGGCGGCTGCAGGGATTCTCGCTCCGCATGCCGATCTTCTGTCAGCGTTTCTGCTGACGGCCTGGCTGCTCTCCGGCCTCAAGGTCATGAAAAACGCCATTCGAAAATGCCGGGGAAACCCTTTCAGCGAGGAAATGCTCATGAGCATCGCCTCGCTGGGCGCGGTTGCCTGCGGAGAATATCCCGAAGCGGGCGCGGTGATGATCCTCTACCGTATCGGAGAGCATTTTGAAAATCTGGCGGTAAGCAGATCCCGCTCCTCCGTCAGATCCCTGCTGGCGATCTGCCCCGACAGCGCCACGGTGGTGACGGAATCCGGCGAAAAAACCGTGCCGGCGGAAGAAGTCCGTCCGGGCGACGTATTCCTGGCAAAACCCGGCGATCGGATCTGCTGCGACGGAGAGGTGCTTGAAGGAACATCCGATCTGGACGCCTCGGGCATAACCGGCGAATCCATGCCGGAAAGCGTCGGCCCGGGATCGCCTGTAAGATCCGGCGCGGTGTGTCTTGACGGAGTTCTCACCGTCAGGGCGATCCGCAGAGCCGAAGAGTCCACCGCATCCCGCATTGTCAGAATGGTGGAGGACGCCGGAGCAAGAAAGGCGCCGGCTGAGAATTTCATCACCGTCTTTGCCCGATGGTACACCCCTGCGGTTCTTATCCTGGCGGCGCTGATCTCGGCGATCCCGATATTGTGCTTCGGCGGCGATGCGGCGGGATGGATCAGGCGATCCCTGGTGTTTCTGGTGGTGTCCTGCCCCTGCGCCCTGGTGATCTCGGTGCCCCTTTCCTATTGCGGTGGCATCGGCATGGCATCCCGCATAGGACTGGTGATCAAGGGCGGGAAATATCTTGACGTCCTCTGCCGCGCCAAGACCGTCTGCTTTGACAAAACCGGAACTCTCACCTCGGGAGAATTTCAGGTGACCGATCTGGCACCGGCGTCCCCCGGCGGGGAAAAGCATCTTCTGGCGGTCGCCGCCGCGGCGGACAGCCGCTCATCCCACCCCGTGGCCGCGGCGCTGGCCGCAGCCGCAAGAGCGCAGGATCTTGATCTCAGACCGGCATCGGAGATCAGAGAACTGCCCGGCATGGGAGTCACCGCCCTGGTGGACGGACATACCGCCGCGGTGGGCAACCGGCGTCTGATGAGGCATCTGGGCATTAGGATCGCGGAAAACGCAGACTCCCCGGGAACAACCCTCTATGTCACCCAGGACGGCCAACCGCTTGGGCGGATTGTCATTGCCGACGCGGTAAAGGCATCCGGAAAAGGAGCCGTGGCCAGACTCAAAGAGCTGGGCCTCAGAAGCGTCATGCTCACCGGAGACGGAGAAAAATCGGCCGCCCTTGCGGCAAACGCCCTGGCTCTTGAGGAGTTTCATCACTCCCTGCTGCCGGAGGACAAGGCCGATATCATAGAAAGGATCAGAAAGGGATCCGGCCAGCCGGTGATCTTTGCCGGAGACGGCATCAACGACGCCCCTGCTCTGACCATCGCCGACGCGGGCATAGCGGTGGCCGGATCGGGAGCCGATGCCGCCGTGGAGGCCGCGGATGCGGTGCTGCTGACCGGGAACATGGAAGCGGTGGCCTCCGCCGTGGAGATAGCGCGAAAAACCAGAGCCATCGTCTGGCAGAACATCGTCTTCGCCCTGGCGGTAAAGGCGGCGCTGCTCGTTCTGGGCGCCTTGGGAGTCATCGGCATGTGGCTTGCGGTGTTCGGCGACGTGGGAGTGCTGATCATCGCCATTTTCAACTCCTTGCGACTCATGCTGGAAAAGACTCACGAGCCGAAGACTGACTGAAAACGCATCTGAACTCCGTTCCCGGACCCCAGGAACTCAGCGATGGCAAGTCCCAAGCTGGATCAGTCACTCTGCCTGAACTTCAGGGGCTTTTCTCCGCGCGATTCATGGCATCCGTCCCATGCTGCTTTCCCTGCGCCTGTTCCGGCCGGTCCCAGCCTCCTCCCAGACTTGCGAAAAGACCGGCCAGATCCTGCTGATACTCCAGAACCGCATCCAGCATTTCATTTCTGATCCCGATCTCCTTCAGCTTCGCATCCACCACCCGATCATAGTCGGCGGCGTCAAGATCAAACATTTTGCCCAGCATGGAGGTAAGAGCTCTGGCATCGGCAAGAGCCTGGACCAGTTTCCGCTGTCTGTCGGCGCCCGCCTTCAGATTGCTGTAGCCACGCTCCACCTCCGCAAGAGCTTCCAGGAGCCGCCTGTCGTAATCCGCCAGCGCCGCCTTGAGTCTGGCATCGGCGGCATCGATCCCGGCTCTGATCCTGCCTCCAGTGTAAAGCGGCAGGACCAGATCTGCCCCCAGCGCCGAGCCCCAGCCCTTGACGCCCTCCAGATCGCCGCTTATGCGCAGCGCCCCGGTGTTCCACAGAAAGGAGAGACTCAGCCGGGGATAAAGTTCCGCCACCGCCGAAGCGTGAGCAGCGGCAAGACTTCTGATCTCGCTCTGCTTTGCGGCCAGATCCGGCCGGCGCTGAAGCAGATCGGAAGGGTAAACTCCCGCCGGAGCCGCCGGAGCATGCTCATAATCAGGAAGTTTTTCCCCGCAGACCACCTCAAAGCCTTCAGGGATCTGCCCCGCCAGCGCCGCAATGGTCATCCTCAGATTTTTTTCGGCGGCCGCAAGAGCGGATGCACGGGATGCGGTGTGGGAAATTTCAGATTCCACCCGCTTCAGATCGGCGGCCCTGGCCTGACCAGCTTCAAAACGTCCTCTGATGTACCGCCGCAGGTTGTCAAGTTCCTTCAGAGAATCGTCAAGCAGTTTCCGCTTTTCAGAGGCGGCGCACATCTGAAAGTAGGCGCCGGCGACTCTGCCGGCGATTTCAATTTCAGCCGCCTGACGCTGTTGTCTTGACCCCAGAGCCCGGTAGGCGTAAACGTCGGCGTCGCTCTGCTTTCTGCCGAACAGGTCGATTTCCCAGCTGGCGGCCACCGATCCCATGGCGCCCCGGGGAGAAGATGAGATCCGATCCGGCAGAAAAGGCAGCGAAACCGGCGAACTCACCGAGGTTCGTCCAAAGCCTCCCGCCGCACCCAGCGCCGCCGACGGTCCCCGATCCGCATCCGCCATTTTCGCGTAGGCGTCAGCCTCGGCAATTCGCAGATCGGCGGTTTTCAGGCTGAGGTTGCCTTCAAGGGCCAGCCTCATCACCCGCTCAAGCTCCGGATCGCCCCACCGGCGCCACCAGAGAGCCGTATCGGAATCCGCATCGGCCGGATTCTGCCCGGATGCGTTTTCAAAAACCTCCGGCAGATCCACCCGGGAGGACAGATCGGCATCGGTGGTTACGCTGCAGCCGGCTACGGTCAGCGCCGCCAGCAGCCATACGGATGAAATTCTCATCATGGTCATTTTCCTGCTCTCCTTTTGCATCAGCTGGCACGACGCATCGAACCTCACTGCGCTGATGAAATTCCTGTTCGCTCTCATTCCTCAGCCCTGCCTTGACAGCATCTGTCTGAAACGCATCAGCACCACCGCCATGAATACGGCGCCGGATGCGATGATATAGATCAGATCCCCGCCCACTGTATCAAGCCCGGCGTTTCTGAAAATCACCTGATGGGTGAACAGAGTGTACCTTGCCGTAGGGGAGAACATCATGACCTCCTGAAAGGCCGGCGCCATATTGTCAAGGGGCGTCATGGCGCCCGAGAGCAGATACATCACCAGATACACCGGAATGCACAGGAGACCGAACTGGGGCATGCTGGGCGCCACCGTGGCCAGCATGATGCCTAGGGCGGCGAAACTGAAAATGTAGCAGGCGCTGCCCAGGGCGAAAAGTCCCACCGAGCCGCCGAATTCCACTCCCAGCAACAGACGCACCACCACCAGGAGTGAAGCCAGGGTGAACATCAGGATCACCAGCACATTGGCCACAATCTTGGAAAAGGCGATTTCTCCGCTTGTCACCGGCATGACCAGAAGATGCTCCATGGTGCCCCGCTCACGTTCCCGGATCACGGCGGCTCCAGCCAGGATCAGCGTCAGCAGACTCAGATTGCCGATGATCTGGGTGACGCCCATGTGCCAGATGCTGGAGGAATTGAGGTTGAACAGACTCCGGTACACCGGTCTGACCGGCGGGTATCCCGCATCCTTCGGCCGGCCGGAACGGGCGAGATATCCTGATATTTCCTGCTGAATGATCTGGCTGAGATATCCCGTGCCCGTGCCGGCATGGGTCAGAGCCGTGGCATCCACGGTAAGCCCGATGACCGGCTGCCTTCCCGAGAGAAGATCCTTTTCAAAATCAGGCGGAAAATCCAGAATGAAAACGTACCTGGCCAGATCAAGCAGCCGCTTTTCGTCATGCTCGTCTATCATTTCAGGGGACTTGAAGTACGGCGGACGGATTGCCTGGACAATAGAGGAGGTAAGTTCCGACCGATCGCGATCCGTCACCGCCACGGAGGCGTTTCTCACGTCAGTGGCGGCGCCCTTGGCCGAGGTGTAGACGGCGCCGGTGAAGAAATAGGCCATCAGGGCGATGAGGATGACATCCCTCAGCACGCTTCTGATCTCCTTTCTGGTGAGCACAATCAGATTTTTGATCCTCATCGCCGTCTCCCCCGTTCCTACTTTTCCTGCTTCTTCAGCAGAAGCGATGCCAGCAGCAGATACGCAAATATTTCAAGCGCCAGGGCGCCGTAGGCCATGGTGAAGGAGGACGCCGAAAGTCCCTTGGTGAAGGAGCCCAGGCTGATAAGCTGAAACCAGCATCCCGGAAAGGTCCGGCCCAGGATCTGCTGCGCCGTCTCCAGGGACGAAACCGGAAACAGAAAGCCCGAGAAGTTGATGCTGGGCACGATGGACAGCACCGCCGTGCCGAACACCGCGGCGATCTGCGATCTGACAAAGCAGGACACCAGAAGCCCGAAGGAGGCCGAAGCCGAGGCGGCAAGCACCGCCCCAAGGCACAGGGCGGCAAAGGAGCCCTTCACCGGAACGTCCAGCGCCAGCACCGCAAGAGAGGTAAGGATCAGAAAACTTGCGAAGGAGATGGCCACGTATGGCAGCTGCTTGCCGACAAGATACTCCGTCACCGCCGCCGGGGAGGAATACAGATTGGCGATGGTGCCCAGCTCCTTCTCCCGCACCACTCCAAGAGCGGTCATCATGCCCGGAAACAGCACCACCGCAATCATGATAAGCCCCGGGGTCATGACGCTGATGCTGTCAAAGGTTTCGTTGTACTGAAAACGCGGCTCCAGGGAATAGGAAGCACCTGTCGCTGAGGACGACGATGCTCCTTTGGTCCTCTCCGCCAGATCTCTGGCGTACTGGGCGTTGATGCCCATGACGTAGGACGAGAGATTGCCGTTCACCGACGGAAAGACGCCGTCGGCGTAGAAGGAGACTTCAGGCTGATGGCCTTTGAGCAGATCGCGCCCGAAACCCTGGGGAATGTCCACCAGCAGCCTTGCCCGGTTGCGGCTGAGCAGTTCCCCAGCGTCCTGCCCTCTCTGATCCTCGGCCACCGGAATTTCCTTCAGATACGGCGAACCTCTGAAATGATCGGCGTACTCCCGGCTCTCTTTTGAATTGTCGTGATCCGCCACCATAAATGGCATGGGAGTCAGATCGAAGGAAATGCCGTGAACCGCCGTCATCTCCAGGATCACGGCGCCGAACAGAGCAAAGAACATCCGCACCGGATCCCGCAGCAGCTCCCGCATTTCCCGGAAGGCGAAGGTCAGGATCAGAGCAAGGCCGCCCAGCATCCCGCCGCCGGAGGAAGATCGGCCCTCTTCCTCATGATCCCTGCGAACATCGAAGGCATCCTCCGGGATCTCCTCCGTCGCGCCCTGCTGCTGCTCCAGATAGGAAATGAAGGTCTCCTCCAGAGAGCCGCAGCCGCTCTGGCGCACCAGCTCGGTGGGGGTGCCTGCGGCCAGCACCCTGCCCCGGTGCATGAGAGAAATGCGGTCGCAGCGCATGGCCTCGTTCATGAAATGGGTGGAGACGAAAATGGTTACCCGTCTCTTGCGGCTGAGTCTGATCAGATGATCCCAGAACATGTCCCGGGCGGCGGGATCCACGCCGCTGGTGGGCTCGTCCAGGATCAGAATTTCAGGATCGTGCAGACAGGCGGCAGCCAGCTGCAGTCTCTGCCGTACGCCCAAAGACAGCTCCGACGGATGGGCGTCCGCCACCTCAAGCAGATCGAAGGTTTCCAGCGCCCGCCGGATCCTGCCTGAAATGTCGTCAGTCTGATACAGCTGGCCGTGGAGGGAGAGATTGGCCCGCACGGTAAGCTCCTCGTAAAGGGAAAAAGCCTGGGACATATAGCCCACGTGACGGCGCATATCGGCATCGGCCCTGCCCAGAGGCACACCCAGGATGGAACCCTCCCCCGATGTGGGCTCCAGCAGGCCGGTAAGCATTTTCATGGTGGTGGATTTGCCGCAGCCGTTGGATCCGAGAAAGCCGAAAATTTCGCCGCGGCGGATCCTGAAGCTGACGCGATCAACGGCGGTGAAACTGCCAAAGGTCCGGGTCAGATCCCGGGTTTCAATCACCGGCTCCTCGCTCTGGCCGATCTCAAGAGGCGGAATGTCGAATCCCTGAACTCTGCCTCTGCGGCTCTCCGGCAGGGCCTTCATGTAGGCCTCTTCGAGACTTGATGCCTCAAAGGAAGCGATCATCTCTCCGGTGGGCATGTCCGAGACGATTTTTCCGCCATCCATAACCACAATGCGCTCGAAGCCCTCGGCCTCGTCGATATAGGCGGTGGAGACAATCATGGTCATGAGAGGATCGGCCTCCCGCATAAGACGCAGCATGCGCCAGAACTGGCGGCGCGAAAGGGGATCCACTCCGGTGGTGGGCTCATCCAGGATCAGCAACTTGGGTCTGTGAACGAGAGCGCAGCAGAGACTGAGTTTCTGCTTCATGCCGCCTGAAAGTTTTCCCGCCGCCCGACCGGCAAAGGCGGTCAGGGAGGTGGCGGAAAGCAGAGTTCTCATCCGCGTTCGGCGCGTTTCTGCCGACAGCCCGAAAAGACTGGCGTGAAAGGCAAGATTTTCCTCCACGCTGAGGGTCGGATAAAGATTTCTGCCCAGTCCCTGAGGCATGATGGCCACATCGGAAAACAGGCGGTTGCGTTGGCCCTCGCATGAAACGTCCCGACCCAGGGTCAGAATTCTTCCCTCCTGCAGGGTTCTTATGCCCGCGATCAGAGAAAGCAGGGTCGACTTGCCGGTGCCGTCGGCGCCCACCACTCCCACCGTTTCCCCGGTTCTGATTCTGAGACTCACCCCGTCAAGAGCCGACACTCCCCCGTAGCGGTGAAAAAGATTTTCCGCCTCCACCGCATATTCCGCGCCCCTGTCGGGCGTTGACACGCCAGTCTGCATCGTCATGATCACAAGCCCGATGAGCCGTCAGGCAGATCGGAAGCGTGACTTTGGCAGGATGCGCCGTTCTGAAGAGACGCGCCGTCCGATCCCGTCTTTCCAGAAACCTTCGGAAAATTATCATCCCCCTCAGAGCTTGCTGGCAGTCTCGGCGCCAGCGTCGCCGGCCAGGGGGCGCCATGACGGTATCTCACATACCCAAGAGCCGGCATGCCGCCGCTGAAGCAGCCCATGCACCGGGAGAGAACAGCAGGATCGGCCTTCAGCGTAACCCTGAACAGCAGTTTCTCCCGTTCGGCGCGGGTTTCCACGAATTTGGGAGAGAACTGCGCCTCGGAGGCGATAAAGCTGATTTTCGCCGGCAGCATATAGCCGCTGCCTTCAAACAGTATTCTGCCCTCGTCGCCGATTTTCAGTCCCGATGCCACAGCCGAGGGAAGGAACAGATCAAGACTGAGATCAAGCGGATCCAGCACCGAGGCGATTCTGCCGCCTGACGGGATCACGGAGCCGGGATCCGCCAGAGTGTACTCCACAAAGCCCGATACGGGAGATGATACCGTCATCTCCGAAAGCGCATCCTCAAGACGCGCCAGTTCAGCCTGAGACTGGCGGATCAGGGCATCGGTCCGGGCGACTTCTGCTTCCGTCTGTTCAAGGACGCCGACCGCTCCAGCCAGAGAGGAATTCAGCTGTCTGACGGCGCTGACGTGACGTTCAAGCTCAGTCTGACCCACCAGACCGTCCTTGCGCAGCTTGCGGGCGTTTTCAAGCTCAAGACCCGCAAGCCTGATTTTTTCCCTGATCACGCCGACTTCGGCCTCCGCCGAGACTCGTCTTTTCAGCGCGGACTCCCTGGCCTTCGCTGCCGCATCCAGTCCGGCCTGGGCCGCCTGTACCTGCTGGGAGATCTGGGTGCTTTTGAGTCTTGCCACTATCTGCCCCCGAACGATGTGGTCGCCTTCGTCCACCAGCATCTCCTCCACCCTGCCGCCGTAAATGGATGCGATGTCTAGACGCTTGAGTTCGGTGCGGCCGTTGGATTCGAAAATGCCGTCCATAACTGTCTCAGGCTGGGAGACAAGACGGTATTTCACCGCGGCTGCCGCAAGAGCCGCCAGGGACGCCAGAATTATCACTGTTCTGATTTTCATCAAAGCTCTCCATGCCGCAGGAAGACCGAAAGAGTCGCAAATATTGTTGCCCGGTAAACAATTCAATTCTAGCAGTATTTGTTTACCCGTCAACAATTTTGTATAATTATTTTTGCATATTCCCACCGGATATGGATGCGCAGATGTTTACCAGGCAACAAAGGCAACACATGACCACAGAAACCGACACGATATTCCTGCAGCTTCTCAAGCTTATGAGCACAGTCTATCAGCGCCACGACAGGGTCAGATGCAGACTGCAGGATGTCATGCGGGAGAAGGGGATCTCCGACGCCTGCGATCTTACGGTCCATGAGTGCAGAGTCATCCGCTATATCGGAGAGCACGATGCCACCAACGCCATCACCATGGCATCATCCCTTGGCATCAGCCGGGGGGGAATTTCAAAAATCTGCGCCAGACTGATAGCCAAAAAGGTCATCACTTCCCACCAAATGGACGGCAACCGGAAGGAAATCTTCTACCGGCTGACGCATCTTGGAAGCGAGATCAGAGATTCCCACATGGAATTCAACCGCAATGCCGAAAACGACTGCAGAAGCATCATCGACAGCTACAGCCCCCAGCAGAAGGATGTCATCATGGATTTTCTCTTGCGGCTTGAAGGACTGCTTTAGCCGGCAAAGGCCAGGGGCTGCCGGCGACGGCCGGCCGAGGCGGGCATGAAACATGAGAGAGGCCGCAAGTAAGGAATAAATCAGTACGGGCATCACGTGACCGCATCCGCAACGGACGCATGATCGGAAGTTAAATGATAAAATGAGGCGGTTCAGTCTGCCGGAGCAAGCCTTACCATGAGTCGAAAAAAAGATTATGTCCTGAATTCACCCCAAGAGATCACCGACGAACTGAAGCTGGCCGTGGCCACCGGCACCGTGGGCAGCCTTGTCATCAACTACAGCACCGGGATCATCAACAAGGACGGCATCGTCAGCGACTCCCCGTTCTGCGGCGTCACAACCCTCAAGCGCATAAGCTATCCGGTAAGTCTCGGCGAAAACTGCCGAAGCGTGGCGGGACTTTTCGCCGACTGCGAAAACCTTGAGCGACTGCCCATGATTGACACCTCGAAAGTAAGGGATTTTTCCCTGATGTGCCTCAACTGCCACAGCCTCAAGTCCTTCCCCGCCTATGACACCTCCTCGGCCGAAAATTTCAGGGGAATGCTTCAGACATGCTTCAGTCTCGAGGAGATTTCTCCCATGGACACCAGGAACGTCACCGATTTTTCCTACTGTTTTTCAGGATGCTGCCGACTGAAGGAATTTCCGCTCTCCGACACCTCAAGGGCCGAAAACATGGAATCCATGTTTGACAACTGCTACTTGATTGCCTCAGCGCCACGCCTTGACACCGGCCGGGTCCGGAACTTCAACTGCATGTTCCTCTGCTGCTCCGGACTTAAGAAAATACCGAAGCTGGACACCTCCAGCGCCGAAACCGCCGTCAGCATGTTCGACTCCTGCGACAGCCTGGAGGAACTGCCTAAGCTGGACTACTCCGGCATCAAAAAGGCCTCGATGATGTTCATGAGCTGCCAGAATCTCAAAAGGGCCGTCGGCGCCAATTTCTCCTCCGCCGCCGACATTTCCTATCTGTTCGCCCACTGCCCGAAACTGGAGGAGGTTTCAGATCTGGACACCTCGTCGGCGGTGCTGGCCCGCAACACCTTCTTCGGTTGCAGATCGCTGAAGAAACTGCCGAAAATGGATCTGTCCAGGGCTGTGGACATTTCGGAGATCTGCGCCGACTGCGCCGGCCTTCAGGAGGTTCCGGATCTTGACGTATCCTCCGTCCAGAATTTCAATCACAGCTTTTCAGGCTGCGCCAGTCTGAAAAAATTTCCAGCCTGGAAAACAACGGCCGCACTGAATTTCACCTCCATGTTCGCAGGCTGCGCCGAGCTTGAGAAGGTGGAAGAATTCGAGGCGCCCGTCGCCGAAATTTTCAGAGACATGTTCAAGGACTGCGGCAGTCTGAAGGAACCGCCGAGGTTTTATACAACCGGCCAGTTCAGACTCAGAAGATAGACGGCAACCGACAATCGACGCGGACTGTCAAACTGAAACGGAGCGGATTTTTCAGCCGGCTGAGACCGAAATCACCTGAAATTTGGCAAATATGCAAGGCAAGGATAAAAACCTTGCATTGCGGCGACTATGGTATGTTCGGCCGGGAATCCGCAAAGCCCCATGAATTCCATTCCCGCCTCACCGACCGCCTTGGCGCTGTGTGCCTATGCAGGAAAGCATCAACCGATGATTGAGATTGAAGAGCATTTCGTAGCGCTTCCCGCCCTGGCTCTTTTCCTCCAGCGTCGCTCCGGCGTAGGCAAGATCCCGGGCTATAAGATCAAGGAGACTGGTGCAGGAAATCTCGTCGGGAAAGGAAAGATAAAGCGCTCTGATCCTGTTCATCTTCCGCACGTCGGCAATTCTGTAGTCCACCGTGAAGGTTCTGATGTAGCGGAGCATGGAATCGAAATACCCCCGACAGTCATGCTCCCGCGACTTGTCGCAGGGCATCAGCATGAGTCCTGGATCTGTTTCACCGCCAGAACACGGGGACAGATCAAGCATGAGACATAACGCAAAAGCCGGCAGACACCCGGAGTATCTCATGCTCACTCCCGAATGCTTCTGAGTTTGGCGCGTCTTGCGACAAGGTCGTTCCAAACCTCTAAGGCTCCGGTCAGAAAACTTGACAGACATGCCTCGTCATCAAGCATATCCGTTGCCTTTGACGGCGTCTTGAAATGCGGGATCTTCGAATCGGACGCATCGGCAGTCGTCCTGCCGTCAATGGTCAGATACCGCCAGTATATCCATCCCCCAAGCGTCTGCTGAGGCTTTTTCACCTCGA
Organism: Succinivibrionaceae bacterium; assembly: GCA_017480795.1. Classification (GTDB taxonomy): domain Bacteria; phylum Pseudomonadota; class Gammaproteobacteria; order Enterobacterales; family Succinivibrionaceae; genus UBA2804. Next base: position 52,016 of record JAFURY010000011.1, read on the forward strand.
TTTCAAGATGTTTGAGAATTTCCACCGCAAGGATCTGATCGTTGAAACATGCGCCAGGAGGATCAGGACGGAAACCGCCAATCGTGGCAAGAACACCCGCATAGATTTTTCCCGGACTGTACCAGCTGATCTCGATGCCGGCCAGCAGATTGACGCCTTTGAAACGTCCCAAAGGAGCATATATGCCTGGCTGGATCAGATCCTTTTCATCGGTTGAAAAATATTTTTTCCCCGGATCGGCGTTGACGGCAAGCGTCATGCTTCCTCCGCCTGACAAATTCTCAGCAAGATTTTCCATCACCTGGTATATTGCCGAATGTTGCGCTTTCACAATTTGCTCCCCGCCAAAATATCGCGAAAAATGCCGGATCAAGGCTTATGCCAGAATTTAACTTTGTGGTTGAACCGGTAGCGATACATCTTTTTCCAATCCTTGAAGTATGTCGTCTGCTCAATATCATGAGATTGCGACTGCGTACCGCAAACCAAAGCTCAACCAGACCGACTCGACAGCCTCGACTAAACTATCTTGTCTTCTCCTGCCAGGATTAGCTAGGACTAGCCAATTCTGACTAGTTCTGGCAAATCTTGACTAGCCTTGACTAGCCTTGACTAGCCTTGACTAGCATTGACTAGCCTTCTCATGTTGTGCAAGAAACCACTCCGCATGAACAGCCCTGCCACGAACTTCCACTACGCCTTCAGTTTTCATGCATTGAAGAAGGTTTGAAAGTTTTTTGTATTGCTTTTCTTCCGTTAGAACATAGGAAAATGCATGCTTCACAGTTTCAAAAATATTTGTCTTTCTCGAAGGGCCATTTAAGGGCCATTTTTAAGAGCGGATGCTATCAGCAAACACCTCCAGAGAGCATTCCGCTTCATTGGCGCAAATATGAATTCATACCGGTAACAGTTCACGCCTCCGCTCCGCCCATCTTCACCTCCCTCATCCACCTGCCGTCGGTGCTGAGCTCGTAAAGATGATCAAAAAGAGCGCGCTGTCTGCGGATGCTTTCCCCAGCCTGCAGCCAGTAGGCCTCGTTGGCCATGGAGCCGATGACCAGCTCATAGAAACGGTTGTGCTCCGCCTGACGGCGACGGCGCACCAGATTCGCCAGCTGCTCGGAAAAATCAATCTGACCGTCGGTGACGCAAAGCACATCCGATCGGTAGAAGCGGGGATCGTTCTGCATCAGAGTGAGACATTCCTGCAGAGCCTCGTCCAGATCGGATCCGCCGTTGAAGCTCTTGTTCAGAAACACCAGCAGTTTGTCCTCGGCGTCCTCGTCGTCCTCTTTCAGCAGAAGCTTTTCGATATGCACCGAAAAGTTGATAATGTAGCAGTCTCTCCTGGCGGCGTGGCTTTTAAGAGCCAGACTCATCACCACCGCCTTGGCGTAGCTTTCGGGAACGCCCTGCATGGAAGAGCTGGTGTCGACGCACAGCACCACCGGTCCTCTGCCCTTGCGGGGAGAACTTTTGATACGCTCGTTTCCGCCGTAGCTGACATCGGCAATGCCGTCAAGATCAAACCGCAGCAGGTTGCTTTCAAGGTAATTGACGTCAAAGACCGGCTCGGTATCCTCATCGGCAATCTTCACCAGTTCCTCGGGCAGAACGTAATTGATTTGGTTGCCAAGAGTAATTCCGGACATGGATTCCAGCATATCCGGATGGCGGGTCCTGTCCCGGCGGCCAGAGCCGAATCTGACCTTCGCCTCCGCGCTGCGATCAAGCTCCATTTTTTTGCCCAGCAGATTCAGCAGCTTCTGAATGCCCGTATTGTTCTCCACCACCGAAAAATAGTGAAGGTAGTCGCTCATGTCGTCCCGGGTGAGATATCCCTCGCTGACGCCGGGACCAAGAAAGCGCTGCCCCTTGCCGCTGACCAGCTCGTCGGCCAGATCGTTGAACCAGTTGTCCACTTCCCTGGCGAACTTCTCTGCAGGATCCGAAGCTGCGGACGCCTGATCATCATCGGCGCCGTACACGTCATCCTGGGGTTCACCTTCTCTTCCCCCGGAACCGTCGCCATCAGCATCTTTCCAACTGCCGGTGAGCCAGTACTGATGAGTCCAGAAGTTATCAGGATTGGGATCGCAGGCCCCGGTCTCGTCATAGTTTCCGCTGCCAAGTCCCAGATCGTTGAGCATATCCTCAAGGGATTCAAAGCCAAGTCCTTCGCCTTCATCCCCGCCTTCTGCTCCGGCATCGGCAAGAGCGTACCGTCCGGTTCCCGTGGCGCCATCGGGAACAGTCTGCGACTTCTGAACGCTCTCGCCCCGGGAGTTTTCCCGGGCGATGCCGGTGTTGCCGGCAGTCGCTGATCCCATCAGTTCGGACAGGTCGATAACCGGAATGTCCGACGCGCCGGAGACTCCGTCTGCAGCGCCGCCGTCGCCGCGCTCTCCTGAGACCGTCCCGTCGGCAGCGTCTGTTTCAGAAGTCTTCGCGCCGCCTTCAGGACCCGGCGCGCCGTCCCCGTCTTCAGCGCAGGACGCGCCGTCGGCGGCCGGTTCGCCTCCGTCATGTTCCGGAGTTTCCCTGGCTACGCCGCTGTCGGGTTCCGGCGACTTTCCGCTCTGCGGCGAGGTTTTGTTGCCAGCCTCGCCGAAACCGGCGCCTTCCTGATCCCTGCCTGCCGGCGACTGGCGGGAAGTCCTCTCTTCCGATGATTTGACGCCGGAGTTTTCCTGCTGGTTCCGACTTTCGCCGCTGAAACCTCCGCTCTGATCCTGCGTCTTGTTCTCTCCGGCGGCGTCTTCGGTTTGCTCGGCATTCGCCGCCCCGGACGGCATCCCGCCTCCCGAGCCGTCTGCCGCGGAATCCTGCGGTCTGTTCTCGGAACCGTCATCCGAATCCGGCCTCATGAGCTCGTCCGCAAGCCTGTCGTAGCGTCCGTCCTGCTCCCCTGATTCTCCCCTGGCATCGTCGGAGTTCGCCAGATCCAGCTCGTCCTTGGAAAAGTCGGCGCGGCGACCGTTGTTGGCGTTGGGATCAAAGGTATCTGAGGTATCAAGAGGCTTCCACTGGGACTTGGGCATCCTGCCGTCTGTCCCCAGCGGCAGAGTTCCGTCCTGCGCGAAGCTTTCCTGCTTGGTGTTGCCCAGTGTGGCCTGCTCGTATTTTTTGTCCCGACCGGAGGATTTTTTTCTTTTCCGAAGATCCGGACGCTTTTTCAGAAACTGATCCGCCGGCAGGCTCATGCTGTTGCACAGTCTGACCTTGGCGGCCTTTTCCTCGAAATGCCTGGTCACCAGACTGCAGAACCGGGCGCTGAGATCGCTGAGATATTTCTTTTCGCAAGCGGATATTTTGGATTCCAGCATGGACAGCACCGAGGAATGGGCTCCCTCCAGAGAACTTCGGTTGCTCATCTGCTGCCTGGTGTAGGCGTTCCATTCCTCGATGGTGCCCTTCTGGCCGGGGGATTCCAGCTGGTAGTAGCTTTTGAAGTATTTTTTGAGAAGATCCAGCTTGTAGTGGGTGTTGACATGGAAGTAGCGCTGAAGGAGAGCGTGCTCCTCCACCAGCATGGAGCTAGAGAACTCGTCGGCCCCCGCCCGGCTCAGATCCCTTATGCGGTTCAGATCCCTCTGGTAGACGTCGTCGCTCTTCACCCGGTCGCGGAGCCTTGAGAAAACCTGACTGATGAAGCCGTCCACCGAGCGCTGCAGCACCGACAGATTCCGTGAACTGATGCCGCCCTTCTTTCCCTTTTCCGAATGAACCAGGCGATTTAGGGTGCGCTGAGCCTGATGCAGCAGCCAGTCATTCCCCCTGGTAGACATTGATCAGCTCCAAAAAGTCGTTTCTGGCCTTTCTCACGTCCGGGATCTGATCGAAGAAGATCTCCTTCAGCACCCGCTTGTCCTCCTGGGATATGAAGAGTTCGTTGTCGATCTCCTCCAGGATCCGATCGAATATGGCGTCGTAGCGGGCGAAGTAGCTGTTCAGTTTTTCCTCCAGGGAGGCGATGATGCGATGCTGCTTGATCAGTTCGATCATCTGTTTGATGGAGGTTATTTTGATAAGTTTTTTGATCTGCTGGCTCGGTCCGGTGATGACGATCTGCAGTCTTTCGCTGTCAAACTTGTTGATGTTGAACACCATGTCCAGCTGCCGCTCGAAACTCTCGTTGTAGATGGAATGGTAGTTGGCCCCCAGATCGTAGTTCAAAACCGGCATCCAGTATTCGGCGGAGGACTTGACCTCCTTCACCAGCAGCAGACGGTTTTCGCGGTCGATTTTCACGATGCGCATATCGATCTGCACGCCGTTTTTCAGAGCGTTGAAATCAAAGCCGTCGTCCGGCAGGCATTCCAGCTGGCCGCAGAACAGAATGTCGCGTCTTGGCGCCTTCACCACCCGGCACTTGATCTGCTGTCCGATTTCCAGCTGCATGTCGGTGAGGGCGGACTCGAAGGTGATCTTGTTCACCGAGGTGGAGGTCTTGCGGCGGGAGTATCGGGGCACGGACTCGCTGAGCTGATCGAAAAACAGTTCGCCGCCGCGGGATACGATCTGCACGTTGTCGCGTCTCAGACCGGCGGTGATTTCGTTCAAAGCGGCGATGCAGGTTCTGAGTTTCGACATCAGTTCGTCGGTTCCTCCCGGTCCGTCCCGATCCATCTCTCTGCGCACGGCGTCCTGCAGTTCAGGCGGAAACAGTTCTCCCTCGGCGAACTCCCGCACGGTGTCGGTCACCAGGGAATTGAAACTCTCCATATCCGAAGATGTATTCCAGAGGCAGTACCTCAGCACGAAGAAATCTCTGATCCTCACCGATGAGCGACCGTTGAAGAAGGCCGAAGCCTTCAGCAGCCGGATGATCTGAAACCAGCGCCGGTCCGACACATAGGACAGGTGGCCATACTGGCTCTCGCTCTCGGATCCCAGTTCGAAATCGTCATCCACGTCGTCCCGATCCAGATCGGTGAGATCCACGTTGTCGGCGATGATTCCCCTCATGTGCACCACAGCCTCGGCGCACTTTTCCGGAAATGTCACGTCGTCGATCTTCTCAAGCCAGGCGCGGTACTCCTCGTCCCGCACCGCAAGACTCATGGGCATGGGCTGGAGTCTGCCGGTGTTCTGATCGGTGATCATCTTCTTGAATGTCTCCCGGGTGCGCACCGGATTCACCAGAAGCCTCACCAGAAAACGGTCGTAGAGGGCGTCAAGACCCGCCTCGTGCAACGGCACCTCGTTGGATGCCGAGATCAGTGATTTGAGGGGAACTCTCATAATTTCGGAGCCGTTATGGTAGCGATGCTCGTTGATGAGAGTCAGAAGAGTGTTCAGCACCGCCGGAGAGGATTTCCAGATCTCGTCCAGAAAGGCGAAATCAGCCTCGGCAAGGAATCCGGATGTCAGCCGGTGGTAGCGGTCGTTCTTCAGCTCCTTGATGGAAACCGGACCGAAAAGCTCCTCCGGGGTGCAGAAGCGGTGCATGAGGTGCTCGAAATATCTTGAATTTTCAAAAATCGAAGCTATGCGGCGGGAGATCATGCTTTTGCCAGTTCCCGGCGGTCCGAAGAGAAAGACGTTCTGTCCCGCCAGCACCGCCAGCACGCATATTTTGATGATATCGTCACGATCGTACAGGCCGGAGCTGATGACCTGAATGATTTGGGCGATCCGATCTCTGATCCCTTTGCCTGCCTCATCCGCCGCACCCGCCAGCGCGGAGCCGGATGCTCTTATGTCTGAATTAAGCGTACTCAATTGAAAAACCGCAGAAACAAAAATACCACAAACACATTTTCACGTCCGAGATTGTAACACCCGCAGGCCGTGATCGTCTGTGGCGACAGTCACCGATTTTCACGGATCCGCGGAATTGAGGGGGAATTGGAGGACGGACGGGACCTGGTCAAACTGCCCTTTGCGATCAAGGAATACGGAGGCCGCAATGTATTTTCGGGGACAAAACGATTAGAATCGGAAATCGAGGCTTTGTGGTTGTGGCCGCGGATCTGAAGCGGCTGTCGGGAGATTTTTATGTTCAGATATCTTGCATTCGCAGCCGGAGCGCTGATGTTGCTGCCCCTGACTGTTTATTCCGCAAGACAGGGCGACATCCGATTCGCCCTGTTCTACGCAGCCCTGCTGATCACTCTTTTTCTCATCTGTTTTCTCAATCCATTTTCCACCGGCGACAGCAAAAACTCTAAAGCAGGCGATGACCAGCGCTCTGCCCAAGCCATTCTTGATCGCCCGGTCATGCACAGCAGGGAGCCTGAACTGAAGACATCGGCGGAGGATGCAACGACAGGAAGCACATGTTTCCGGGATCCGCCGGATGCACAGGAACATCGGCTTGATGAAGAGACCCCTGTAATCGATTTTTCAAAGCTGAGATCGGGATCCGATATGCCATCCGGCGAAGAATCCGAAACTGTCGAAGCGGCCCGTCCGTCTGCGCAGAGAGAAAACCAGGCGAAGGAAGGAGCACCGGCGGTTTTCTCAGCCTCCGTTCTGACCACCGATGCCGATCATCCTGCCGCAAGACATGCTCCCCAGCAGCAGACTCACCCTTCACATGGCCGGATCCGGAAGAATCCTCCTCCGGCCCAGGCCATCCGCAGCGGTCCGGCCACAACCATGCTGGTGCAGGAATGCGAAAGCGTCGACAGCATTCTGATGGGATCCCTGGATCGGCGGATTGAAATAACCAGGCAGGAGGTGGGAGGATATCTGGTTCAGACCACGGTGATCACCGAAAAGAAAGTGCTGGAGCAGTCCGAAACCACCAGAACGCTAAAGGCCCTGGGCCTCAGCGCCAACATACTCGACGACGACGAGGAGCCGTCGGATATCCGCAACATGCGGATATCCGGAGAGCAGAATAAAGAGGAGCGAAGCGACAGTGCCCGCGAGAAAGAGTTCCACCCTCTGGCATACACCTTCAGAATCCTGAAATTCATATTCATGCTCACCATTGTCTGCGCACTGATCATCGCTGCGGTATGGATCGCAGGCAGCATGTACGCCAAGGACAAGACCAGATCAGGCTTTGACGATATCGTCAGGTCAATAGAGCCTGTGAGAAAACAGGTGGAGATCTGCATCGCCTCCGAAGGTCCAAGATACGTGAACGTCTGCAGCAACAAGCGCCGTTCGGAAAGCGCCGGTTGGGATCTTTCGGACCGCTACATCAGCAACCACAAGGATCCCAATATAGCGTCCATCCGAGTGGACGGAGGAACCATCACCGTCTATGCAAATTACGACCACGAGTTCAGAGGAGCCACCTACATCAGCGTGCCCACCAGGCTTGAAAGCGGCAAAATCCGCTGGGACATGAGTCCGGAATCCACCTGTCTTGCCCAGGAGATCTGCTCCGGACAGAAACCATAGCGCCATTGCCTGTTTTAAAAATTTGGGCTCCAAGCAAAAAAATTTCTGTATTTCTGAAAAGGCTGTTCATACCCCGGGATCTTTTGTGAAGTCCGTCACAAAATTGGAATGTGACATATAATGTCATTACTAATATTATTGTGTAAGTATTACGTAATACCAGTACTCGAACGCTGCTGGGTATAGTAAAATAGGCGAGAAACGGAAAA
>JAFURY010000083.1 GCA_017480795.1 Succinivibrionaceae bacterium
AGAAGCGTTCCAGAATCAGCATAGTTCTGTCTTTAAATTACGTCAGAAGTGTCCCAAAAGTGCGAAAGTCTTGATCCAAAATCACGCAAGTGCCCGATCCAAAATCACGTCAGAACCGCTCCAAAATCTAACAATTTTTCACACGTCGCACCTTGAGACAAACCAGTACCGGTTTGAGCAGTACGAGAACCGTTCCCACGGTATTTCCTCTTTCATCCTGAGATTGATTTGCTCATAGCGTTTCCCCGGCTTCTTCCACTGTTTCCAATGTATCTGCTGAATCCTTCTGCGTATCCACTCATCGGTTCTTCGCATCCACCCTTGCGGAATCGCCCCACGAAAGTAGTTGCACCATCCTCTGAGTTTAACCCGCAGATTGCTTTTGACCTTCTCTATGCCGCCCGGAGCCTTGCGGTTAAGCAGTTCCTTGAGCATCTTAATCAGTTTGGTTCTTTTCTTCTGATGGACGGTTGCGAAGTACTTGCGCCCGGGATTGGCTTCCTGTTTCTCCTTGGACACCCACGTTGTGAAAGCAAATCCAAGAAATTGAGTATCCTTTCCGGCACGTGCTATTTTGGTCTTGTCGGTATTCACCTTCAGAAACAACTTCTTTTCCACAAATGTCGTGACATTTCTCAAGATCCTTTCTGCGGCCTTTTCACTGCCGCAAAATATCACCATATCGTCTGCATAGCGGACAAATCGTATTCCCCTTTCATCAAGCAACTGATCCAGTTCGTTTAACAGTATGTTTGCGAGTACCGGACTTATGGTTCCTCCTTGCGGAGTTCCAATTGTGGACTTACCGCCCACCTTCCCGTTTTCACTCACCGGGGCCCTGAGAAAACGATGTATCAGTGATACTACCCTCCCGTCCTCTATCCTGTCGGACAGCAACTGCAGAAGTTTGCTGTGATTCACCGTATCAAAGAACTTGCTCAAATCTAGGTCAATGACCCACGTATAACCTTCATTCACGTATTGAAGCGCACGTTCAATCGCATCATGACAGCCTCTTCCCGGGCTGAAGCCAAAACTGTTGTCCGAGAATATCTTCTCGTATTCCTCGGATAAAACCAAGGCTATAGCCTGCTGTACAAACCGGTCTATCACCGTCGGTATGCCAACGGCCGCTTGTCTCCGTTATCTTTCGGAATGTAAACCCTCCTGATTGGACTAGGTATATATGTCCCGTTTCGCACCGACTCGGAGATTTCATGTGGGTGAGACCTTACGTAGTCGTAGAAATCATCGACCTGCATGCCGTCTACTCCGGCTCCGCCTTTGTTTTCCACTACCCGCCTTGCGGCGTTACGCAAGTTGCTCACTTGGAGTATTCTCTCCAAAGTTATCGGTTCGAAGTTTATGCTACTCATATCTATATATCACAGTACCCGCATGCCACCTATGCAGTATCTTTCACGTTCCGCGTTATCCTTCCTGCTCGGTTGGTGGTTTCCATTTCGGCATGTCATGGCTGCGTTCCATCAATTTTCACACTTGTTTTGTTCCGTCCTTCGCACATACTCCTATTCGTGCTACTACGACTTCTGCTGACTTCCCGCCATTCGTTGTTACTACCTGTCGACTCGCTGCCTCAAGGCTGGTGGGATCTCCCCGGGTAAGAACATTTCCTATATCTTCATTCCGACCATCTTTACACATGAACCTTCCGTCTAAGTTTTGGGCTTCGGGTTATCTTGCACTCTTACCCGGTTCACACGCCTTGTAGATGATTTCTGTTCGTCCGTACAAAGATTCGCTATCGCTTCTTTCAGCTATTACATTACTGTAACCACCTTGCGAGTCGCTAACACTTGCCCTTAGCGGCCGTGTTCGGGACTTTCACCCTAAAGAAAATGCCCATGCCGGGCACACAAGAAAATGCCCATGCCGGGCACACAAGAAAGGGCGGCGGATAATTCCGTCGCCCCGAGGTGTCTTGCAGACGCGGCGCCTCATGGCGCCACGTCTTATGAATATTCCGGATCAGTCCAGCAGATGCACGTGCAGACGCTTGATGACCTCGTCGCCATCCTTGCTGTCCACCAGGAAGCACAGACCGTGGGAGCTGGCGCCGTAGGAAATCATTCTTACGTTCACGTCGAAGATCGCGGAGAACACCTTCGAACCGGTGCCGGTCTTGTAGCTCATCTTGTTGCCGATGATGGCGATAAGGGTCAGATCCTCCTCAACCTCAACGTTGCACACCTGACGCAGATCCCTCAGCAGTCCCTCGGAAAGCAGCGACTTGCCGTCGGAGCTGCCGCCGGAGAATCCGTTGTCGATGGTGACTGCCACGGTAACCTCGGAGGTGGTGACCAGATCGACGGAAAGACCGTGCTTGGCGAAAATGCCGAAGACGGTGGCCATGAAGCCGCAGGCGCCGATCATGCTGAAGGACTTCAGAGTCAGAAGCACCTGATCCTTTCTCATGGCCACGGCACGGAATGTAGGCTGGGTCTGGGTCTCGGTTCTGATCCAGGTGCCGCCGGCGCGAGGGTTCTTGCTGGAGCCCACGAATACCGGAATGTTGCGGCGCACCGCCGGCTGAATGGTGGCAGGGTGGAGGACCTTGGCGCCGAAGGTGGCCATTTCCGCCGCTTCCTCGAAGGTGAGCTCGGGGATAGGATGAGCGGTGGAAACAAGTCTCGGATCGGTGGTGTAGATGCCAGGAACGTCGGTCCAGATCTCGATGGCGGAAGCGTCCACCGCCTCGCCGATAAGAGCTGCGGAGAAGTCGGATCCGCCGCGTCCGAGGGTGGTGGTCAGACCGTCGGCGTTGGCGCCGATGAAGCCCTGGGTAACCACGATGCTGTCCTGAGACAGGGCCACCAGTTCGTTCTGGGCCAGAGTGCGGATGACTTCCACGATAGGAGCGGCCTTGCCGTAGTTGCTGTCGGTTCTCATGACCTTGCGGACGTCGAACCATACGGCGTTGACTCCCCGCTGCTTCAGCAGTTCGGTGAAGAGCTTGGTGGACATCAGTTCGCCGTTGGAGACGATGCGATCCACCAGAGCCGCATTGGTTTCAAGAGTGGCCTCGTGAGCCAGCGAGCGGATGTAGTCGATATGCCTGTAGATTTCATCCACCAGAGCCTGCGGACGGCCAAGTCCTTCCAGAATGTTCTCCTGAACGTCGATGATCTTTTTTATGGTCTCCTCTCTCTTTTCCTCGGAGAGTGTGCCCTTGGACAGATCGACCAGCAGGTTGGTGATGCCGGCGCTGGCGCTCAGCACGACGATATGGGTCTGTTCGTTGCTGAGAACCACGTTGGCGCAGTTCTGCATCACTTCATAGTTGGCAACGCTTGAGCCACCGAATTTGGCTACACAAATTTTTTTCATGGAAATCTCCAATATACTTTTATGACGGTAGTAAAGGAGCTTTATGGCGGGTATTTTCAGATATGCCGCCAGAAGCGCTTCACTCATGTGACAGCCCGAAGGATTCAGCCTTCGCAGCCGGCATCGGCGTCTGCAGGAAACGCTGATGTCTCGGCGACGCATCCCCTGATCGGAGCGTATGGGGATCCGCATTCCACGCTCCGGCTGCCTGAGCGCCGCGCCTCTTCTGGTGTTTTGTCAACAACGGGTCATATTATAGAAACTCGCGCAGGGTAATTCAATATCTGTGATTGCAATCACTGTTTGCCCGGAGGGCGAAAAACGAAGGCTTCTTTGAAGGAACCTGATTTGTGCTATTCTTGCTGTGGACGGCCGGGCCGTTCGGGTATGATCACTTGTTCTCAGACATAAGCGGGAAGGCGGGTTTTGCTGAAGATTCTCAAAAGCGTTCTTGCGATGCGGCTGGCGGTTCTTCCGTTTCCGGCGCTGACGGTTGCTGGCGGTTACCTGCTGCATGTCCGGGGTTTTGCCCTGGGGATGCCGGTTATGACGGCGGGCTTCTGCTTTGCGGCGGTGACGGCGGTGTTTCTCTGCTGCGCCGCTGCTGTCAGGCTGAAACCGCGCCTGGAAGCGGTCCTTTCTGCCATGCTGCTTGAGATCGTATTCTGGTTTCTTGCGGTGTCGGCTCTGTTCTGGCTGGTGGAAGATGCGATTTCCCTAGAGGCCGGGTCGTATGCAAGAGCGGCGGTTTACGCCGTTGTCCTGACCCTTGCCGGGTACTTCGCCGGAGGAGTGATGCAATACCTGCAAAACGATGCGGGAAAGATCAGATCGCGCGTGGCCAGGATCAGACTGGAAAGAAAAACGGCGGCTTGCGCCATGGATCTCGCCTCCGGCGCCGGGAGTCTGAAAAACAGCACCAGGGCGCGGCGCAGGCGCTGGAGGGAGTGATGCCGATCTACCTCTGAAAAATCACTTCGTTGTGGTAGCGGATGAAATTGGGATCCGGCGGGAATTTTTCCGGCTGCATGATCCGGGCGTCGGCGTAGGACAGAAACCACAGTCTGGTCTTTTCATCCATGCCGCTGTCGGCGATTCTGGGGGATATCAGGATCCGATAGTCTGCTGTGATGGTGATGAGCCCCCGATCGAATGCCTTGTCGTGCAGGGCGTTGAGACACAGTCCGTTGCAGGGATTGGTTCTTTCCCTGTCGGCGTCGCTGACGCTCCAGGGTTTGATGTGGCTTGCCACCAGCAGCTGGGAATTTTCGATTCCGGTAATGCAGCACCGGTTGCGGTAGGCGCTGAGAACCGAATTCCGGAAGAAATCCTGTCCGATGCGGATCTTCGTTTCGGCGACTCTGTCCGCGCCTTGCGGAATCTGGCTCAGCATGAGTTCGGGATTGATCTGCTCGATGCTGGCGCGCTGGTATTCGGCTCTTATTTTCTGGGCCTCGTAGGACAGTTCCTCCCAGGAGTCGCAGAACTCCTGGAAAACCTCCTGGTCCAGCAGGCTTCCATGCTTCATGCCGCTGACGCCACGCTGGCGCAGCATGGGATCAAGAGCGGCGAGATTGCACATCTTGAGGCTGACCGAGCCGGGGGTTCTGCCGATGATTTCGGCAAGTTCCCTGACAAGCGGATTGGTGGACGAGATTTTTCCAAAGGAGATTTTGCAGTACAGATCAAAGGCGAGAATCGTTTCTTCCCGGGTCCACTTTTTTCTGACGCTTTCGCTCATTGTCCGCCGCTTCCTCAAAACGCATGACGCAACCGACCCCAGGTTACCAGGAACCCGGCGCGGCGGCAAATTCCATGCGCCAAATCTGTGCCGGCAGCTGCGTTTTCTGAAGATCATCGGCGCGGCCGCGACGGCGGCCGCGCGGATATGGCGCCTGAATGGAACAGGGCAGGGCGTTGCGGGCAGGCAGGGGGCCGGCGGCAGTTTCAATGTCAGACGTTGCTGATGGCCGAAAATCTGCAGAGCCGAATGTCAGGAATCGCTGGAACAGCCTGCCGGATATCAGTAAAAGATCCGTCCGTCATGATTTTGCAGAACAGGCTGTCCGTCAGGATTTTGCAGGGCAGGCTGTCCGTCGGGGGCTGAGAGACAGCTTGTCGAGAAGCCGTTAATCCAGTTTTTCTATCAGACACCGGTGGTCCTTGGTCTTGGAGCTGTAACTGATCCCCACGATAATGATATTCCGGTACTGTCTGACATAGCGTTTGAAATATTCCTTCGTTTTGATCTGCCCGATCGCCTCTTCGGCCGAACTGTCATACTTGAATTCGATCAGAATCAGGGGCTGCCTTCTGGTTATGGGTTCGTACACCAGATCAAGACGTCCTTTCCCAGCCTGCTCCTCCCGGTGACAGCTGTAGTCGTCCAGGGTCGACCACAGAAGACCGGTCATCACGCAGTAGGTAAGGGACTTTTCGTCGTTGTAGTCAAGGAGAGACATCGCCGGAGAATTATGCACCTCCTGTATCAGTTCGGCGGCCGTCTTCCCGTCGAGCTCCAGTATGGCCTTGAGCAGGTTTTCCGACCGCCTGACGGTTTCCATGCGCTTGTACCAGCTCTGTTTTTTGACCATATCCATCAGCGTCGCTCTGATTTCGGCGTTGGGCACATAGGCCAGCTTGCGGTATCTGCTTTTGGTGTCGGAGCAGCCGAGGTAACCCAGACAGACGAGAAGACTGAAGACGTCGTCCTTGTCTTTCAGACTCACCATGTCATTCTGAAAATTGGCGCAGCTGAAAGCTGTCTCGTCGCCTTCGATCAGGTTGACGATATCTTGCCTTATGCCTTCGAAATCGGCGTTGATGAGACGGACGAATTCCTCGTTGGACGAGGAGCCGATCCAGTAGCTCATGCACTCGTTCCGGCTGACTGCTCTGCACACCGAGTTGGGATTGTAGATATCTACCCCTCTGATCCGGTATCCCTCGTACCATTCCTTCAGCTCCTGGCGCGTTACTTTGCAGCCGGAGGTTTTTACGATGTCTGCCACTTCCGTCTCGGTAAAGCCGAAGTAGGGGGCAAACTCGCCTGGCGCAAGCATGTTGTATTCGTCAAAGTCGTTCAGGGCCGATTGGGAGTTGTATTTTTTGATGGGCAGGATTCCGGTGAGATACGCCAGGGCAAAGCATGACTTGCCGCCTTCGGTTTTGAACAGGTCGCGGAGAAGATCGATAAAATCTTCCTGCAGTCTGGTATCGTTCCGGTAATCCCGGTAAACCAGATCCCATTCGTCCATGATGAATATGAACCTGGAATTCAGATCGTTGCGCAGATATGACAGAGCCTCAAGAAGTCCGATGTTTTCTATCTGATGCTTTTCAAAGCACTCCGCAAAATCCTCCCGTTCTCTGAGTTCGCTGATCACCGAATATTCCAGATAATCAACCAGGGTTTCGACTCCGGGAACTTTGGCGCTCTTCTTCAGATAAATCTGGTACAGACCGCGGATAAAGTTCATATCAACGTAGAGCACGTCATACCGGTTCAGGTGGGCGGCATAGCTGGGCTCTTTTGTTATTTTCAGACCTTCGAAAACGTTCTGTCCATCGTACCTCTTTGAATAATAGGCCAGGAGCATATGGGCCGAGACAGTTTTGCCAAACCTGCGGGGCCGGGTAAAGGCTATCAGCTTTCCATCGGTGTCGAGCAGAGCATTGGTCTTACCGATAAAATCCGTTTTGTCGACAAAAACTCTGGAATCTCTTGCATTGACCAGACTGATGAAACTGTTTTCGATGCTTGAATTCACCTGAATCCGTGACCGATTAATTCGGAGGGCGTTTTTTAATTCGAAGGCACCGGTAGTTCGACGTCGACAGGGGCCAGAGGAGATGGAAGAGTTAATTCCATCGGAGTGGAATATAAATTTGGGGATGTGATCGGCTTAT
>JAFURY010000084.1 GCA_017480795.1 Succinivibrionaceae bacterium
ATACGCGGATCGATCAGGTGAATACCGCTCTGAAATCTCAGATCACACTCGAATCGAATCACCATGCGGAGCTTAGTAAGTCGATTACCAATTCCAATACGCGGATCGATCAGGTGAATACCGCTCTGAAATCTCAGATCACACTCGAATCGAATCACCATGCGGAGCTTGGTAAGTCGATTACCAATTCCAATACGCGGATCGATCAGGTGAATACCGCTCTGAAATCTCAGATCACACTCGAATCGAATCACCATGCGGAGCTTGGTAAGTTGATTACCGATTCCAATACGCGGATCGATCAGGTGAGTACCGCTCTGAATGCCCAGATTAAGCTCGAAGCGAGCCATAAAAGCGGTTTAGACAAGAAGATCGCATCGATCGAGATTACTGCAAACGATCTTGGGTCGGAAATCAAGCTGAAAGCGGATAAGACGACCATCGACTCCAAGATCACAAAGATTAATGGTAGATTGGAGACTGACGAAGCAAATATCAAGACTTTGCAAGTCGATGTTGCAAATGTTGAAACTCTGATTGCTGAAAAGATCAAGGCTATTACATTTGAATCTTTGATCGCAAAAGCGACCGTCATCAAAGCTACAATCGCTATCTCTTCCGGTGTTTCCGTTTCTGCTCCGATCATTGCCGCGGGAACCTCAATGACCGTAAATAAAAAGTCTGTCGCCACTCAGGAATGGGTTAATAACAAAGGCTTTTTGACGGATCTTCCCAGCTCTCCGACATTTTCGCATGTAAAAGCCACAGATGGTATGTCCATCGGCGTGTACAAGGTTGCCACCCAATACTGGGTAAATCAGAATTTTGCTACTCAGGATTGGGTGAAAGAGCAACTGAAGAGTTACGCATCGAGCAGTCATAAACATGATTGGGGAGATATTACCGGAAAGCCGAGCAGCTTTACGCCGGCCAAGCATAAGCATAACTTCTCGGCGTCCACCACTGCCGCAAACGGGCATACTCATACGGTAAAGATTGGCTCTACAGAGTACACTACTAAAGGTGTGTCTACCAATGCGACGCATACCATCAAGATTTCCGGTACTACTGACAATAACTAATAAGGAGGCATTATCATCATGACACTTTACGACCTGGGTATGGAAGTCACCAAGATTCGGGAGGCTGTCGACTCCCTCGAAGTCAAAGGTAAAAAAAATGCCTCCTTGGTCGTCTATGCTTTTGAAAAGTGTAACGACATCATCGAGGCAATCAATGCCGTTGTCAATCAGGAGTCCGATTCCAGTCAAAATGGAGATGGACAGACGGACAAGGAGGAAGAGGTAAATGGCGAGCCGGATTCAGGAACTGCTTAATCAAATCTTAAACGCCGTTTACGGCATTGAAGTCCGCGACGCCATTCACGACAGCATTGAGGAATGCTATGAAAATGTTTCCTCAGCCAAAACCTTGGCGGATTCGGCCACTTCCGCGGCGAATTCTGCCGCAACCAATGCCAACGCCAAGGCTGCGTTAGCGAATGACGCGGCAACTAATGCCAATAGCAAGGCAACGGCTGCCAACAATGCGGCATCTGCCGCTACTACTGCGACTACAAACGCGAATAACGCGGTCGAGCGGATAAATACCGCTGTGGCCTCAGCAAATCAGGCGACGCTTGATTGCAATACCGCGATCAACAACGCCAACAACGCGAGGACCAATGCCAATAGTGCCGCTACTTCCGCAAACGCAGCCGCTACGGCAGCGAATACTGCCAAGACCAATGCTGATACGGCAACCGCAGCTGCGAATTCTGCCGCATCCGCAGCAACCACGGCGAAGAATGAGGCAAATGCGGCAGCGACTGCCGCCAACGATGCTGCTACGGCAGCGACTACAGCTGCAACTAACGCCAATGCGGCCTCCGGTTCTGCATATAGCGCCGCCGAAGCAGCAAACGAAGCCGCAGAAGCCGCAAACACCGCCAAGACCAATGCGGATACGGCAACCGCAGCTGCCAGCGCTGCTGCTTCTTCCGCTACCGATGCCGCATCCGCGGCGAATACGGCGAAGACCAATGCAGAGGTAGCAACTGCCGCGGCAAGTTCCGCAGCAGGTAATGTTCAGGACGTTATTGACGCGGCAAACGCCGCAAAGGCAGCTTGCGATACTTCCGCCGAAAACGCCGACGCAAAAGCAACTTTGGCCAATACCAAGGCTGCTCTGGCGGACGAAAAAGCGACTGCGGCTGACCAAGCGGCTACTGCGGCAAATACAGCCGCCACAAGCGCCAATGACGCTGCGACTTCTGCCAATGACGCTGCGACTGCCGCCAACGCCGCCGCACAGACCGTCAACACCGCTGTGGCATCGGCGATTGAAGCGGCGGCGGCAGCTACGTCGGCCAAGGATGCGGCAATCACCGCAGCAAGCAATGCGACCACGGCCGTTAACAATGCAAATTCCGCCGTCTCCAATGCCAACACCGCCGCGACCAATGCCAACAACAAGGCTGAGATTGCTGCGACCGCTGCGGAGAATGCCAACGATAAGGCTGCTTTGGCGAACACCGCAACGGCAAACGCTAATCAGGCTATCGAGAACATCAACACGGCCCGAGAAGCTGCCAATACGGCGACGACCAACGCGAATACTGCGGCAAACCGGGCGAATGAGGCCGCTGATAATGCCGATTCCGCCAGAACCTACGCCGTTGCCGCAACGACCAACGCAAATAGCGCCGCGACCAGAGCTGACGAGGCTACAAGCAATGCACAGACCGCGATCAGCGATTGCACCGCTGGAACCTACGGCGCCAATGTGGCCGCATCCAATGCCAACCGGGCGGCGACGAGAGCTGATACGGCCTCTTCCGCTTTGGAACAGCTTACCGTCACCTCTGAAGGTGTCGGTCCTTATGCGCTTGCAGAGGCGATCCTCAGTGAGATCAGCGGCCACAAGAACATCCATTTCCGGTTGAAGCAAGGCGCTACCGGCGCCCCTTACATCATCAAGGGAAGCGTCTATCCATCTGTATCCGCGCTTGAGGCCGACATTACTTCTCCTGCTATTGGCGATCAGTACAATTGTGGCACGACCCCTCCGTACAACGTGTATCGGTGGACAGGCACGACCTGGGAAGACCAGGGACAGATCGGCATATCCGTTGCAGGCATCACCAACGCCGAGATCAACGCCATCTATAACGGCGAAACCATCGCCCAGACCAGCGGCAAATATCTCGATCTTGTCGGACTGACCTATTTGATCACCAACAAGATCTTGACCGCACTGGCTGACAAGGTAGATGTCGTTTCCGGCAAGGGTCTGAGTACCAACGATTTCACCGATGCTTATAAGGATAAGATCGGTGAACTTGAGGATCAGACGACCGCGCTGGCAGCGACCAAGGTGGACAAGGTGACCGGCAAGGGTCTGAGCACCAACGATTTCACCACCGCCTACAAGGATCAGATCGATCAGAACACCTCTGATATTTCTGATCTGGACGACAACAAGGTGGACAAGATCGAGGGCATGGGGCTCAGCCACAACGATTTCGATGATGGTTTCATCGATACGATCAACAGTCTTCTCGAAACCGTCGACGTGTTCGCAAAGACTCAGACGATTTGGAGAAGCATTGAGGATTCTGGCGAGGATGACATCCTGGATTCCGATGGTAACGTCATCGAGGGCCGTGTCATGTTCACCCAGCTGTAAATTTGAAAGGAGAAAATCATGTCCAAGTTTATCGACTACTTGCAGATTACGGCGTTGGACAGCAGTCATGTCCTTTTGGTTGACGGTAACACCGGCACCAAGAAGATTCTGGCTTCCGATGCCATTCTGCAAATGATCGGGATGATCTCGCCCGAAGCCCATTTCGCGATTCCCCGCGGCAAGAATCTTGGTTCTGCTCCTACGGCCGCCCAGAAGGCCGCTATCCGCAATAGAACCTATGAGGATATTTTTTTGGCCGATTACTGGCAGAACAACGGCGTGAAGTATCGCATTGCCGATCGTGGGTACATTTCCCGCTGCGGCGACACGGATTTCACCGGTCCGAACATTCAGATTGTTCCCGACACAATCCTGTACAGCCATGTCATGAACGACACGAACACCACCGAAGGCGGTTATGTCGGCAGCAAGATGTACAAGGAGGGTCTTGAGAGTGCCAAGACTACGATCCAGAACATCTTCGGCGACATGCTGATTACGCACCGCGAGTATTTGACCAATGCGGTTACGAACGGCAAGCCCTCCGGCGGCGGTTGGTTCGATTCCACGGTCGAACTGATGAACGAGCTGATGGTCTACGGTTCTCATATCTTTGCGCCGTTATCTGACGGCTCCACCGTGCCGACCAACTATACCATCGGCAAGTCTCAGCTGGCGCTGTTCAGGGTTATGCCGGAGTTGATCTCCAATCGTCAGTGGTTCTGGCTGCGCGACGTCGTGTCGGGGGCTATTTTTGCCGATGTGGGCAACAATGGCGATGCGGACTACCGCTACGCCTCTTTCTCTGCCGGCGTTCGCCCGGTCTTCTCCATCGGTTAATCTGGGGGCCTTGTGCCCCCTCTTTTTTCACCCTATGAAAAGTGACAGGAGGATTCAAAATGGATCATTCGTATTATAAGCTGGTGCTTTCCAACGGCCGTGAGATCGACAACCTGCGGATGAACGGAAACAATTTCGTATCGGATTCGGCGATCACCGCCGATATGTTCGAGGGCGGCCTTTCTCCCGTGATGGTCTATACCGACGGCATCGTGGAAGCCCACAACAACATGGATCTCGTTCAGATCACGAAGATGGGAAACGAATACTGGTTCGTTCTCCGCGACATCTCCCAGAAAGAACTCGACGACATCCGGATTCGCGCCGATGTGGATTTCATCGCCATGATGGCCGACATCGAGCTCTAAGAAAGGAGAATAAAGCAATATGAGTCCGAAGTATGAAACGGTGAAGCGGTACTACGACCTGAAGGTGTGGAACCTGGAACGTGTCCGTCTGGCTGTGCAGAAGGGCTGGATTACCGAGGCCGAGTTCTCCGAGATCACCGGTCAGTCCTACCAGTAATGTCTGTTCTGGCAGACGATAGGAAAGAATCCCGGTTTGAGCCGATTACATTTTCAGAAACGATCCACGACATGCTGACAGAGCTGATTCAGCACAACTTCGGCATCAAAGATATGGATGCCGTTGTCAGGCGTCAGTACAAAGCCGGAAAATGCGAGCCCAATGATTACTGGAGGTACATGTACCTGCTGCGCAATTATAAGACCCGAATTGACAACAAGGCTTCGGAACTGACCAGCTTTGTCCGCGACGCTTATGCCCGATATCCTTCCAGCTTAGAAAGGCTGGAAAAGCGGCGTGAGCTTCAGGATTGCGCAGTCAGTATGTGCTGGCAGATCGTCATGGAACTACAGCATGTCGTGGAAAAATTCAACGTCGATCTAAACCTGTACAAGAGACAGGTCGAAGCGCTTTGTCGAGAGATCGAGTTGATAAAGAAGTGGCGTCAACGCGACAAGAAATTTGAGACATGTCTACGGGGCAACAACTAAAGCACGTCGTGTCGGGGGCTAATTTTGCCAATGTGAACAACAATGGCAATGCGAACTACAACAACGCCTCTAACTCTAACGGCGTTCGCCCGGATTCTTTATAGACTTTTATGGAGAAGGAGTCGTTGTCCCTTCCCACAAGGATAAATAGAAAAGCCTGATGCAATTTACTACGGTAAGTATTGCTGGAACGGTGAATTATTTCTATGTCTTCGCTATATGAGGAAATCATATGTGACGCCAACAACCTATACGAAGCCTATAAGGCGTCGATCAAGGAGAGCAAATGGAAAGAGACCACACAGAAGTTCATGATGAACTTTCTCAAGTACATTTTTGATCTCCAAGACGAGCTCCTGAACCGAACCCTTACCAACGATCCTCCACACGAGTTTGTTCTGTCAGAGCGAGGCAGAATCAGACCCATTACCAGCATCCCGATCAAAGATCGCATCGTCCGTCATGTACTATGTGATAAAGTGCTCTTACCGGAAGTAAAGCGCCACATCATCTATGACAACGGAGCGTCCATCAAAGGTCGAGGCATCTCTTTTCAAAGAAAAAGATTTGAAGTCCATCTGCATCAGTTTTACCGTCAAAATGGAACCGATGGATGGATCTTATTCGGCGATTTCTCAAAGTTCTATGACAACGTCCTCCATGCCATCGCCAAACGGGAGCTTTTGAAGCTCTTTGACGACGATGAATTCATCGATTGGTTGCTGACGGTCATCTTCCAGGGCTTTGAGATCGACGTTTCTTATATGTCGGACGAGGAATACGATCATTGCCTGGATACGCTGTTCAACAAGCTGGAATACCGGAAGATTCCCAAGTCGGAATTGACCGGGGAGAAGTGGATGGCGAAATCCATCAACATCGGCGATCAGCTTTCCCAGGTCATCGGGATCTACTATCCAAATCGTATCGACACCTACGTGAAATACTTGCGCGGTCAAAAGTTCTACGGCCGCTATATGGACGACTGGTACATCATGAGTCCATCCAAGGGAGAACTGCTCGATCTTCTCGCTCACATCCATGAGATCGCAGCCGAACTTGGCATTCATGTCAACATGAAAAAGACACGGATCGTCAGGTTTGGCTCCCAGTTTACCTTCCTTCAAATCAAGTATCGCGTCACCGAGGACGGAAGAATCTTTAAGTGGCTCACACCAAAGAAGGTTACAGCCATGAGAAGAAAGCTGAAGAAGCTGGCCATAAAGGTCGAGAGCGGCGAAAAGTCGTATGACCGCGTTGAGGAAATGTTCCGCAGCTGGATGGGCAGCTTCTATAAGCTGTTGACGCGCAATCAGAGAAAAGGACTGATAAAACTCTTCGAGGATCTATTTGACAAGGAAGTTTCGGTAAACAACAGAAAGCTCATCTTCAACGATAAGGAGGCTGATTCCAATGAGCAATGAGCAACGGATCTGGAATTTTCTTTGGGAACGGCTCGGCAATGCGTTCGGCGTCGCCGGTCTTATGGGGAATTTGCGGGCGGAATCGGCTTTGAAGCCGACCAATCTACAAGGCACCTTTGAGAAGAAGCTGGGGATGACCGATGACAGCTATACGGCCGCCGTGGACAACGGCAGCTACAAGAACTTTGTGAAGGACTCGGCCGGCTATGGCTTGGCTCAGTGGACCTACTGGACCAGGAAGCAGAACCTGCTGAACTTCGCCAAGGAGAAGGGCGTATCCATCGGAGATCTCGATATGCAGCTGGAGTTCCTCCTGAAGGAGCTCGGCAGCTACAAATCGGTGCTCAAGGCGCTGATCAACGCCAAATCCGTGCGCGAGGCTTCTGACGCTGTGCTGACCCAGTATGAGAAGCCGAAGAATCAGGGAGAATCCGTCAAAATGGCGCGAGCCAAATACGGTCAGCAATACTACGATCAGTTCGCCGTGACCACTGTGGAACCCGTTACCGGCGAGAAGGAGGAAAAGACCATGAGTTACGATCCCAAGAAAGTAATTCAGGTGGCCGAAGCTGAAGTTGGCTATCTGGAGAAGAAGTCCAACTCTAAGCTGGACGATAAGACCGCCAACGCCGGCGACAAGAACTACACCAAGTACGCCAGAGACCTGGACGCGCTTGGTTTCTACAACGGCAAGAAGCAGAGTGTGGCCTGGTGCGATATTTTCGTGGACTGGTGCTTCGTTCAGGCTTACGGCCTGGAGGCCGCGCTGAAGCTGACCAATCAGCCGCTGGGCAAGAGCAACTGCGGCGCCGGCTGCAAGTACAGCCGCGGCTACTATCAGAAGATGGGCCGTCTGTTCACCAAGCCGGAACCCGGCGATCAGATCTTCTTCTGGCCCAAGGACGGTATCGGCGGCTATGCGATCCAGCACACCGGCCTGGTGTATGCTGTGGATGACACCTACGTGTACACCATCGAGGGTAATACCAGCGGCGCGAACGGCGTCATCGCCAACGGAGGCGGCGTGTGCAAGAAGAAGTACAAGCTGACCTACAATCGCATCGCCGGTTATGGCAGGCCGAGGTGGGACCTGGAAACGACTGAGCCCGTGAAAACGGAAACGCCCGCTACCCAGGCTGAACCCGAAAATACCGTCGGAGGCAAGGTTGTCACCATCACGGCCGCCTCTCTCAATGTTCGTGTCGGCGATTCGCAGAAGTACGATTCCGTCGGCACCGTGAAGAAGGGCGAGAAGTATGAATGGGTTGCCACCTCTCCGACGACCGGCTGGCACGCCATTCGCACGGACAAGCGGATCGGTTGGGTATCGCCCAACTACTCCAAAGTGGAGGCTGCGTAAGGCCATGAGTGAAGTTATTCTCGCATCAATCATCACCGGCATCTTCGCCATTATCGCCCAGATGATTATCGCCAAATCGTCCAGCGACAAGCTGTATGCCAAGCTGGATAAGGATTCGGAACTGGCCGATGCCAAGATCGAATCCAGATTGGAGCGTCATCAGGCCGTCACCGATACCAAGATAGAAGAGCTTACACGGGAGGTTCGGGAGCATAACAACTTTGCCCGCCGCATCCCCGTGCTCGAAGAAAAGGTTGCGAACCTGGAAAAGAAAGGATGATGGACCATGCTTAGCAACAAGGTTTACGATGTTCTGAAGTGGATCGCGCTGATCGCGCTCGATGCCGTCGGCGTATGCTACAAGACGGTGGCTGGCATCTGGAAGCTCCCGTTTGGCGATGAGGTTTGTGCTACCTGCGCTGCCATTGCGCTGTGTCTCGGCGCACTGCTTCAGATCTCCACCGCGAAGTACAACAAGCAGAACAACGATTTGGGCTAACTCATTCATGTAAGGGATTGCGCTCGTCTACGCGGCGGGCGCTTTCCCTTTTGGTTTTTCGACTTTGGAGGTTGACAATGAACAGACTAATCGCCTATACTTTGAATAAGGTCGGGGACGCTCTTCGATCTGCGAACCTTGAAAACGAAAGATCACAGATTTCTCGCAGAGAAAGCGAGGAAACTATGTCAATCAACAAGAAAAAGATTCGCCGTGAGATCATGCTGAATGGCGAAAAGGTATGGATAACAGCTGATACCGAACAAGAATACATCAACAAGGTATTGCGGCTTTCCGGATCGATCAACTCGTCCACCGGAGAAAAGCACAACTTTAGGGAATACGCCCAAAAGTGGTTTGATGTCTTCTCGAAGCCGAACGTCGAAAGCGTAACGGCAACCACCTACGAGCGTCAGCTAACCAACCACATCTATCCAGTTCTTGGCGCCATGAATCTTGAGGACATCACTTCGACGGATGTTCAGAAGATATTTAACAACATGGGTGATTCCGCGAAGCAGGAGTCAAAGAACAAGGTCAAGACCGTCCTTAACCAAATCTTCAAAATGGCGTTGGACGACAATCTGATTCTGAGAAATCCGCTTTTGTCCTCATCCATCCGGATCAAAGGTCTCGCGGCAACGGAAACCGAACCCTATACCGTCGAGCAGATGCGCCATCTGGCGAGCCATCTGAACGACGTGAAGAGGCCCATGGACAGAGCATGGCTTGCGATCTCGTTGAGCCTGCCTCTGAGACCTGAGGAAGTGTTGGGTCTGCAATGGGCGGATGTGGACGAGGAGACCTGTACGATCCACGTTCGCAACACGGTCACGCACCCGACCCGGAATGAGCCGGAATACAAGGCATACACCAAGACTGCTTCGAGCATCCGGGATTTGAAGTTTCCCAGAGAGATTCTGGCGTACTTACCCGAGCGTGGCATGCCGAGTGAATTCGTGATCGGCGGGGAGAAGCCCATCAGCTACACCAAGCTGAGAGGTATACGCAAGCGCGTGAACCTCGACACCAAGTTCGGCGAGACCATCACCCCAAGACGGTTCCGGACTACGGTCGCGACGGATATTTCGGCCATGACCCATGACTTAAAGCTGGTTCAGAAATCCCTTGGACACGCTACTCCGCAGATGACCCTCAAGCATTACGACAAGGGCCGGAGCGGAGCCATTGACGCCTCAAACGCCATCGGAACGTGCTACGGATTGAGCGTGAACTGACGGGCAACTGACGGAAAAAAGCCCGAAAACGCCTGCGGCACAAGGGTTTTCGAGGATGGCAGCTGACGGATTTCTGACGGAAAAACAGATGAGGTCATTTCTTTGCAGGGCAAAAGCCTGAAAAATGCAGAAAAATGGCCAAAAACATAAGAAAACCAGTCATTTCTGACTGGATTAATGGAGCTGATGGCCGGATTCGAACCGGCGACCTCATCCTTACCAATCATCAGACACCATAAAGACCCTGAGAGAATCTTGTGACCTTTCGTTTTCGAACATATCATGAATAAAGCCCCGAGTCAAAACGAGGTTTTCTTCATGACATGGACTTTTGCCATCCCGCAATCTATTCTAAGTTAGAGGTTCTATCTTAGATTAGAAATCGGGATGGCTTTTTCTGTTTCCAGGTTGTCAAGGCTCAGAATCCTCCCCATATTCATTTTGTGTACACATTACACTACAAAATGGAGGGTTGGGTATGAGCACAACGATTCGACCGGGTATTTCCAAGAGGAACACTTACTATATTTCAGAGCACCGATACTATGAGCTCAAGCACTTTTGCCTACAGTATCCGGAATGGAAGAAAGATTATATTTCACTCGACGGGTTATCTGCTCGGCCCGTGGATGTGAATGCCAACCGCCGAAGCGGCGAAGTATCAGATCCCACGCCGATATACGCGGAAGCACGGTTATATTTTCGAAACCGAATGGCGATGGTTGAACGGACTGCCGAGGAGGCTGCGGGAGACATGAGCGCGATGATGCTCAAGGCCGTGACCGAAGGGCTGTCCTACAATGTCATATCTCCCCCATGCTGCAAAGAGGTCTGGTACACCGCGTACAGACGATTCTTCTGGCTGCTGGATAAAGCGCGAAAATAGCAAAGACTATTATGGAAACCAAACACTGAAAGGAGAAGACACTATGAACCACAATAATAAAGGAATGCTGGTAACTGTCATCCTCAACGGAATCATTTGGGTGACTGGCGGAGCTGTGGCTGCGACAGCCATTAAGCGAACCGGGAACGGCAAATGGGGCTGGTTGATGATGATACCTGCCCTGTCTACCTTTACCTACAAAGGCGAAAGCACAAGCTCCAACACGTAAGCGGTCGACACTGGAAGAGGTCGTGTCTACGGACATGGCCTCTTTCTTTTTGCCCCAAAACAGTATGCAGGTGACAAAAACCTGTGATATGATGATAAGGAGGAATCGTCAAAATGGCAGTTTGGATGTGGCTGGTTATCGGAATACTGGTGGGATTTTCTGGAGGATACGGGTTGTCCGTGGTCCTTCACTCCAAAACCTTTGCTGGAACGCTTCGTGAGGATCATTCTGATTCGACCGAGGCGCCTTATTTGTTTTTGGAGCTGGAACACGGAGGCCTGGAGAAGATCCACAAGTATCGGACTGTGACTTTCAAGGTGAAGATCGAAGATTATCTTCCGCGAAGATAACACTGCCTATTATGGAAAATCTATCACTTACTGAAAGGAGAAATGAAGATGAACCCGACGATTAAACGGATGCTGGAAGAGGAGTACAAGAGAACTCTCGAAGAGGTATCCACGGCGACAACTGGATCTGACGAGGCGAAATGGTGGCTTCAAAAGCTGACCGAGCTTCACAAGCAGATGATGGACGAGGATCTGACCTCCAACAAATGCTATGTCGAATCCCAAAAACTCGATATCGAGAAGCGAGAGACTGAGATGAAGGAGCAGCAGGCGAAGGAAGGAAAGGTCTGGACCGTCATCAAGCTCGTGATCGACGGCACAGCGATTGTGCTGCCTGTCATGGCTTCTTGGATCTGGATGGGCCGCGGACTGCAATTCGAGAAGACCGGAACCTTCACGACCAGAACCGGAAATTGGTTGAGCAACCATCTGAGGCTATTCAAGAAGTAACAAAGGACTGACCAAAAAGAACGAGTCTGTGTAAAACGCATAGACTCTTTCTTTTTGCCTTTCCGCGATATGTGCATCTGCTTTTATGGAAAACAAAACCAAGAAAGGAAGGATAAACTATGGCTAAAAGAGTGTATCTGTACGCATTCAACAACGTGTTGAAGATCGTGGACACCAAATTCCTGGAAGGAGACGCAGTCTCGGTTCGAGATATGCTGCGGTTGTCCAGATGGATGACGGAAACCTATCCGGAACCCGTCGTGGTCTACGCAGTGGACAATCGACCCGGACTCTACAAGGAATTCACGGAATCGGTGAAAACGAAGGACTTCACCAAGCATGTTGAGTTCGCAGACATTGTTAGCCGGGAAGGACTTCTGATCAAGATTTAAGGACCGAAAAAAGGCGGGGCCGATACAAAGGCTCTTCCTTTTTGCCGGAGGAGCTATGCGCTATCACTTTGAAAAGCCTGGGCTCTATGAGAGCCATTACGGACAGATTTATATTTGCGATCATCCAATCTACACCAAGTGCACACTGTATGTAATCGGCGATAAAGGACTGGCGGTGATCCAGCAGCGGTTTGACGAAGAAAGAAAGGCTACCTGGTGGGGCGAGATCGACCCGTGGCTGACAGACGCCATATATTTGCACCGATCCTTCAAGGAATACTTCGATGGGCGGGCGAAACCGTGTAAGGACGGCTTATATCCTACCGTGACTGTTCGACAGATCATGTGGGCTTTGAAGATGAAACCCATTCCAAAGCATCGCTGGGAGACGGTGTTCGATCGGCGGGATATTTGATCCGCGAAATTTACAAGGGGCATTATGAAGAAGCGGACACTAAACAAAAAGCAAAGGAGAATAACAATGGATAAGATTTTGGACACCATGGATAAAACTCTTACGAAAGTTCAGAAGCAATTCCACGCATATGTGGTTGAGCGGAAGATCAAGAAGTTTGAGAAAAAAGTGGAAAAGAAAATCGCCTACGTGAACGACTGGCTTGAGGCGAAGCTGTCCTAAACCTGACAAGAAGATCGAGCTGATACAAAGGCTCGGTCTTTTTCTTTTGCGACTATATTTTAAGGAGGAGAGAATCATGAAGGGATTTGTCGGTACTGTTGTTAGCGGAGCGATCGGACTTGCGGCGCTTTATGTCGTCGGGAGGGTTGCCTTTCAGGCTGGCCATGACATTGCTGAGGCAGAGTGCCGTTATGAGCAGCTTCAGCGCGGCATTGACGCTAAGACGGGCAAGAAGGACGCTATCGTTATTGAGGATTCTGAGGAGGTTGTGGAAGAGCCTGCCGAGATCGTTCCGGAGAAGAAGCAGAGCAAACTTGGTATGCTTTTTGGTCTTCGCAAGATATTTGGCAAGAAGGGGACTTCGGTAGTCGGCGATCTGATTCAGAACCCTGAGAATCACGTCATCGAGGCATGTGTCAAGGGACGCGAGATCCATGTCAATGTAAAGCCCAGGACCGCTTGAAAGAGGTGATGCAATATGATTCTGCTGTTGTGTTTACTGCTAACTGTATTTAAGAGAGGAGAATGAAAGAAGAGCATCCGGATTTCAAAGAAACACGGCGTAAACCCGACTATCCCGATTTGCTTCTGGTGTGGAAAAGAGAAGAATGAAATTGCCCTGCTCGGTCGGCTGCCAGGAGATGCCGAAGCGCCGAGATCGACCTGGCTTGTGGGCGATTACGAGCCCTGCGATGCTTGCAAGGAATTGCGCAAACAGGGCATCGACCTGATCGAGGCAACAGATCATCCAATCGCCTGCGAACAGCAGCCGCCTTATTATGGAGCGTATCCAACCGGAAGACATATGATCCTGTCAGAGCACGCGATTCGATCTATATTTGCGCCAGAAGTTGCCGACAACCTGTGCGAACGTCGGATCGGATTCATGGACAGCGAAACCCTTGCGAAGCTGCAAAGTATGATTGAAAAGGAGTGATGCGAATGAACATCGGAAAATGGATCAAGCGAAACGGCTCTACAATCCTCACCTGCCTTGGGGCAGGAGGGATGATCGCCACCATGGCATTGACCGTCAAGGCGACGCTCAAGGCCAGAAACGCCTGCCTGGACGCACGTATTGAAAAGGATCGTGACGACCTGACCAAGGCGGAGATCATTCGGATCTCGATTCCAGCATTTATTCCTCCGATCGCGGTCGGAACCGGATCGCTGATCTGCATATTTGGCGCGAACGCTCTCAGCCGGCGACAGCAAGCGGCACTTGCCAGCGCATACACAGCGCTTGCGAGCGCGTTTGAAGGCTATCGCGGTAAGGTAGAGACGCTGTGCGGGCTGGGTACGAACGCTGCGATCGATAAGGCCATTGAGCAAGAGAACCAGGATATTTTGGATGACCGTCCGCCATGGGATGAGGTTCAGACCTTCTATCTGGATGGCTGCGACAAACCCGCGTTCTTTGAGCGAACCATGGAACAGGTCATGCAGGCCGAATATCACATCAATCGAAACTTTCAGCTCAAGGGTCAGGTAACTTTCAATGAATTTCGGGAATGGCTCGGGCTTCCTCCGGTTGAAGGCGGAGACGTGATCGGATGGGACGATTACATCGGCGAAGTCGCCTTTGGATATCGCTGGATCGATTTCAATCATCGATATTTTGAGACGGACGACGGTTTGATGGTCTGTTCCATCGACATGCCATTTGAGCCGCATTCCCTGAAAGACGGAGAACCGTTCTGAACTTCTTTCCGCGAA
Source organism: Succinivibrionaceae bacterium (assembly GCA_017480795.1). Taxonomy (GTDB): domain Bacteria; phylum Pseudomonadota; class Gammaproteobacteria; order Enterobacterales; family Succinivibrionaceae; genus UBA2804. Next base: position 14,725 of record JAFURY010000084.1, read on the forward strand.
AAAAGCAGCCACTATTATGAGAAAGGAGGCATTAAGCCATGAAGAAGTTTGACTGGGTAAAGGCAGTCGGTCTTCTGTGCACCATCGGCGGTATCGCGATCAACATCGTGAGCGCTATCGTCGAGGACAAGAAGATGGACGCCAAGATCGAAGAAGCTGTTCAGGCGAAGCTGACCGAAATGAACAAGTAAACCAAAGAGAACGGAGTCCGATTGCAAGGGCTCTTTTCTCTTTGCCGAGAAGGAAAGGAGGCGTGCGATCGGGCATGACGCGGGAAGAAGCGGTATCGCTGCTCAGGCGATATCGGAGAGACGAGACCTATATTCCGTCCAAAAAGCTGTTTGGTTGGAAGCTCAATTATGAATTCATGAGAAGCGTTTACGAACGGATGCTGATACTTGAACTGATTCAACGTATCAAGCAATCCGATCGTGGACCCATGACCGTAGTTCGGGACTTTTACTACAAGATGGACGATATTTTGTGTGAAAGTGAAAACCCGAAGACATGGGCTTTCGCATCGACCATGGAGAATTGCGCTGCTGACATTGTGCGCTATATGGAGGAAGAATTCATTCGAGAGAAAAGGAGAAAACGAAGAGATGCGAAAAATTGACTGGAAGGGACTTGTCGACAATGTCGGCCGGACCTTAAGACGAAAAAGCCCAGAGATACTGACCGGTGTCGGAATCGGGGGCATGATCACGACGACGATCCTGGCGGTCAGGGCGACCCCAGAGGCGCTTCGCCGAATCGAGGCAAAGAAGCGGAAGGAGCGCCACAAGAAGCTGACCGTGATCCAGACGGTTCAGGCGACTTGGTTGTGCTATATCCCGGCCGGCGTGACCGGAACGGTTTCGGTTGCCTGTCTGGTTGGCGCGAGCGTTGTGAACGGGAGAAGAAACGCGGCGCTTGCGACGGCATACAGCCTGGCGGAGAACACCTTGAGGGACTATCGCAGCAAAGTGGTGGAAACCATCGGTGAAAAGAAGGAGGAGGCGATTCTGGATGCCATCGACCGGGATCGGATCGAGCGCAATCCTCCCCCGCCCAACGGCGACATGCCGATGACCGAGGGGGCTGTGGCTCCCGTGCTGTGCATGGACGCGATGTTCGGGCGATATTTCTACTCCGATGTGGAAACCCTGAAACGGGCCATGAACAAGCTGAACTGGCAGATGAACAATGGCTGTGAGCCCTATATTTCCCTGAATGAGTTCTACATGGAGATCGGACTTTCCACGGTGGATGTCGGGGATGACCTGGGCTGGCGCAATGATCGCGGTTTGATCGATCTGCGATTCTCCAGCCAGTTGGTCAACGGCCACATGCCCTGCCTGGTCATGAGCCACAACAATCCGCCTGAGTACGGCTACAGCGAGGCATGACTGTTGAATTGGCTCGTTGTGATCGACTGACGAGGAATGGACCATGAAAAGTCTCATCATATTCACGGCTGTCAGCCTGGCGCTGGCGGCCATTTTTTCTGTTGTGGTCATTGTTGGGATCGCCTGGACGCACGCGCCGTTCACTCTCAAGGACTTCATGACAGATCTGTTTCGCATGATCGCCGGAAAGGACGATTGATCCGCGAAATTTGCAAGGCGCTTTATGAAGGGAAAACCCTAAAATCGAAAGGAGAAAAGAATCATGGAAAACATCGAGAAGAATGAGATCATCACCACTGAGGCGATCGAGGACATCACGGAAGCGACCTCCACTGAGGGAAGCGTGCTGAAGACCGTGGGCATCATCGGCGTTGGACTGGCTGGGGCAGCTCTGCTGACCAAGTTCGTCCTGCTGCCGCTGGGGCGCAAGGCCATCGGCGCGATCAAGCAGCGGAAAGCAACCAAGAGAGCCGAGAAAGCGGAACCGGCTGAGGTCGAGTTCGACGACATGGATCTGGACGAGATCCCTGAGATCGACGAGTAAACCTAACAAAAAGGCGAAAGCGCTGATAACAAGGCGCTTTCCCTTTTCAATTTTGCTCTTAGAAAGGATGTCTGTCTATGAGCCCTGTTGAACAGGCGATCTGGTCGTTCATGCAAGCATTAAGCAACGCCTGTCAGTTCGTCGGTTTGATCGGACTGATCGGCATTGGCGTCATCTTCATCAACAAATTCACCGACAAGCTATTAGAAGAAAAGGAGAAATGAAAAATGAGTCAACGTTCATCCATGCGTTCCATCGCGAAGGCCCGGCTTCAGGCCATGGGCGTCCCCCACGTCAACCGAGTGATGGGTCTCGGCCTGTCCAATTCCAAGAATCGGAAAATGCAGCGCACCAGCCAGGGCCGCAAGCAGCTGGCGAACATCCAGAAGAAGCATATTCCCGTGTGGCGTCGTGTGACGACCGGCAGCCTGGCGAGGGAGGGCTTCAAGGCCCAGATGGGCATCGGCAAGAAGCGCAGATTCCGTGTGGCTCAGTAAAGGAGGAAAGTGATCATGGCAGAAGAGTACAAACCCAACTCCCACCGTTCCAAGGAGCATCAGGACAGCCATGAGCCGATGCCCGAGAAGAAGACTGAAAAGGTAGTTACCGGCAATGTGAAGCAGCGCAAGAAGAGCGGGCTGACCAGAGCCGGTAACATCTTTATGCCCGGCGATGTGGATTCCGTCAAGAGTTATATTTTGATGGAAGTGCTGGTTCCCTCCATCAAGCGGGCCATCAGCGACATCGTGTGCAACGGCATCAACATGCTGCTTGGGGAACCGGCGAGGAACAAGCCCGGCGCTCCCGGCGCAAGGGTTGCCTATCGGCAGTATTACCAGTCCGACGATCGGAAGGACTATGCCCGTCCCCGCGCTCAGGCGCAGTACAACTACGATGACATCGTCTTCGAGACCCGTGGCGACGCGGAAGAGGTGTTGTACCGCATGGAGGAGCTGCTTGAGCGCTTCGAGGTTGTGAGCGTTGCCGATCTGTTCGACATGGCCGGTATCAGCTGCAACTACACCGACAACAAGTACGGATGGACCGACCTTCGGAACGCCCGCGTGGAGCGTGTCCGGGACGGCTACATCATCAATCTTCCCAGAGCGACGACCATGTAAATGAGGGAGCCCTCTGGGCGACTAAGGCGAGACAAAATTATATTTTGGCCGCCTGTAGCCGCGACCCGCTGAAAGCGAGGGCGGGGCCGAAAGGAGGAATGGCTTATGATTCGGATGAAACTGAGGGCTTGCCCCTGGTGCGGATGGAGGAACACCACCATGATGGTCATCGACGGTTCCGCCGTCAAGAAGCCCACCGAATATTCTATCCGCTGCAATCATTGCGGATGGGCCAGCAAGAAGAGCCGCTTCAAATGGCGGACAAGGTGGTTCTGGAACCACATGAACAGCCCTGTCGCTCCCACGAGAAAGGAAAGGAGATACCATATTTATGGACGGGAGTTCTAAGCAGGCGGTGGACTATGTCAATCATCCGCCCCACTATCAGACCAGCAGCGGTCTGGAAACCATCGATGTGATCGAAGCCTTCACCGAAGATCTGAAGGGCTTTGAGGCGACCAACACCGGCAACGTGCTCAAGTACATGTGCCGTTGGAAGAGCAAGAACGGCCTGGAGGATCTGAAGAAGGCCCTCTGGTATCTGAACCGGCTGATCGATCATGTCGAGAAGCAGCAGGATGAAGAGATTCAGAAGGCAATGCATTCGATATCTTCCGTCAAATGCACGGACGATGACTACAAAAACGCCATCACAACCGCTCAGAATCTCATGAGTTCTGTTTACAATTAAGGAGGAGTCAAGATGAAAATCGATGTGAAAAACCTTGCCAATAAAGGTAAGCTGACCATGAAGCAGCACAGCCCGGAGATCCTGGTGGTCACGGGCATCGTCGGCGTCGTGGTCAGCGCGGTGATGGCCTGCAAGGCGACGCGCAAGCTGGACCCGGTGCTTGAGGCGCATAAGCAGAGCGCCGAAGCCGTTCACAAGAAGTATGCGGCGGGTAAGGACGATCACGCTGAAAAGCGCGAGCTGACCGGCGTATATTTGAAGACCGGCGTTGGCATCGTGAAGCTGTACGGACCTTCCGTGACTATCGGCGCTCTGAGCATCGCCGGCATCCTGACCGGCAACAACATCCTGCGGAAGCGCAATATGGCGCTGGCGGCGGCCTATGCGACCATCGACGCCAGCTATAAGCAGTATCGCGGCCGTGTGATCGAAAAATTTGGCGAGGAAGTGGACAAGGAGCTCCGGTTCGGCAGCCACCAGGAGAAGATCGAGGTGGTTGAGACGGATGAGAACGGCAAGGAGAAGAAGGTCAAGAAGGATATCACTGTGATGGGGTCCGGCTTGTCCGACTATGCCCGTTACTTCTGCGTCGGCGAAGCGAAAGCCGCCGAACCCAACTCCGACTACAACGCCTTCTTCCTCAAGGCCCAGGAAGAGCTGGCAAACCACATGCTGAGGGCGAACTGCTTTCTGTTCCTGAATGATGTCTACGATATGCTGGGCATCGACAAGAGCATCGCGGGTCAGGCTGTCGGCTGGGTCTACGACAAGAACGCCGACGATCACGGCGACAATTACGTGGACTTCGGCATCCAGGAGGTCTATCGCAAGCGAAGCGACAATCCTGAAGACTATGAGAAGGTCTTCTTGCTGGACTTCAACGTGGACGGCAACATCCTGGATCACGCGCAGAACAAGGGGCTTATCACCGACTGATAGGCCCTTCCTTTTATATTTTTGGGAGGAGGTGGAACCGTGGAAACCGCCCTGAAGGCCGCAACCTGTTTGATGTTCGCGGCAATGGCCGGCGTCTGCCTGATCGGCGGCGTCGCAGTGCTCACCAAGCCCAAGAAGAAAGGATGATTTAATGGACTATTTGGATGCCTTTATATTTTCCCTGGACAACATGCTGGATACCAAGCGGAAACGCCACATTATCGGCGGCATTCTGCTGAGCGCGTCCGCGCTGTTCGGAGGTTTGGCTGTAACTGTCTTTACGATCAAGAATGAATAAAGGAGGGAGCGCCCCTGCGGCGCGAGAATTATGATCGGTGCTGTTATTCTGACGTTTATCATCACTGCCCTATCCATGCTGGTGCTGTTTCTGTTGGAAGGCAACAAGAAGCGGATATCCGAGAATCACCATATCCTCAAAGAGAATGACGGTCTGAGGCGTCAGATTTCCGAGTACACGGCTCATGAGCAACGCCGCAGGGAATGCTCAGCCTACGACAAAGGCTTATATGACGGGCGAAAGACGGACACCTATTATCGCCAGTGTCTGAAGAAATTCACCGTCCGCGATCAGGCCGATGTCATGATGAATGGAGAAAGCGAGGAAAATGATACATGAATAAAGGACTTGCGATATTTGTGTCTTTCACAGCCGGCGGCGCGGTCGGCTTCGCCGCGGCGAACAAGCTGTTGAAGGATAAGTACGAGCAGCTGGTGCAGGATGAGATCGATTCCGTTAAGGCGGCCTTCCGCAAGGAGCACCCGCTGCCGGAGAAGAAGCCTCCGAAACCCACGGAAAAGGAGCGCAGGGCTTACAGCCAGTACGCGGCCAACCTGGGCTATACGGAGGAAAAGAAGCCCGCGCCCATTCAGGCGCCGCATGTGATCTCCCCCGACGAATTCGGTGATCAGGATGGATATGACGAGATCAGCCTGACCTACTACTCGGATGGGACGGTTACGGACGACAACGACCGTGCCATGGATGAGGACGAAATCGAGGAAACCATTGGCAAGGACAGCCTGACCCACTTCGGCGAGTACGAGGACGACAGCGTGTTCGTGCGCAACGACCGGCTGAAGGTGGACTACGAGATTCTGATGGATCAGCGCAGCTACGCCGACGTGCTTCGGGAGAAGCCTTACCTGGCCAACAACTGATTGAGGTGAATGATATTTGGCGATCCGAGTGAAAGGAGTGAGGCCGGAGAGTAACCGGGACAGAATCCTGAACGAATACTTTGAATGGATGATCCGGCTCGTGTGCGACGGGAAGTATTCAAGGAGATTGTCCTGGAGAAAGCTCTTCCGTCTGCTTCACGAGACGGAGTTCATTTATATTCTGGAGATGGATGGCAACCGGGCCGACGACGGCATGGACCTTCGATACCGGTTCGCCTACGAATCCGGCTACGACGAGCGCATGATCGACGACGCTATGGTAGAGAAGCCATGCAGCCTGCTTGAGATGATGGTGGCGCTGGCACAGCGCTGCGAAGAACATATTACGGATGATCCCGACAGTGGGAACCGGACCGGCAAATGGTTCTTCGAGATGATCGAGAGCTTGGGGCTCATAATCATGGACGACGAACACTTTGACAAGGTCGCCAGCGCGGATATTCTGGTTCGCTTCATGCGAAGAGAGTATCTGCCTGACGGCCGGGGCGGATTGTTCACGATCTCCAACAGCGGGCACGACATGCGCTCGGCTGAAATCTGGTACCAGATGATGTGGTACCTGAACGAGAATATCTATGGGAGGAGGAGCTACTGATGCCCAAGAAAGACGTGATATTTTTCGATCTCGACGATGTCTACTTCAGGATGAAACTGAAACGCAAAGTCCGGCAGTGCAAGGCGAGCATATTTGCGCTGTCGGTGTTGAGCGGCGTTCTGATCGGCATGGCGGTCGAAGGAAAGCGCAAAATCGACGAGCTGGAGGAGCGCGTCAAAAGAATTGAAATGGCGGGATAAGACATGATCGACTTTCTGATGATCTCTACCCGCCCGACAAAGCGGGGCATCGTTGAAATCTATCCAAAGTTTATCATCAGGAATCCCAGCGAGTATCTGATGATTCGAGGCGGCGACTTCTACGCCATTTGGGTGGAAGAGAAGGGACTGTGGTCCACCAGCGAACAGGACGCGATAGACATCATCGACAGGGAGCTTGATCGATACGCCAAGGAAAACGGACAGCGGTTTGAAAACGGCTACAAGGTGCTGCATCTGTGGGACGCTGAAAGCGGCATGATCGATGCATGGCACAAGTATTGCCAGCGGCAAATGAGGGACTCCTTCCACATGCTGGACGAAAAGTTGATATTCTCGAATACCCAAACGACCCGGAAGGACTATGCTTCCAAGCGGCTCCCCTACCCTTTGGAGAATGGGGACATCAACGCTTGGGACAGGCTTCTGGGCGTTTTGTATTCCGAGGAGGAGCGCAGGAAGATCGAATGGGCCATCGGCTCCATCGTATCCGGAGACAGCCGTAAACTTCAAAAGTTTATGGTTTTCTACGGCGCTGCGGGAACCGGTAAGTCCACGGTTCTGAACATCATTCAGCAGCTGTTTGAGGGCTATACCAGCGTGTTTGACGCGAAAGCGCTGGGACAGGCCAGCAACAGCTTCGCGCTGGAATCCTTCAAGACGAATCCGCTGGTGGCGATCCAGCACGACGGCGATCTGAGCCGGATCGAGGACAACACGCGATTGAACAGTCTGGTTTCCCACGAGCTGATGACGGTGAACGAGAAGTTCAAGGGATTATATTCCAACAGCTTCAAGTGCTTTCTGTTCATGGGCACCAACCGGCCTGTCAAGATCACAGACGCCAAGAGCGGCCTGATCCGAAGGCTGATCGATGTGAGCCCCACCGGAGAAAAGCTGAAGCCGCATGAATACAAGCAGCTGATGAAACAGATCACATTCGAGCTTGGCGCCATCGCCAATCACTGTATGGAAGAGTATCTGGACCATCCGGATGAGTACGACGATTATATTCCCCTGAGCATGCTGGGAGCGAGCAACGATTTCTACAACTTTGTGATGGACAGCTGGCCTGTGTTTCGCAAGGACGACGAGACCACGCTCAAGGCAGCCTGGGTGATGTACAAGGCGTATTGCGAGGACGCGAAGGTGGCTTATCCATATTCTCAGCGTGCGTTCAAGGAGGAACTGAAGAACTACTTCCGCGAGTACAAGGAACGCGAAATGCTCCCTGACGGAACGCGCGTCAGGAGCTACTACAAGGGTTTCAGGACCGAGAAATTCGAGGAGGAGAAATCCGAGAAAAAGAAGAAAAAGCCGACTCCGGCCATCGACCTCAAGGAACAGCCCTCTATATTTGACGTAGAGTATGCCGATTGTCCGGCGCAATACGCGAACGACGCGGGAACCCCTTCCAAGCGATGGGAGAACGTGACAACGAAGCTGCGCGATCTGGACACCTCGAAGCCTCACTACGTCAAGACCCCGGAACAGCTGATCGTGATCGACTTTGATATTCTGGGCAAGGACGGCGAGAAGAGCTTTGAGAAGAACCTGGAGGAAGCCGGCAAATGGCCGCCCACCTATGCAGAGGTGAGCAAGAGCGGAAAGGCCATTCACCTGCATTATATTTACGATGGCGATGTGAGTATGCTGAGCCGCATCTACGCGGATCACATTGAGATTAAGGTCTTCAACGGCAACAGCAGCTTACGGAGGAAACTCTCGCTGTGCAACGACCTTCCCATCGCCCATATTTCATCCGGACTGCCCTTGAAGGAGGCGAAGAAAATAGTTAACTTCGATTCTGTTCAAAGTGAAAAGGGCCTGCGAACTTTGATTAAAAGAAATTTGAATAAGGAAATTCATGCAGGCACGAAGCCGAGCATCGACTTCATCTACAAGATCCTGGACGATGCCTACAACGACGACAAGCTGAGCTACGACGTGAGCGACATGCGCAACGTCGTATTGGCTTTCGCGGCACACAGCACCCATCAGGCGGATTATTGCATCAAGCTGGTCGGCAGGATGCAGTTCAAGTCCAGGGACAAGTATACCGCCAACGAAGGCGCGGATATTCTGGTAAACGACGGATTGAACGCACCGATCGTGTTCTATGACGTGGAGGTCTTCCCGAATCTGTTCCTCATCAACTGGAAGCTGCAAGGCGAAGGCAAGCCGGTAGTGCGGATGATCAATCCAAAGCCTTCTGATGTGGAGGAATTGATGCGATACCGTCTGATCGGTTTCAACTGTAGGCGATATGACAATCATATTCTCTACGGTCGGTTGATGGGCTACAGCAACATGCAGTTATACAACCTGAGTCAGCGGATCATCAGCGGCGGCAAGCGCAACGATGCCTTCTTTGGAGAGGCGTACAACGTGAGCTACACCGACGTATATGACTTCGCGTCTGCCGGCAACAAGAAGAGCCTGAAAAAGTTCGAGATCGAACTGGGCATTCATCATCAGGAACTCGGATTGCCGTGGGACAAGCCGGTTCCGGAAGAACTTTGGCCGAAGGTGGCCGAATACTGCGACAACGATGTGATTGCGACCGAAGCCGTGTTCAATCACCTCTCCGCAGACTGGACGGCGAGGCAGATTCTGGCGGACATCGCCGGAATGACAGTGAACGACACCACCAACAGCCTGACCACGCGAATCATATTTGATCGCGTTCGCAAGCCACAGGCAGAGTTCAACTATCGGGACCTGAGTCAGCCGGTTCACGAGCTGAAACAGGAGGTTCTCAAGTTCCTGAAGGACGCCTGTCCTGAGATGATGAGCCAGCTTCACGGTGAAGAGGAAAGCCTGCTTCCATATTTCCCAGGCTATTACTATGGTCCGGGCGAATCAACCAAGGCTTACAACGGCGTTCAGTTCGCCGACGAATCCGGAAGGGTTGTTCCCGGACAGGGCCGCAAGGGCTACGTGAGCATCTATCGGGATGAAGAGGTCGGAGAAGGCGGATACGTCTATGCGGAGCCGGGTATGTACGGCAACGTGGCGCTGCTGGATATCGCCTCGATGCACCCGCATAGCGTGATCGCGGAATGCCTTTTTGGACCGACCTTCACGAAGCGCTTCAAGGAAATTGTGGACGGCCGCGTGAGCATCAAGCACGAGGCCTGGGACGACGTGAACGTCATTCTGGATGGCAAGCTGGCGCCCTATGTCCAGAAGGTCATCAATGGTGAGATGACCAGCAAGCAGCTTGCGGACGCTCTGAAGACGGCCATCAATTCGGTGTACGGATTGACCAGCGCGGCCTTTGAGAACGCCTTCCGCGATCCCAGGAACAAGGACAACATCGTAGCCAAGCGCGGCGCTCTGTTCATGGTGAATCTGAAAAACGAGGTACAGCAGCGCGGCTTTACGGTAGCCCACATCAAGACGGATTCCATCAAGATCCCCGATGCCAGCCCCGAAATCATCCAGTTTGTGATGAATTACGGCAAGCAGTACGGGTACACCTTTGAGCATGAGGCAACTTATGACAAGATGTGCCTGGTCAACGATGCCGTATACATCGCCAAGTACAAAGGCGGAAAGAAAGACGGTCAGTGGACGGCAACCGGAAAGCAATTCGCTGTCCCCTACGTCTTCAAGACGCTGTTCAGTCGGGAACCCATTCAGTTCAAGGATATGTGCGAGACTTTCTCAGTCAGCGGCGCATTATATTTGGACATGAATGAAAAGCTGCCGGATGTCAGCCAGGAAGAAGAGCTTCTGAAGAAAAGCCTGAAGGCGCTGGGTATGTCGTGGGAGGACTGGCAGGACTTTCTGGCCAACCCGGGAGAGAATCTGCTGGCGATCCAGGACGAACGGTCGCTCCGACAGCTTCAGGAGGCCATCGAAAGCGGACATGACTACCACTTTGTGGGACGTGTCGGCGAGTTCACGCCTATCAAGGCTGGCTGCGGCGGAGGCGTGCTGCTCAGAGAATCCGGAGGAAAGTATTCTGCCGCGACCGGCAGCAAGGGCTTCCGATGGATGGAAAGCGAGATGGTAACCTCCCTGAGTCGCGAACAAGACATCGACCGCAGTTACTACGATAAGCTGGTAGACGACGCCATCGAGACGATCAGCCAGTACGGGGACTTTGAATGGTTCCAATCCGACGACCGATATGACGTTCCCCCGGAAGGTGATGCGCATGACGGAGCCTAAGCGGTTCTTTACCGTGGAATATCACGGAAGAAGCTATATTCTCGAAGTCTATGAATGGACAACCCTTGAAACGGTATGGGCCTCGCAGATGTACTGGTTCATGCCTGGCTCCAAAGTCACCATCACGGATGACAACGGAAATTCACAAACTTTTGTAAAGGAGTAATGACCTATGATCGGAAGAACGATCGCTGTTGACGACACTCGTTTCATATTCCAGACCAACTTCGCCGGAGATCCCGCCAAGGACCGCTTCGCCGATTCCAGGCGAAAGGCGAACGTGCTGATCCCCGACCCCGAACAGGCGAAGGACCTGATCAAGGCGGGCTTCAAGGTGCGCGAAACCCGGCCGAGGCCCGATGAGGACCCGAGCGAGTTCATTCCAGAATTCTTCGTGCCGGTGCTGCTGAAGTACCGCAACCGCGCCGGGCAGCCGGTGAAGTATCCGCCCAAGGTATATTTGGTGAGCGGGGACAACGAGCCGGTGCTGCTGGACGAGGAATCCGTATCCTGCATCGACAATATGCGAGTGAAGAATGTGAACGTCATTCTGAATCCGTATGAGTACGATCCGGCGAACAACGGCCTGAGCCTGTATGTTCGCACCATGTACGTGGAGCAGGATCTGGACGACGATCCCTACGCCGCCCGGTATCGCTCCAGAAGGGACGAAGAAGGCCTCCCCTTTTAAGGGAACTACGAGGAAAGCAGGGATGGAAATGGCAAGGATCAATCTTTACGAATACCAGCTGGACGCCATTGAACGGATGAAAAACGGCTGCGTTCTCTGCGGCGGCGTAGGTAGTGGTAAAAGCCTGACAGCGATCAGCTACTACTACCTCGAAAATGGCGGACAGTTGGAAAGTCTGGTCGGAGACGACTATATTCCCATGGACGACCCGCCGATGGATCTGTACATCATCACAACAGCCAGGAAGCGGGACACTTTTGAATGGGAAAAGGAGCTTGCCCCATTCCTGCTTTCCACCTCCCGCGAAACGAATCTGTACGGCAATCGCGTGGTGGTCGACAGCTGGAACAACATCGCCAAATATGCCGAGGTGGAAAACGCCTTCTTTATATTTGACGAGCAGCGGGTTGTCGGAAAAACGACGCAGAAGTGGGTCAAGAACTTCCTTTGGATCGCCAAGCACAACCGCTGGATACTGCTATCCGCGACGCCGGGAGACAAGTGGATCGAGTACATGCCGCTGTTCATCGCCAACGGGTTCTACAAGAACGGAACCGAGTTTCAACGAGAGCACGTTATCTACTCCTATGGCTTTCAAAACTACCCGAAGATCGAGGGCTACCGGAACGAGCAGCGGTTGGAGCGATTGAGGGATCTGATCCTGGTGGACATGGACTTCAAGCGCGAGACCGAGGCCCATCACGAGGATATTTGGGTGGATTTTGACAGCGGAATGTACCGGACTCTGATACGAACCCGCTGGGACCCATGGAAAGAAGAGCCCATCGAAAACGCCGGCGGACTCTGCTTCTGTCTGAGGAAGGCGGTGAACACCGACGAAAGCCGGCAGCGAGCGGTGCTTGAGATCGCAGAGAGTCACCCAAAGCTGATTATATTCTACAGCTTTGATTACGAGCTGGAGATCCTCAAGTCTCTCGGATGGGCTGCCGGAACGGAGATGGCGGAATGGAACGGCCATAAGCACGAACCGATCCCCAAGTCGGATCGATGGGTATATTTCGTGAACTACAGCGCCGGCGCGGAGGGCTGGAACTGTACGGAAACGGATACCATGGTGTTCTACTCCCAGAACTACAGTTACAAGGTCATGGTTCAGGCCAGCGGACGGATCGACCGTCTGAACACGCCGTTCCATGACCTTTACTATTACCATCTGAAGAGCCGAAGCGGAATTGACATCGCGATTAGCCGAGCTTTGAAGGACAAGAAGACATTCAATGAGAGCCGCTTTGTGAAGTGGTGAGATGAGGTGATTCGGATGAAGCCGCAGATTATTGAGAGCTGTGCTGGGTTCTCTACTGTCGGTGATCTTATCAATTATCTCCAGTCGTTCTCTCCAGATACAGTAGTATGCGGGATCGGCGGAGGAGAGGTCACTGTTTCCCAGCAAATCGACTATCCGGACTGTCTTTGGTTCGAGTAAGTCGCAACATTGAAAGGAGAAAATGAAGATGGAGAAGCGCAATATCACCCGTGAGGAAGAGTTCGAGAAGAAGCTCCAGAAGATCGAGCGGATCGCTTTGATCGTTCTGAGCGGGGCTTCCGTCGTGACGGCGGTCTACTGCCACAGCCAGATGCGGAAATCGGTGAAGCTGCTGAACAAGGCCGCCGATAGCGTTTCCGAGCTGACCGTGGTGGACGTGCAGCAGGGCATCATCGATCGGGCGATCAACAACGCGGCCAACCGTGAGGTCGGAAGAGCTGTGAACCGCGCGATGCGGATGATGGAGGACGGTATCGCCAGCGAGACCCAGAAGCGGGTGCGGAACGCGGTGCAGCAGAGCCAGGGCAAGCTGCAAAAGGCGGTTACGGACGCCATCGCCAAGGAAGCGGCGAAGGTGGACAAGGACGACATCATGGAGGAAGCCACAGAGCGAGCCAAGGAGATGCTGCTGGAGCGGTTCGACGGGAAGCTGGACGGGCTGATGAGCGACTACCAGCGGAACCTGGACAACGTGGGCAAGATCTATCAGTCCATCGCCTCTTCTATGGCGGATAAAGCGGGTAAGGACGTTACCCTGAAGCTGGGGTGATCAATATGAAACAGAATGAGACTCATTTTATCATTTTCTGTATTGTGGTCATGGCAATCGCTATCTTCTCTACGATATGGATCATCAATTCATTTCTTCCGATCTGGTTAAAAATCCTTTTGCTCTGTGGTTAAGGAAGTGAGGTGATCGCATGTTTATCATCAAAACTGTTAATAATCCAACACCGATCATATCCAACGATGTGAAGGATGTGCAGGACATCGTACTTGGGCTTACAAATGATGACAAGGTCGCTCTGGATGCCTATTGTGCGGTTTGCACCATGGGATTTAATAATTCGTTCAACCAATCCGACATCAACATTACCTGCGTTCCGGATGGAGGAGCGATATTATGAGTCCATGCGTGAATTGTCCTACCAGAAAAACCTACGCCAGGATATTTGATGTTCATATTTCCGGCGAGGATTGCCCTTACGAATGTGAGGCGTACATGAAATATCAGGAGGTGATGAAAAATGCAGCAGATTCCGGTGGCATCGACGGAAGTGCTTCTGGTGAGCTTTGACCTGTCGCACGGTGAGGACAAGAATATCTGCATCGTCGGCAAGAAGGATGGCGACAAGGGCGCGATCACGATCGTGAATGCCTTTGAGGGCCAGAAGGCCGTGGATATTTTCAAGCTGTTGACGACCGTACAGACCAAGCAGGAGGAAAAGAAAGAAGAATAACTTCAAATTTGAGATCGGGCCGCTGTATGCGACCAGAGGCGTGGCGGATTTGCAGGAAGAGAATCGCGAATTCGCCACGTTTGTCGATCAATCCTTTAATCGCTATATTCAATGCGATTGGGGAGACACCTGTAAGGAAGATCAGCGGAGCAATCGTTATGCCGTGAAGCATGGCGAACGAATCCTGGCTGAGTACAAGCATCCGACTCGTCCCGACTGGCGCATCTGGATCATCACAGAGTGGGACCGGAGCGCCACGACCATTCTGTTCCCAGACGAATATTAACCGAACTTATATTTGAATTGGAGGAAAAGAGAAAATGAAGAAGTTTGAATTCACCGGCGAAACCATGACCACTTTCTTCGGAAAAACCCTGCACCGCATTCGCGCCCTCACCGACATTATCGACGCGGTTGGCGACGTGATCGTTAAGGCCGGACAGCTGGGCGGCTGGCTTGAGAAAGAGGAGAATCTTTCTCAAGACGGCAATGCGTGGGTTTGCGACGATGCGCGGGTTTGCGACGATGCGCGGGTTTGCGACGATGCGCGGGTTTGCGACGATGCGCGGGTTTGCGACGATGCGCGGGTTTGCGACGATGCGCGGGTCTACGGCAATGCGCGGGTTTGCGACGATGCGCGGGTCTACGGCAATGCGCGGGTCTACGGCAATGCGCGGGTTTGCGACGATGCGCGGGTCTACGGCAATGCGTGGGTCTACGGCAATGCGCGGGTCTACGGCAATGCGCGGGTCTACGGCAATGCGCGGGTCTACGGCAATGCGTGGGTCTACGGCAATGCGTGGGTTTGCGACGATGCGTGGGTTTGCGACGATGCAGTCGTGAAAAAGCCCGATCATTTCCTGACTGTCGGTCCGATCGGAAGCCGAAACGACACGACCACGTTCTTCCGCAACGCGAAGGGCGTCATCAAGGTCAAGTGCGGGTGCTTTCTCGGAACTGTGGACGCTTTCCTGGAAAAGGTCACGTCTACGCACGGTGACAACAAGCACGCTGTGTCCTACCGGGCAGCGGCTGCACTCGCTCTGGCGCAGGTGGACACGACGGTTACAGACGACGAGCCGCCGAAAAAGAGGTCTATCGGCGGGGTCGAATTCATTCAGCGTGTAATCGATCGAGTGGAGATCGATACTCACAATGAACAGGAGGAACAGAACAATGCGTGAATCACCGATACGCCTTAAGGTGCAGAAAAACAAGACCAATGGCCGGTTCTACATAATGCTGGTCGAAGATTTGCCCTATGGTCTCTATGAGATCGATATCCCACAGGATCAACCTCTTCGCATCACCAAGGCCATCTTCAACCCGCCCGCAACGATCGTTCTTTGGAGCGATGGCACGAAGACCGTCGTGAAGTGTGATGACAAGGAAAACTATGATTCCGAAAAGGGCCTGGCGATGGCCATCGTCAAGAAGACCTTTGGCAATCGCGGCAATTACTACAACATCTTCAAGGCCGTTCTTCCCGAAACGACGGATATTCCGGAGCAGGAGAAGCCGATTGACATGGACTTCAACCTGGATTTTTCGGGCTTCGCTGATATTTTCAAGAACGTGTTCAGCGAGATATTGACGCAGCGACCGAAGGGAGAGTTCAAAAAATGAACAAGTTCTGATCGACCCGAAAGGAGAAAATGATGGATTTCAGAACAGGAGGAACCCATCATGTTCAGACTGATTCAAACGAGCGATACCCGAGGCGATTGTACGGCAAGCTACGATATCCAGCTGGATAAGGTCTATACGATCAAGGAATTCCTTGAGACGGTTCTGACCAACAAGGCAGACGAATGGGGCGCATTCTATCTGATGGTGCGCTCCAAACGTTTGTTTTGGCAAAATCCGAGCTGTGAATACAAGCAGGGCCGCCGGACCGGAACGGCCTGGGCGAATATTCTGATGCGCTACGGCGACAGGAAGATCACCCAGGTCAAATCGGACGGTGGTTGGACCCGCATGGACTACTATATCTGGCTGGACGCCCCAGAAGAGAAGCCGAAGGTGTCATCGGAGCCGACCGAAAAGGAGGAGAAAATGAAGAATGAACTGCCGACCACGGATTGCCTGTTGGTCGTGCAAGCGCCTTACGCTCTTGAAACCGGATCGAATGAAAGAGATTCACGAACGCCTCGTCGAGCAGAAGAAGACGGGCGTTATATTTTTGAGCGGCAGCTATAAGGTGCTTGTGGTTCCTAAAGATATCGAAGTTCGCTTCGATGCCGAAATCGAGAAAATGGAAAATTCGGAGGATAAAGAGGGACCTGAGACATGAACGAACTTCAATTCGGGCAGAAAGTCCGGAAGATATTTGACGACATCACCGCCTCCAAGGCGGCCGAGTGCAACCTGAAGCGGGACAACGCCAACATCAACGGCGATACGGCCATGGGCGCCATGCTGCAATACGGCGCGAACACCGCCAAGGAATACTACCTGGATACCATGATCGATCCTGAGATCGCCTATCTCCACGAGAAGGGCTGGATTCACATCCACGATCTGGATTTCTACGGCTGGACAACCACCTGCACGCAGATCGAGCTGCGAAAGCTGTTCAAGGGCGGCTTCAACACCGGCCATGGGCATTTGCGGGAACCGAAGAGCATCGGCAGCTACGCAGCCCTGGCAGCGATCGCCATCCAATCCAACCAGAACGACCAGCACGGCGGGCAGAGCATCGTAGATTTCGACTACGCTATGGCGGACGGCGTGCGGTTGACCTATTCCAAGCATTATGAGGAAGGTCTCAATCTTTACAGGCAGATCGGCCCGAAGGAATGCACCGATTATGATGAACAGGCTTTCGCCAATGACTACGCGATCAAGAAAACGAAGCGCGACACCTACCAGGCGATGGAGGGCCTAATCCACAACCTGAACACCATGCACAGCCGGGCCGGAGCACAGGTGCCGTTTTCCAGCATCAACTACGGCATGGACACCTCCTGGGAGGGGCGGCTGGCCATTGAGCAGCTGCTGCTGGCGACTGAAGCCGGACTCGGCAACGGAGAGACCCCCATCTTCCCAATTCAGATCTTCCGCGTGAAGGAAGGCGTGAACTTCAACCCCGACGACAGGAACTACGACCTGTTCAAGCTGGCGATGCGGGTGAGCGCCAAGCGGCTGTTCCCGAACTTCAGCTTTATTGACGCGCCGTTCAACCTGCAATACTACAAGCCCGGACATCCGGAAACCGAGGTGGGCTACATGGGCTGCCGTACCCGCGTGATGGGCAACGTCTGCGGGCCGGAAGTGGCTCCCGGGCGCGGCAACCTGTCCTTCACTTCCATCAACCTGCCGAGGCTCGCCATCGAGGCGGACGGGGACAAGGACGCCTTCTTCATCCATCTGAATCAGATCCTGCGAAAGGTGATGAAGCAGCTGCTGGACCGCTACCTGGTGCAGGCGGCGCGAACGGTGCGCAATTTCCCGTTCCTGATGGGCGAAGGCGTATGGATGGACTCGGAAACGCTGGGCCCCGACGACTGCGTGGTGGAGGTGCTGAAGCATGGTACGCTGTCCATCGGCTTCATTGGCCTGGCAGAAACCCTCAAGGCTCTGATCGGCAAGCACCACGGCGAAAACGATGAGGCACAGGCGCTTGGTCTTGAGATTGTTCACTATATTCGCGCCTTCTGCGATGAGATGAGCGAAGAGATCGGCATGAACGTGACCTGCCTGGCAACGCCGGCGGAGAGCCTGTCCGGACGCTTTGTGAAGATGGATAAGCGGCTCTACGGCGTGATCGAGGGCGTGACGGATCGGGACTACTACACCAACAGCTTTCATGTTCCGGTGTACTTCCCCATCTCCGCGGCCCGCAAGATCGAGCTGGAAGCCCCTTACCACGCGCTGACGAACGCCGGGCATATTTCCTATGTGGAGATGGACGGCGACGCCACAAAGAACCTGGAGGCCTTTGAGGCCATCATCCGCCACATGAAGGAATGCGGCATCGGATATGGCAGCATCAACCACCCCGTGGACCGCGACCCGGTCTGCGGATACAACGGCATCATCGGCGACGTATGCCCCTGCTGCGGACGGCGCGTAAAATCCGTCGAGCAGGAGCGCTTTAAGCGGTACAACCCCAAGACCACCGAATAAGGAGGAAAAATTATGGCTAAGAGAATGCCTATCGGACAGTTCGTCAAGGAACTGGAAGCCGCTCTGAACCGCGGCGACGGCTACATCATGGGCGCGAGAGGACAGAACCCCAGGACCGGCAAGATGGATCTCAGCGCCACGAGCGTTTCGAGCTCCTGGAAGGAAAACGGCCACTACTACACCCAGTATTCTGGCAGCCAGCGCACCCAGGCTTTGAAGTGGCGCAAGAAGTGCACCCGCGTATGGGACTGCAACGGCATGGCGGAGGGCATCTACGAGCTCTACACCGGAACGAACATCGACTCCAAGGCCAGGTACAACTATTCCGGCTGGTGCGGCGTCAAGGGCACTGGCATGATTCCCGCGCAATATCGCGTTCCCGGCGCTGCGGTGTTCTGGAGCAACAGCGGCGCTTCCTCAATTCACCATGTCGCGTATCTCTATAAGCCGGTTAAGGACGGCCATCCGGAGGGCGACTGGTATATCATCGAGGCCCGTGGCGTGATGTACGGCGTGGTAAAGACCAAGCTGAACAGCCGCAAGCCTAACTTCTGGGGGCTGATGGACAAATACTACGACTATGGCAATACCTCTTGGCAGCCGGTGACGACCGTGATCGTGGAAGCCACTCTGGGCAGCCGCATCCTGCGCAACGGCGACGAAGGCAACGACGTGAAGCAGATGCAAAGCGGTCTGATCCGCCTGGGCTATAACCTGGGTAAGTGGGGCGCGGACGGAGACTTCGGCGACTGCACCGAGGAAGCGGTCAAGTGGTTCCAGTACGACCACGACCTGGAAGTGGACGGCGAGTTTGGGCCAAAGTCCATGAAGGCTTTCGAGACGGCTCTCGTGGAGCTGGACAAGCCCGTGGAGAAACCCAAGGCCGTCAAGATCGAAGGTGGTAACTGCTATATCCGCACCGCTCCGAACACCTCCGGCAAGGCTATCGGTGTGGCCCACGAGGGTAATGTGTTTATCTTTGACGAGAAGATCGACGAAGAAACTAAGTGGTTAGCCATCATCTACAAGGATCAGCCGGCCTGGGTGAGCTGCAAATACGGAAGGTTGGTCTCTTCAATATGAGCACAACTCAGACTATCCTGATCTGGGTGGCTCGAATTGATCTCGCGCTCTGTGAGGCATTTGCAGTCTGTAAGCCGATATTGCCTTTTGCGGTAATGCTGATTGGCAAAATCGTCATACAAAGATTTTTCCGCGGCTATAGAAAATAAAAAAATAAATCTGGAGGATATTTTCCATGATCATCAACGTTATCGGTGAATCGATCAGCGAGGAAGAACTGAACGCCTATCACGCGCGTGGGCTGGAGAAGTACGGCGACGCGCTGAAGGAGATGGACATCAACGTGGCTGGCGACGAGGTAGAGCTGACCTACAAGCTGGAGGGACAGCCCTTCGAGCGGGTGCGTCGGATCACCGGCTACCTGGTCGGCACCTTGGACAAGTGGAACGACGCAAAACGGGCGGAGGAAAGGGACAGGGTGAAGCACGATGTATGAGATCAAGCCCAACCCGCTGGGTTACTATACCCTGTACATCGAGGGCGTTTTCGCTGGCAACTTCGATACGAAGCCGGAAGCGGAACGCGAGTGTGACATCATCATGAGCGACAGATGATGATCGAAGAGGGAATGCGAATATCGCAAACCCTCTTCTTTTTCTGTGGAAAGGAGAAAATGATGGAAAACGATATCTTCAGAAGAAAGATCTGTGACATGTGTGGAGCGGTTGAATATAAGCCATACATCGGTACAAATAAGTTTGACGGAGGATATACGACCGTCAATGAGTTTGAGCCGAGCGCATACGGTTCAGCACGAATCGGCGACGAAGCATGGGTGTTATGCCCCGAATGTATCGGAAAGGCCCTGGAAGCAATGCGACAGCTCAAAAACATTGCGAAAACGAAGCCGTGCACAGAAGAGCGCCGTCGTGGTTTCGGCGGATAAGGAGGAAAAGACAATGGAGATTCTTATCATATTTCTCATGCAGGTGCTGGCCAGCGCGATCGGCATACTGATTGCCGTCGGCGTTGTGGACCGGTTCAACAGATGGAAGTACAGGAGGAAGTAAGCCATGATATTCAGAACCTTTGGAGTTGTGGAAAACAGCTTCGTGGACGGCCCCGGCATTCGCATGGCGATATTCTTTCAGGGCTGCATCCGGCATTGCGAGGGCTGCCACAATCCGGGCTCCTGGCCGATGTACGGCGGCGAGCGGATGGATACGAACGAGCTCGGCAAAAAAATATTCAACGATCCGCTGCTGACCGGCATAACGCTTACCGGAGGCGAACCGTTCTTGCAGCCGATGCAGGCGTTGTCTCTTGCAAGGATTGCTCATCAAAGAGGTCTGACTGTCTGGTGCTACACCGGCTATACCTTCGAAGAGATCAACGAATGGGAGGACAACAGAAAGACGCTGTTGAAGAACATCGATGTGTTGGTTGACGGACCGTTCGAGATCGACAAGATGAGCCTGGACATCCCCTGGCGCGGCAGCACGAACCAGAGGCTGGTGGATGTGAAGAAGAGCCTGGAGAAAGGCGAGGTGGTTCTGTATGACGAATCCGAAGCCTAAGGAAGTCGACTACTCCAAGTATTGCAAGAAGTGCGTACACGAGAAGCTGGACGACTTCAAGGAACCATGTAATACCTGTCTGGAGCAATTCTGGAATGAGGGCAGCGACAAGCCCATCAAGTTTGAGGAGAAGAGCAAATGACACCAAATGAATATCAGGAACTCGCTTTGAGAACGGAGGGCCATTTTCCGGACGATGTGACCGACCTGGTGATCGAAGAAGACGAGATAAGGTTATGTCAAGGGTTGATGGGACTTAACGGAGAAGCCGGCGAGGCCATCGACATCTTCAAGAAGCACCTGTTCCAGGGCCACGAGCTCGACCTGGAGCACCTCGCGCGAGAGCTGGGAGACGTGGCATGGTATCTGGCGGTTTCGGCGGATGCGACCGGGTTCACGCTGGAGGAGATCTTCACGATCAATATCGAGAAGCTGAAGGCGCGGTATCCCGATGGGTTCGAGGCCGAGCGAAGCCTGCATAGAGCGAGTGAGGACGACTGATTGGAGGTGATTTTGCAGGAGCAAAATCAGCCTGCCTCGCAGACCGCTGACGGTTCAAATCAGAGATTTGAAGCGCAGCGCCTTATGCCCACTTTTGTTTTGAAAACCGGGCTCATGCCCACTTTTATTCGGGCAACGATGAAAAATCGCTCTGAAAAAGTGGGCTTATGGCCAAAAAAAGTGGGCTTTTGCCCACTTTTGAGAGGTAAAAGTGGGCAGAAAAACGGGCCTAAAAACCCCGAAAATCGACCAAAATTGCCTAAAATTGACCGTTTTTCAGGGTTTTTGGGGCATTTTTTAGAGGAAAAACGAAGTTTCTGCCCATTTGCCCACTTTTGTTTTCTATTTCTATAAAAAATGAAAAAAATTAAATATTATATATAAATAGTAAATAAAAGTGGGCTTTTGGCCACAGGACGAAAATCGCCCGTTTCTGAGGGAGGAGCAAAGCGACGACTAAGCCGAGCAAAATGATATTTTGCCGGCTGTAGCTGCGGGCCGCGAAAGCGAGCACGGAGCCGAAATGGAGGAATGCGATAAGACCAAGGTTATATTTTGGGAGCCGCCATAAATCCACATCCAATGTGCTATAATGAACTTGGATTGGAGGCGGTTGGATGCGGAAAGACCGTGACGAATATAACGAAATCTACAAATTGGACATGAAACGGGAATGGACTGAATCCGCTTATGACGAGAACGGCGATTCGGTTTTCTGTGATATTTGCGGCGGAGAGATGAAGTGGCGTCCGAAGGAGAATCTTTGGCGCTGCGAGGACTGCGGACAGGAGATGCGCCGGGCTGTATATTTTGATTACATTGGCGCCGAGCCTCCGGGAAGCGATTGCCTGATCCATTGTCGCGAGAACTATCCGTTTTGCAAGAAGCACTGCGACCGATATCTGATCGACCCCAGGGACCCCATGCTGACATAACACCCCCCCCCCCGAAACGGCTCATGCGATTCGCATGGGTCTTTTCTTTTGTCCGCGTGAAAAACATGCCCTTTTATGAAGAGAGAAGACAATATGCGCTTACTCTCTTCTTTCATGCTATGAAAGAAAGGAGCGGCTTTTCATGAAGATGACCAAACTTGAGCGTGACTTTCAGAGAGCTTTGATCAAGGAACTGAAAACCATGTTCGAGGGCTGCATCATCACGAAGCTGAATTCCGGACATATTCAGGGCATTCCCGATCTTTTGATTCTCTGGGGAAAGCATTGGGCCACGCTGGAGTGCAAGCAGAGCGCGAAGGCGCACAAGCAGCCCAATCAGGAGTATTACGTGAAACGGATGAACAACATGTCCTTTTCGAGATTTATATTTCCGGAGAACAAGGAGGAAGTTCTGCATGAACTGGAACAGGCATTCAGACCTGGAGGGAAGCCACGCCTTTCTAAGCGCGAGTAAATACCATTGGGTCAACTACGACGCGGACAAGCTGGCGGACAGCTACAAGAGCTTTCTGGCCACGCAAAAGGGAACCGAGCTTCACGAGTTCGCCTCCCGCTGCATCGTGTTGGGACAGAAGCTGCCCAAGAGCCAGAAGACACTGAACATGTTTGTGAACGACGCGATCGGCTACAAGATGCAGAGCGAGCAGGTGCTCTATTATTCGGAGAACTGCTACGGCACCGCCGACGCCATCGCTTTCAGAAACGGCATGCTTCGGATTCACGATCTGAAGACCGGAAAGGTCCCGGCTCACATGGAGCAGCTGATGGTATACGCCGCGCTCTTCTGTTTGGAATACAAGGTGAAGCCCGGCGACGTGAATATGGAGCTTCGCCTCTATCAGAACGACGAGGTGTTGTTTCACAACCCCGAGCCCGACGAGATCGCGCCGATCATCGACAAGATCATCACTTTTGACAAGATCATCAGACGAATCAAAGAGGAGGCTTGACCATGGGTATTTTGCGAGATGAATTTCTTCGGATCTATCCAGCCGTCGAGCCGGATGATTTTGACGAGACGTTGTACGAAGACGACGGCTTCCTGGCCCACTACGGGCGAAGCAAGCTGGACGGCGCACCCGGCAGAGGTTCCGGCCGCTATCCTCTGGGCAGCGGAGACGACCCCTACCAGAAGAATGGCGACTTTATCAGCCGTGTTCAGACACTGCGCAAGCAGGGTATGAGCGAAGCCGACATCGCCAAGGCGGTCGGGCTTGAAAACACCTCTCAGCTGAGGACCCATTACTCCAACGCGATCAATCAGCGCCGCGCCATGCAGATTCAATCTGTCCGGGCGATGCTGGCGGATGGCAAGACCCAGGCCCAGGTGGCCAGGGAATTGGGGATCAACGAGAGCACCCTGCGCTCGCTGCTCAATGAACGCTCCGAGGCCAGGACCAACGCCGCACAGAAGACCGCCGATTTCCTTCGCCAGCAGATCAACGAGAAGGGTATGATCGACGTTGGCACCGGCGTGGAGCGCGAGCTGGGTATCAGCCGCGAAAAGCTGAACCAGGCCCTCCAGATCCTTCAGGACGAGGGCTATGAGGTCTACGGCGGAGGCGTTCCGCAGGTGACGAACCCCGGTAAACAGACCAATATCAAGGTTATTTGTCCTCCCGGTACGGAGCACAAGGAGATCTACGACTTCGAGAACGTCCACACCATCACCGATTACAAGGTGCGCGTGGACGAAAACGGAGAGGAGCACTTCGAGAGGGGCTTTGAATACCCCGCGTCGATGGATTCCAGCCGTATGATGATCCGCTATCGGGACGATGTCGCGCCTGATGGGCATACCGGCGTCGAGAAGGACGGCACCATTGAGATCCGCAGGGGTGTGGCCGACCTGGATCTGGGCGACAGCCACTACGCTCAGGTGCGCATCCTGGTGGACAACGACAAATACATGAAGGGAATGGCGTTTTACAGCGACGATCTGCCCGACGGCGTGGACGTGGTGTTCAACACCAACAAGACGCCCGGCCAGGACGTGCTGAAGAAGGCCAAGACCGACGACCCGAATAACCCTTTCGGCGCCCTTATCAAGGAAGAAGGCGGCCAGTATCACTATGTTGACGAGAACGGCGAGACGCAGCTGGGCCTGATCAACAAGACGAGGGCCGAAGGCGACTGGGGCGAATGGGCGGACGCTCTTCCGAGCCAGTTCCTGAGCAAGCAGAGCATGCAGCTGATCAACAAGCAGCTGAATCTGGCGGCTGCGGACAAGCAGGCGGAGTTCGACGAGATCTGTGCGCTGACCAATCCCACGGTGAAGAAGCAGCTTTTGGAGACCTTCGCCAACGATTGTGATTCCGCGGCCGTGCATCTGCAAGCGGCGGCCCTGCCCAGGCAGAAGTATCAGGTGATCCTGCCCATCGCCACGATGAAGGACAACGAGGTTTACGCGCCCAACTATCAGGACGGCGAAACCGTGGCCCTGATTCGCTATCCCCATGGCGGCACCTTTGAGATCCCGATCCTGACGGTCAATAACAAGCAGCCGGATGGGCGGAGAATCCTGGGCAACACGCCGGAAGACGCGATCGGCATCAACGCCAACGTGGCCGCACGCCTTTCGGGCGCCGACTTCGACGGCGACACCGTCATGGTGATACCCTGCAATTCTTCCAGCAGCAAGGTGAAGATTACTTCTACGCCGCCGCTCAAGGGGCTGGAAGGCTTCGACCCCAAGATGAGCTATGGCTATTCCAGAGTGGAAGTTGATGCCGACGGCAAAGAGCACTATTTCAGGGACGGCCATGAGTTCAAGCGGATGACGAAGAGCGCCACCCAGATGGAGATGGGCAAGGTGTCCAACCTGATCACCGACATGACGCTGAAAGGCGCCAGCCAGGACGAGTTGGCCCGAGCCGTTCGCCATTCGATGGTGGTCATCGACGCCGAGAAGCACAAGCTGGACTGGAAGCAGAGCGAGATCGACAACGGCATCGGCGCCCTGAAGAAGAAGTACCAGGCCCACCCCGATGAGGATGGGGACATGCACTATGGGGCGTCCACTTTGATCAGCCGCGCCAAATCGCCTGAAGCTGTGTTGAAGCGCAAGGGTACACCGAAAATAGACCCCGATACCGGGGAATTGCACTATAAGGAGGTGCGGGAAGAATACACCGACAAGCATGGGAAGACGAAAGTGCGCACACAGGACTCGACCCAAATGGCAGAGGTGAAGGACGCCCGCAAGCTATCCTCCGGGACCCCCCAGGAAGAAGCATACGCCACCTATGCAAATCGCATGAAGGCCCTCGCGAACGACGCTCGCAAGGAAATGGTGCACACGGGGAGGATCAAATATAGTGCGACCGCCAAGGAGACTTATCGCGACGTGGTGGATCACATGATGCACCAGCTGAACATCGCCCTCAAGAACGCTCCCAGAGAGCGTCAGGCGCAGTTGGCGGCCAACAGCGAAGTAAAGGCCATGAAGAAGGCCAACCCCGGCATGACCACGAAAGAGGTCAAGAAGCAGGGGCAGCTGGCCCTCAGCCGAGCACGCACCCGCTATGGGGCGCAGCGGCACCCGATTGACATTACTGAACGCGGTTGGCAGGCTATACAGGCTGGCGCGTTTTCGGAATCCACCCTTTCTCAAATCCTGCGTTTCGCAGACATCGATCAAGTTCGTTCTTACGCAACTCCGCGTTCGACGACTTCTCTTTCGAGTGGAAAACAGGCGAGAATTCGCGCGATGAAGGCTTCTGGTTACACAACGTCTGAAATTGCGGCTGCGCTTGGCGTTTCGCCTTCGACTGTGTCAAAATACGGGAACTGAAAGGAGTGAACGAGATGGCAAGTGAAGTTTGTATGCTGACAACCTTCGACAATCCTTACGATCCGTTCACTCAGTTCACCAAATGGTTCCTGTTTGACACGGAAAAAGGCTATAATACATGCGCTTACTTGGCTCGGATCGCCAGAACAAGTGACGAATTCACTGATGAAGAGTACAATCAGGCTGTCAGTTTGGCGATCGATGAGATTATCAAGTTCGATTTCAGAAATATCTATAAAAAAATCTACAGAAACGAAAAGAAACAGACCGCATAGAGAAACAATTAGGCATAGGGAGGGGGGTCCTGAAAAAACCACCCCCTCTCTGCATCGCCTGGCTCCCTGAAAAATCTCCGGCGGGATTTTTTAAGGGGTATTTTTCTCCTGCGGTCTGGTTTGTCATGCTGCTAAAACGAGCATACGGGGTGGTTAATGCTTCTTCATGGCGATCCTTCCTTTGTTCTTTGGGTTTTCTTCATTTTCTCCTTTCGGCAATGGTTGAAAACTGCCTCGTATGTTCTTTTTAGCAGCATGAAAGTCTCTGAAAAGGAGGACTTTGTCATGGGAAGAAGACCGAAAGTGGCAGCGTCCTCCCCGACTCTGCCAAAAATGCGGCCCGCCCTTACTCCAGAGGCTCGCGAGGGGCAGATGATTTCCCTTGCAATGGATCTTGTGGAGCAGCGTTTGCGTGACGGCACCGCTTCTTCCCAGGAGACGACCCATTTTCTCAAACTCGCGACTGAGAAGGAGCGGACCGAAAGAAAGCTCGCCGAAAAGCAGCTGGAGCTGATGGAAGCGAAACGTCAGCAGATTCAGTCTCAGGCGAGAATCGAAGAACTCTACACCAATGCACTTAACGCTATGAAGAGGTACAGCGGTCATGATGACGAGGACGAATACGTCGACGATTATTAGGACTTATTCCGAGTTGACGCGGATTCCCACTTTCATGGCTCGCTACGAGTATCTTCGGATTGGCGGAAGTGTCGGTAGGGAAACGTTTGGGTTCGATCGATATTTGAATCAGCAGTTCTATCATTCAGACGAATGGAGATCGATTCGTGATTTCATCATCACGCGCGATCTTGGATGTGATCTCGGCCTTGAAGGTTTTACGATCCATGGGAGAATCTATATCCACCACATGAATCCTATCACCGTAAGAGACATCAGAGATTATACCGAGTATCTGACCGATCCTGAATATCTGATCTGTACGACCCACGAGACCCACAATGCCATTCACTATGGTGATTCGACTCTACTGATTGCAGAACCGGTAGAGCGGACACCTTATGACACCTGTCCATGGAAGAAAGCGGAAAGGAGGATATGATCGCATGATCAACTGGACAGAGTACATCGATGTATGGCCCAAGGTCAAGCGTTCCGCGAGAACGACCATTAGCAGGGATGGAAACGGAACTTATCCGTCTGATTCGTGGAAGAAGACGATCCTCCTTGCGGAACACAGTCCGATTCGCAGGATTCGCTTTTCCTGGAGATGGGAGAAGCTGAAGAGCTGGGTCTCCGTTCATTTTGTTCGCCATAAACAAGGTATCGAGCACTGGATTTCCACACAGCGCTCTGACCGTACAGGAGTTAATCGCGACAAGAGCCCGCAGGATACTCCGGTTCTTCATGAGTGCGAGGCGAATGCGCAAGCCCTGATCTTCATTAGTCGGCGAAGGCTGTGTAGTCAGGCTTCTCCCGAAACCCGCGAAGCATGGAAAGAAGTGAAGGAAAAGGTCACAGCTGTTGATCCTGTTCTTGGATCTGTTATGGTGCCAGAGTGCATTTATCGTGGCTTTTGTCCTGAATTTCATTCCT
Source organism: Succinivibrionaceae bacterium (assembly GCA_017480795.1). Lineage (GTDB taxonomy): Bacteria > Pseudomonadota > Gammaproteobacteria > Enterobacterales > Succinivibrionaceae > UBA2804. The sequence continues at coordinate 42,840 of JAFURY010000084.1, forward strand.
GCGGCTATGCGGATACCGAAGCCTTTCAGCAAGCGCTCGCCGAATACCGCAGAAAGGAGTAGGCTATGGAAGAAAGCATTCTCACTTCTGTGAAAAAGATGCTCGGTCCTGAAGAGGACTATGAGCATTTCGACCCTGATCTCATCATTCACATTAACTCGGTTCTTGCGACGTTGAACCAGCTTGGCGTTGGTCCTGATGAAGGATTCTCCATCGAGGACAAGAATGCCAAATGGAGCGACTTCATCACGGACGAACGGCTCTTGAATCTTGTGCCGACTTACGTCTATCTGAAGGTTCGCCTGTTGTTCGATCCGCCGACCGTATCGGCAGTTCTCGATTCAATCAATCGGGAAGCCAATCGGTATGAATGGCGCATCAATGTAGCCGCTGAGAGTATCGCGACTGAAAGTTGAATTTTCCGTAACAACTCGTAACAGAAATTTAACTCGCGGGGGGGGGTATATGGTATAATACACAAAGCTATTGCCATAAATTGCTGATGTGGAGGTATTGGCGGTGGGGGTTCGTGTAGTCCGTACCCGTCGGTTGAGAAACGGAAAGATTTTCAGAACTTCTCGAACCTATGATAGCTATTCAGACTATCTTTTCGTGAAGCTCCTTTTATTCCCGTTCAAAGCCGTTTGGTGGATTATAAAACTTCCGTTCTCAATACTTGGTTTTCTACTGAAAGCAGTTTTTAGGAGGAAATAATCGATGAAGAGATTTATCGCTTTGATGCTTACCATGCTGTTCCTCTCTGTTCCGGTTATAGCGGAGGAAATCGATATCAGCACTCTGGATCTAAGCGCCTTACTCGCGCTCCATGAGCGGTTGGATTCCGCAATTCAGGACGAGATACAATGCAGACTCGATGAGAACAGTATCTTTCAAGGGGTCTATGCCGTTGGAAAAGACATCGCCTCAGGGTATTATCTGTTTACCTGCATTGAAGATCGTCATGACGAAGGGAACTTTGATTTCTTCTATGAGATTTATGAGTCTCAGGAAGCCTATGACAAGAACAAGCGAACCATGTTCGATCGATTCAACGTGGGCGAAAGCGCTCAGCTTGATTTGCAGGATGGAATGGTGTTGAGGATCGTCAATGGCACCGCCAATGTCCAGCAGTCATCCAAACCCGCCTGGGCCCCGTAGTAATAATTCTTTGCCGGCTTACCGTTTCTGGTAGGCCGGTCTTTTTTTTATGCCCAAATGAAAGGAGCGTGCTTCCGATGGCGGAAGAAATCTGGCACCACGGTATCAAAGGTATGAAGTGGGGCGTTCGGCACACCCCGGAGCAGCTCGGTCATAAGACCGGCAGCAAGTCTGCCAAGAGCGATGATTCGCATGAGGATTACAAGAAAGCCCATGACAGCAAGAGCGTGAAGAAGATGAGCGACGCCGAGCTTCGCTCTCGTCTGAACCGTCTGAACATGGAGAAGCAGTATTCCCAGATGAATCCCTCTCGTGTAGAGCGCGGCCGAAAGATCCTGACTTCTTCGTTGAAAGTTGCCGGGACCGTCGCCGCAGCCTCCACGACTGCTATCACCCTCAAGAATAACTGGGGAACGATCTCCGGTTGGTTTGGCAAGTCCTAAAGCGAGTGGTGATTCATGGCATTATCGAACACAGCCGTTCCAAGATACTACGGCATGTTTCGAGATGCCGTAGTCGCAGGACAAATCCCAGTCTGCGAGCCGATTGAGTTGCAGATGAACCGGATCGACGCCAGAATCGCCGATCCAATGTACTACTATGACGACAAAGCGGTCGAGGGTTTCATTGCTTACTGTGAAGAGGAGCTCACATTGACAGACGGTTCAGACCTTGAACTTCTCGACAGTTTTAAGCTATGGGCGGAAGACATCTTTGGCTGGTATTACTTTGTGGAACAGCGGGTTCCCGTTACCACGGATGACGGAAGGATACGATACAGGCGTAAGATCATCAAGAAGAGGTTGTGTAACAAGCAGTTTCTCATCGTCGCCAGAGGCGCGGCGAAGACGATGTACGCCAGCAATATCCAGAGTTACTTCCTGAATATCGATACCAGTACCACCCATCAAATCGCTACGGCCTATACCATGCGCCAGGCAGAAGAGACCCTTTCCCCGATTCGCACATCCATTACAAGAGCCAGAGGCCCGCTATTCAAGTTCCTCACAGAGGGTAGTTTGCAGAACACCACGGGTTCCCGCGCCATGAGGGTAAAGCTCGCAAGCACCAAAAAGGGCATCGAGAATTTCCTTACCGGCAGTCGAATCGAAACCGTGCCAATGTCCATCGACAAGCTGCAATCTATGAGAACCAAGATCGCCACGATCGACGAATGGCTGTCCTGTGACGTTCGTGAAAATGTCATTGGCGCAATCGAGCAGGGTTCTTCTAAGATCGACGATTATCTGATCGTTGCCATCAGCTCTGAGGGAACCGTTCGCAACGCGATCGGCGATACCATCAAAATGCAGTTGATGAAGATCCTTCGCGGAGAGCTGGATCAGCCTTGGGTAAGTATTTGGTATTACAAGCTCGATTCCATCGAAGAAGTCGCCCATCCCGAAATGTGGCTGAAAGCCAATCCGAATCTCGGGAAGACCGTAAGCTATGAGACCTATCAGCGAGATGTTGATAACATCGAGAAATCTCCCCATGAGCGGAATGATACGCTCGCCAAGCGATTTGGTATTCCCATGGAGGGCTACACCTATTTCTTCTCTTATGAGGAAATTCAGGTGCATGAAGGCCACCATGACTTCTGGAGAATGCCTTGCGCTCTTGGCGCCGATCTTTCGCAGGGTGATGACTTCTGTGCTTTCACGTTCCTGTTCCCTCTCGGTGATGGGAGCTTTGGGATCAAGACCCGAAATTACATTTCTCAGCTAACCTTTGACAAACTTCCCGCTGCAATGCATTCCAAGTATGAGGAATTCATTCGGGAAGGCAGTCTCGTCGTTATGGATTGTACCGTACTGGATATGATGCAGGTCTATGACGATTTGGATAACTACATTACGGAGAACGAATACGATGTTCGCGCTTTTGGCTATGACCCCTACAACGCCAAGGATTTCGTTGCCCGGTGGGCTAATGAAAACGGAAGCTATGGTATTGAAAAGGTCATTCAAGGCGCGAGGACAGAATCCGTTCCGCTCGGCGAACTGAAGAAGCTGTCTGAAGAAAGGATGTTGATCTTCGATGAAACGCTGATGACATTTGCTATGGGCAACTGTATTGCCCTTGAGGATACCAACGGAAACCGAAAGCTCCTCAAGAAGCGGTACGAGCAAAAGATCGATGCCGTTGCCGCCATGCTGGATGGATATGTGGCCTATAAGATCAATCGGGAGGCGTTTGACTGAGAATGATTTACGAGCATTACTTGGGCGGCGTCCTCTGCCACTATGGCGTAAAGGGCATGAAGTGGGGCGTTCGCCGAACACCAGAGCAGCTTGGCCATAAGACCAAAACAACGGTTGAAAAAACAAAAGAAGCTGCTACAATAATAGATGGCGTGTATCACAGTTCGAAGGGATTTACCGCAGACCAGCGAAAATTCAGTTCCTACTGCCTGAAAGATGGAACAGAGCACGCCAAAGAGTTCTTTGACGTTGGGTATAAGCCCACCGATGCAGACCGGTTGTTCCGGGATATCGAATCTGGCTTTGATTTATCGAAGAAGATCGATTCAGTTCCGGTTGGCAAATCCAAAGAACGATTCAGCATTCCCATGCGGCTCGGAACTACGGCCAAGAGCCTTTTCAGAACCATGTGGCAGAAGGATGGGCCAGAAGAAACTTCCAGGTTCATCACAGCTTATGTCGACAGATGATTGAAGGAGGATTGATATGGCCTTTCAGCTGTTTGACCGCGTCCGTATCGATGATAAGGACGTGACAGGCGATATCGTAGACATCTACGATGAAGATGGCATAACCATCTATACGGTTCAGAGCGATAAAAAGGGTCATGTTGACGATCCCGATGCTTATCCCGGAGAGCGTCCGCTGTATGACTGCAAAGAGGATCAGATGACGAAGCTCTGACCCATCCCCTATTTCGGACCACAGGCAATCGCCTGCGGTCTTTTTTTATGCCCATTTCCCAATTCACAGATATAGGAGGAAACCGAAATGGCTTTGATGGACAGGCTCAAACGCGCCTGGAACACATTCAAGAACAAAGACCCCACCATCGGATATGACATTGGCCCATCGTATGGACGCCGGCCGGACCGGATGAGGTATTCCAGAGGAAACGAGCGTTCCATTGTTACCGCTGTTTACAATCGAATCGCCATGGATGCCGCATCGATGAGCATTCGTCATGTGCGGCTCGACGAGAACGGGCGGTACAAGGAAACCATCGATTCCGACCTCAACAACTGTCTTACGATCGAGGCCAATATCGATCAGACCGGAAGAGCCTTTATCCAGGATCTCGTGGCAAGCATGCTTGACGAGGGATGTGTTGCCGCCGTTCCCACCGACTCGGATGACGAACCGGAGGATTCCGGCAACTTCAAGATCTACACGCTTCGCACCGGCAGAGTTGTGGAATGGTATCCACGGCATGTGAAGGTGGAGGTCTATAACGAGAACATCGGCCGAAGGCAGAACATCATCATTCCCAAATCGACCGTGCCTCTTATCGAAAATCCGATGTATGCCGTGATGAACGAGCCGAACTCCATCTATCAGCGCCTGACCAGGAAGCTGAGCCTGTTGGATGTCGTCGACGAACAGACCAGCAGCGGAAAGCTCGATCTGATCATTCAGCTCCCCTACATCATCAAGACTGAAGCCCGACGAGAGCAGGCTGAGAAGCGACGGAAAGACATTGAGAAGCAGCTTTCCGAGGGGAAATACGGCATTGCGTACACGGACGGCACTGAGCATATCACTCAGCTTAACCGCCCCGTTGAGAACAATCTGATGAAGCAGATCGAGTATCTGATGGGGATGTTCTTCAGCCAGCTCGGCATTACGCAGGCCATTATGGATGGTACCGCGGATGAAAAGACGATGTTGAATTATTTCAATCGAACTATCGAGCCGATTCTTTCGGCCATCGTCGACGAGATGAATCGAAAGTTCCTCACGCAGACCGCCCGTTCTCAGCGGCAAACCATCACATTCTTCCGCGACCCCTTTAAGCTCGTTCCTGTGAATGATATCGCTGAAATCGCTGATAAATTCACCAGAAACGAGATCATGACCTCCAATGAGATCAGACAGGTCATCGGCATGAAGCCCAGCAGCGATCCGAACGCCGATGTGCTGCGGAATAAGAATCTGAGCGCGTCTGCCCAGGATAAGCAGGCTCTGCTTCCGGCCGGTTCCGGTCCGGGGTCGGAAGACAACAACAAAGATAAGGAGACAGGTCAAAATGGGTAATCATTACGATTTTGCAGGCTGGGCAACGCGGGCTGACATGCGTTGCTCCGATGGCCGCACGATCGCCAAGAACGCCTTTGCCCATCAGGACGGCGCCAGGGTCCCGCTGGTGTGGAACCACAACCACGCGACGCCTGATGGGGTTCTTGGTTACGGCATTCTTCACAGCCAGGACGGCAGCATGCGTGTTGAATGCTTCTTCAATGATACCGATAGCGGTGTCAACGCCAAGAAGGCTGTGCTGCACGGTGATATCACCGCGCTGTCCATCTACGCCAATCACCTGAAGGAACAGGCCAAGACCGTCCTTCACGGTATGATTCGCGAGATTAGCCTCGTCTACGCCGGCGCTAATCCCGGCGCGTTCATCGATTCCCTGGTCGTCCACGGCGACGGTTCCACGACCGAGGATTTCGAGCAGGGCATCATCTACACCGGCGAAAGCATCGAGCTTTATTCCGAAGTGGAGCATGCCGACAGCGAATCCGAGCCCTCTGATGTCGAGCACGCCGATGGCGAGTCCGAAGAGAAGAAGGACGAGGAGCAGCCCAAGGATGACGATAAGCAGGACGACAAGGAAACCATTGAGGATGTTCTCAACACCCTCAATGAGAAACAGAAGAACGCTGTGGCTTACGTCATCGACAACATCGTCAATCCCGACGACGAACCTTCCGGGGAATCCAATGACCCCGAAGTCAAACACAATTCCGAAGAGGAGGAAACCGAAATGAAGAGGAACGTTTTCGATCAGGAGACCGAAACCAAGACTGATGCCGTGCTGTCCCACGCTGACGGCATGGAGATCGTCAAGCTGGCCAAGAGCTATGGCGGCGGCAGCCTGAAGGCGGCTTATCAGGTCTTTATCGATCAGAAGAAGGATGAGCTCGCGCATTCCGCCGCTGACAACATTCAGAACATCTCTCAGCTGTTCCCGGAGTACAAGGACATCAAGCCCGGCGCTCCCGAGCTGCTGACCACCGACCAGGGCTGGATCGGCAAGGTTCTGGCGAAGGTTCACAAGAGCCCCATCAGCCGCATCCGCACCCGCCAGGCCGATGTCCGCGACATCACCAATCGCCGGGCCAAGGGCTACAAGAAGGGCACTCAGAAGACCGACACCGGTTCTCTGCCGATCCTGAGCCGTACCACCGATCCTGTCACCGTGTACATCCGCTCCAAGCTGGATCGCGACGACATCATCGACATCACCGATTTCGACATCGTCGCCTACATGTACGATCTGGACCGCATGAACCTGAACGAGGAGCTGGCCCGCCAGATCACCATCGGCGACGGCCGCAGCGGCGACACTGCCATCGACGGCAGCAAGATCCGTCCGATCTGGCTGGACAACGATATGTACTGCATGCACAAGACCGTGGACATCGATGCCATGCGCACCGAGCTGACTGGCACCAATTCCACCGCCAACTTCGGCGAGAACTACGTGTATGCCGAGGCGATCATCCAGAGCCTGCTGTATGCCCGTGAGAAGTACAAGGGTTCCGGCAACCCCGACTTACTGTGCACGCCCCACATGGTGAACGTGATGCTGCTGGCCCGCGACCTGAACGGCCGCCGGATCTACGACAACGTCAACGAGCTGAAGGCTGCGCTGAACGTCAACGAGATCATCACCGCCGAGCAGTATGAGGGTAAGACCCGCACCGCCACTGTGGACGGCACCGAGCATACCTTCGAGCTGCTGGGCCTGCTGGTGAACTTCGCCGACTACAGCCTGGGCGCCACCAAGGGCGGCGAGATCACCCACTTCACCGATTTCGACATCAACTTCAACCAGGAAGTCAGCCTGCTGGAGACCCGCTGCTCCGGTGCTCTGACCCGTCCCTTCTCCGCTATCGCGCTGGAGATGGACGTGACCGACGAAGGCTGATCGGAGGAAACCGTCAAAATGGCAAAGTTTTACGGTCCGGTAGGTTATGTCGAAACGCAGGAAACGAGGCCGGGCATTAACGTAGAAGTCGCCACCGAGCGCAATTACTCCGGTGACGTTTTTCGCAGTGCCCGAAAGCTCGCTTCCGGCGAGAGCATCAATGACGATGTCACTGTGAATAACAGTCTGAGCATCGTCGCAGATCCCTACGCCTATCAACACTTCTTTGCCATTCGTTATGTCAAGTGGATGGGGGCTTACTGGAAGGTCACGAATGTGGAAGTCCAGAACCCCCGTCTGCTTTTAACGATTGGAGGTGTCTACAATGGGCCAACGGCTTGATCTGCATGAAATTCTGTGCGACGCTCTTGGCTCCAGGAACGTCTACTTCCAACCGCCAACGGGATACAAGATGACCTATGACTGCATTGTGTATAAGAGGGAAAAAATCGACAGCAGATTTGCGAACAACAAGCCCTATCATCATGCCAATCGTTATTCGGTCACCGTGATCCATAGAGATCCTGAGTCTCCCGTTCCCGATAAGATTGCCATGCTGCCGATGTGCGTTCATGATCGCTATTTCGCAAGCGACAATCTTCATCATGATGTCTTCACACTCTATTACTAAAACAAGGAGGATAATACTATGCCCAATACCGCTCGTTTGACCTGGGACGAGGCCGAAAATCGCAAGTATGAGTATGGCGTATCTCAGGGTGTTCTGTATCCTATGAAGGACGATGGCACCTATGACAATGGCGAGGCGTGGAACGGCCTGACCAATGTCACCGACCAGCCCGAAGGCGCCGATATCAACAAGATGTACGCTGACGGCATCTACTACGCCGGCATCCGCGGCGCTGAGGAGTATCACGCCAGCATCGAGGCGTATACCTATCCCGATTCCTTCGCGGCCTGCGACGGTTCCGCCTCCCCCATCGAGGGCATGTACGTCGGTCAGCAGGAGCGCAAGAAGTTCGGCCTGTCCTGGCGCTCTGAAATCGGCAACGCCAACACCGACAAGCTGGGCTACAAGATTCACGTCGCGTATGGTCTGAGCGCTTCCCCGACTGAAAAGGCTCACGACACCGTGAATGATTCTCCCGAAGCCAGCCCCTTCAGCTGGGATACCGAGGGCACTCCCGTTCCGATGACCGGCTACAAGCCCACCGCGAAGCTGGAGTTCGATTCCACCAAGCTGGGCGCCGCCAAGATGGCCGCTCTGGAGAATCTGCTGTACGGCAGCACCTCCGCGGCTGCCAAGCTGCCCACTCCGAATGAGATCCTGACCGCTCTTCAGGCTGTCAGCGGCACCTGATCTCTGACGAACGCAAAAGGTCGAACCGGTGACTGAACCGGAGGGATACACCAGTGGGTGACGCCGGAGGGGACGCACCCACACTCATTTGAAAGGAGAAATGAAAAATGCTTAAGAAGAAGATCACCTATACCGACTACAACGACAATGAGAGGACCGAGGAATTCCTCTTCAACCTGTCCAAGGCGGAAGTGTTGGAGATGGAAATGGGCGTCAACGGCGGCATGACCAACATGATCCAGAAGCTGGTTGCCGAGCAGGACATGGAGCGCATCTCCAAGACCTTCAAGGAGATCATCATGAAGGCCTACGGCGAAAAGTCGCTGGATGGCAAGTATTTCGTCAAGTCGCCCGAACTCTCCACGAGGTTCACTCAGACGGAGGCCTATTCCGTTCTGTTCCTGGAACTGCTCGATCCCGACAAGGCTGCGGCCTTCATCAATGCCATCCTGCCCCAGGACGCTTTGGCTCAGGCACAGGCTGCGAAGGATGAGCTCAACACTCCCAATTTGGTTCCGGTTGAATAAAGGTCGTGTGACGAATGCTGCCAGTTACGATACCGGGGTATGAATGGTTCGATGAAAGGACCAATACTTTCGGCTCGACCAAGGAAACTACCTTGATACTGGAGCACTCATTGGTCTCTATTCATCGTTGGGAGCAGAAATGGAACAAGCCGTTTCTGGGCAAGGACCCGAAAACTGCTGAAGAATGCATTGACTATGTTCGCTGTATGACGCTAACGCAGCACGTTGATCCGGCTGTTTATTACGGAATCACCAATGAAGTAATGGACAAGATCAACGATTACATTGAAGCGCCTATGACAGCAACGTGGTTTAATGATAAAGATAAAGTCGGACCCCCGCATAGAGAGGTCATCACATCCGAAGTTATTTACTATTGGATGATTTCATTGAATATCCCCTGGGAATGTCGAAAGTGGCATCTGAACACATTGTTGACACTGATCCGGGTCTGTAACGCCAAGAATGCTCCGAAGAAGAAGCAGAACAGGCGTGACATGCTGGAACAGCGCACCGCAATGAATAAGGCACGTCGCGCTCGGCTGAACACCAAAGGATAGCAGAAAGGAGGTGGAGAGCCGTGATACGGATCAAACATAAAGGCAATTTCCGGAATACGGAACGATTCTTCTCGCAAGCTCAAAAAGCTACACCGAGAGAGATTCTTGAGCGGTATGGTCAGGCCGGCGTCACGGCTCTTGCCTCCGCAACTCCGGTTGACTCCGGAGCAACAGCAGCCGCCTGGGGCTATGAGATCGCTCAGAACCCAGACGGCTATTCTATTTTTTGGACCAATACCAACATCAACGAAGGCGTCAACATTGCGGTGATTCTGCAATACGGTCATGGAACCGGAACGGGCGGATACGTCGAGGGAGTCGATTACATCAATCCAGCGCTTCGCCAGGTTTTCGAGCAGCTTGCCGATGAAGCCTGGAGGGAGGTCACGTCGTGAGCAATAATGTCGATAAGCGCGTTGTTGAGATGCAGTTTGACAACAAACAGTTTGAAGACCGCATCCAGAAAAGCGTAAAGTCGCTTGACGATCTGAAAAAAGGGCTTGACTTAGAAAAATCGGCAAAGGGACTCGAAGCGATCGACAAGGCCGCCAGAAACATCGATCTCAGGCGGCTGGCCGATGCAGCCCAATCGGTTGCCGACCGATTCTCTTTCATGGGCAATCTGGTTCAGAATGTCTACAACAGGATCGGTGACGCTGCTCTGAATGCCGCCATGCAAGTAAAGAACTTTGTTGAGGCGCTCACTATTGATCCTGTTAAGACTGGTCTGGAAGAGTATGAAACCCAGATCAATTCGATCCAGACAATTCTTTCCAACACCTATGACTCTATGGCGAAGCAAGGTATCACTGGTGAAAGCGAACGTGTTGCAATTATCAACGACCGACTTGATACCTTGAATCATTACGCTGACAAGACCATCTATAATTTCACCCAAATGACGGAGAGCATTGGTAGATTTACAGCTGCCGGTGTCGATCTTGATACATCTGTCGCGGCCATTCAGGGTATTGCGAATCTGGCCGCTGTTTCCGGCTCGAATGCCGAACAGGCCAGCAATGCCATGTACATGCTTTCTCAGGCCATGAGTGCCGGTACTGTGACCGCTTATCAGTGGAACAGCGTCATGAGAGCCGGTATGGGCGGCGAGGTCTTTCAGAAAGCCATTCTTCGCAACGCAAAGGCGATGGGTAAAACGGTGGATGTCACCGTTGAAGAAATCGGCGCGAACGGAAAGAAGGTCAAGAAGACAGTAAAACGTTCGATTCAGGAAATCGTCGACGAAATGGGCTTTAAGGAGTCCCTTTCCAAGGGATGGTTTACTTCCGACATCCTGGCGGCCACGTTGGATCAATTCTCCTGGGACTTCGAGGAAATGGCCAAAGAGGCCGGTTACACCAAGGAAACCATGGAGGAAGGCATCGCCGCAATGAAAGAGATGAAATACGGCGAGCTGCTATCCCAAGGATTTTCTCCAGAAGAAGCCAAGGAAATGATCCGTTTGGCCGAAGACGCTACCAATGCCGCCACTAAAGTAAAGACCTTTACACAGCTGTTTGATACTCTAAAAGAAGCAGCACAGTCCGGGTGGACTGAGACTTGGCGTTATATCATTGGCGACTTTGAAGAAGCCAAGGAATTGTTGACGAGCATCAGCGAGTTTTTCGGTAATGTGATCGGAGAAGCCGCTGAAGCACGAAACGAGATCGTCAAGGAATGGAAAGATCTTGGTGGACGTGATGAACTCATTCAGAGTTTCTGGAATATCGTTTACACGATTCAGAACATCGTTGGGCTCATTCACGAAGAGTTTCAAAAGGTATTTCCGCCCAAAACCGGTCAACAGCTCTTTGACATGACCAAAGGGTTCCGTGAACTGACTGACCGCATCAGGGCGTTTACAGAAAACGAAGAAAAGATGGACAAGATCCGTCGCATTGTGGCTGGTTTCGCCAATGCGCTGGACATCGTCCGTCAGGTAATCGGCGGCGTTTGGGATGTGGCCAATCAGGTATTCGGATACATTACGCCGTATGCCGGTGGCTTGGTCGAATTGATCGCCAAAGGCGCTGACAAAATCACCGAATTCAACCAGCATCTGAAAGAAACCGGCGGGGTTCAGAAGGTTGTTGAAAAGGTCGTCGCATTCATCAAGCGGATGATCGACGGCGTGAAACAGTTCATTCAGACCGTGAAGGACCTGTTCAGCAACGGTCCTGAAGGCATTGTCGGAAAGCTGAAAGAGTGGTTCGGCCACTTCCAGGGGATCGGAGAGAAGATCGGCAAATTCTTTGACGGCAACAGCATCTTGTCGAGTATCAAGAACTTCTTCTCCGGAATCATCGACGCCATCAAGAATTTTGCTGAGAACGCCAACGGTGCAGATATCGCAGTAATCATCGGTGCATTGCTCGGCGGTGGCTTGATCCTTAAGATCAGGAAATTCGTAAAAGGATTGGTTGATGTAAAGGATACTCTCGTCAAGACAATCAAGAAGACCGGGAAGGGTATCGGAGAAGCTATTGAAGGATTCGGCGAGAAGAAGGGTGGAATTGTTGACTCCATTCTAAAGATTGCCGCTTCTTTGGCACTGATTGCTGGAGCTCTGTACATCGTTTCTAAAATCGATTCCGATCGTCTTGGAGATGCACTCCTTACTATGGGGATTGTACTTGCAGCGGTTACCGCATTCGCCTTTGTTCTCAGCAAAATCAAGTTAAAGAACGCTACCGGATTGGCAGTGACAAGCGCAGGTCTGATGCTGCTTGGCGGCGCAATGCTGATCTTTGCTGCTGCAATCGAGAAGATTGGAAAACTGGATGACAGCACCATAATCAAGGGAATCGCCGGACTCGGCGCAGTTCTTCTTGAGTTGACCATCTTCATGGCTTTGACAAAAAAGGCCAAGATGGGCATTTTCAAAGGAGCCGGCCTTGTATTGCTCGCCGTATCGCTGAACCTATTCGCAAAGGCAGTAGAAAAAATCGGTGGCATGGACACAGGAACCATCGTGAAAGGCGTTGCCGGACTCGGCGCTGTTCTGCTTGAGCTCGCTGTGTTCCTCGCCCTCACGAAGAAAGCTAAACTCGGCGTATTCAAGGGTGCCGGGTTGATCTTACTCGCCGTATCGCTGAATCTGTTCGCCAACGCGATCTCCAAGATCGGCGGTATGGACACCAATACCATGATCCGAGGTATCGCTGGTCTTGGCGGCGTGCTGCTCGAATTGGCTATCTTCCTTGCGCTCACCAAGAAAGCCAAACTCGGTGTGTTCAAAGGAGTCGGCCTTATCCTCATGGCCGTATCCATCAACATGTTCGCCAACGCGATCTCCAAGATCGGTGGCATGGATACAGATACCATGATCAAAGGCATTGCCGGTTTGGGAGCCGTCTTGTTGGAGCTTGGAGTCTTCCTTGCGCTCACCAAGAAAGCCAAACTCGGTGTGTTCAAAGGAGTCGGCCTTATCCTCATGGCCGTATCCATCAACATGTTCGCCAACGCGATCTCCAAGATCGGCGGCATGGATACGCATACGGTCGTTCAGGGAATTGCCGGACTCGGCGCTGTTCTGCTTGAGCTCGCTGTGTTCTTGGCTCTTACTAAGAAAGCCAAGCTCGGAGTGTTCAAGGGCGCGGGCCTTATCCTCATGGCCGTGTCCATCAACATGTTCGCCAATGCGATTGAGAAGATCGGTACACTTGAAACCGGAACCATCGTTAAGGGGCTTGTCGGCCTTGGCGTGGTGCTGCTTGAATTGGCCGCATTCCTTGCTTTGACCAAGAAGGCCAAGATTGGCGTATTCAAGGGTGCGGGCCTTATTCTTATGGCGGTTTCGCTGAATATGTTTGCCGATACGATCTCCAAGATCGGCAAACTGAAAACAAAGACGATCATCAAGGGCGTTGCCGGACTGGGTCTTGTCCTGCTTGAACTGGCAGGATTCATGAAGATCATGAATAAGACCAAGATTACTGGAGTCGCAAAAGGCGTCTTGTTGCTTGGAGTTATGGCTCTATCAATGCAGGTGTTTGTCAAAGTATTGCAGCATCTTGAAGGTATAGAAATCGATAAGATGCTTGCTTTCTCGACTTCTTTTGGCATTGCATTACTTTCTCTATCAGGAGCAATGCTGATTATGAGCAATTTGCCTATTGGCGCAGCACTTGGAGGTATTGTCAAACTCGGCTTGGTAGCAGCCGCTATTGTTGCACTCATGGCCGTATTCGGCGCAGCAGAGAAATCACTTAATGTTTCGTCCTACATTGATAGCTTTGGTGATTTGCTTCATTCGATCGGCAATGCTGTTGGTCGATTTGTCGGAGGTCTGGCGCAAGGCGTATTTGATGGTTTCTCTTCCATTGGCACCGAGCTTTCGGATTTTATGACAAATGCTCAGCCGTTCCTCGATGGCATCAAAGATTTGGATACATCGGCTGTCACCGGTGTTGGTAATCTTGTCAGTATCATTACACAGATTGCCGGCGCAAATGTTATTGAGGCGATTTCTTCCTGGATTTCCGGAGGAAATGCTGTAGAGAATTTTGCCAAAGATATGGAGTGTCTTGGTAATGCCATCGTTGCATACACAACGGCAATATCCGATATCAAGGATGTAGATCAGGCAACGATCGATCTTGCCACCTCAGTTGCCAAAGGATTAGTAGATGTTACTAATTCTCTTCCTCGTAGCGGAGGTCTTGCACAGAAGCTCATCGGTGCTAAAGACTTGGGCGACTTTGCTGATGATATTCCTGATTTCGGTAAAGCATTGCAGACATACGCTAACACTGTATCCGGTTTCTCGGATGTGGATCAAGACACTCTTGATCGCGCTTCTACTACAGCTGGTGGTATCGTCGACCTGGCGAATAAGATTCCTCGTAGTGGGGGTCTCGCACAGAAACTCATCGGTGCAAAGAGCATCGCGGATTTCTCTGCCGATATTCCAGCCCTTGGTGAAGCGTTGAAGGCTTATGTGACAGCCGTATCCGGTTTCTCGGATGTAGATCAAGACACTCTTGATCGCGCTTCTACTACGGCTGGAGGCATCGTCGACCTGGCGAATAAGATTCCTCGTAGTGGGGGTCTTGCACAGAAGCTCATCGGTGCAAAGAGCATCGGCGAGTTTGCCGGCGATATTCCGGCGCTGGGGGAAGCATTAAAGACTTATGCCTCTAATGTATCCGGATTTGGTGAAGTAGATGAAGACTCAATAAGCAAAGCTGCAACTACGGCTGGAGGCATCGTCGACCTGGCGAATAAGATTCCTCGTAGCGGAGGTCTTGCACAGAAGCTCATCGGTGCAAAGAGCATCGGTGAGTTTGCCGGCGATATTCCGGCACTTGGCATCGCTCTTAAAAGCTATGCAACAAATATCAGAGGATTTGATGATGTCGATACCGATTCCGTAAATAAGGCCCAAGCAGCCACTGAAGGTATCGTTGCCATTGCGAAAGCCATTCCTCGAACAGGCGGATTGGCTCAACGGCTTGCAGGTGCGAAAGACTTAGGCGACTTCGCCGGAGATATCCCAGCACTCGGCGAAGCTCTCAAATCTTACGCATCCAGTGTTTCGGGATTCAGTGAAGTTGATGCCAATGCAAGCAATAATGCCCTGATCGCTACTCAAGGTATAGTAGCGGTGGCAAAGTCTCTTCCTCGAACAGGCGGATTGGCTCAACGGCTTGTCGGCGCAAAAGATCTGGCCGACTTCTCCGCTGATATACCAGCTTTGGGGAAAGCCTTATCTGCATACGTCATGATGATTTCCGGCTTCGGTGATGTCGATGCAGCCGCAAGCGCGAATGCATTGACCGCAGCTCAAGGCATTGCTGCAATCGCAACTTCCCTTCCTGCGGAAGGCGGTTTGGCGCAGCAATTACTTGGAGCCAAAGATCTGGGTAGCTTTGCCGGAGACATTCCAGCATTGGGAGAGGCTTTATCAACCTATGCAAGTAGTATATCAGGATTTAGCGAGGTCGATGTAACGGCAAGTGAAAATGCTCTTGCTGCGACGCAAGGCATTACTGCCCTTCTTAAGGAAATTCCTGCTGAGGGTGGATGGGCGCAAAAGATCTTTGGAGCAAAAAGTCTTGCCGCATTTTCTGAACAGATTCCTACGTTTGGCGAGGCATTAAAGGAATACGCAACCTTTGTTGAAGGTTTTGCATCCGTGGACGCAACAAGTAGCGCTAATGCTTTAGCAGCA
This sequence comes from Succinivibrionaceae bacterium, assembly GCA_017480795.1. GTDB lineage: Bacteria > Pseudomonadota > Gammaproteobacteria > Enterobacterales > Succinivibrionaceae > UBA2804. Next base: position 58,713 of record JAFURY010000084.1, read on the forward strand.
GCAAATGGTATTGTCGGAATCGTAAATGCTTTGCCTGCAACCGGAGGTCTTTCGCAGAAGATCAAAGGCGCAAAAAGTCTTGCCGATTTCAGCGATGACTTGCCTGGATTTGGTGTTTCGTTGAGTGCCTATGCAGCAGCAATAACTGATTTCTCTACCGTAGACCAAAACGATATAGATTCCTCTATCAACGCGGCGAAAGCGTTAAAAGGTTTCGCAGACACGCTTGACGAAAGTGGCGGTTGGATACAAGCAATTACGGGTCGAAAGAACCTAAGTGATTTTGCTACCGGGTGCGCAAATATCGGAAGTGCACTTGCGTCCTTTGCGTCCAATATTGGCTCTGTCAGTATTGAAGAAACCGAAAACGCGACGACTGCTATGGGGATTATCAAAGAGTTTACCAGTGGGTTGAACAGCTCCGGCGGTATATTCAATGACATTGGTAAGTTCTTTGGAGGGGAACAGGATATTGTCGGATTGTCTGAGAAGATGGCGATTGTTGGCACGAATCTCTCAACCTTCGCAACCAATCTCGGAAAAGCCGACTTTTCCAATACGGAGCAAGCCACACAGGTCATGACCGATATGCAGACTTTCATCAGCACCCTTGAAACCAAGGGTGGCGTATGGTCTGATATTGGAGAGTGGTTTGACGGTAAGAAGGATATTGTTGGGCTTTCCAACAGTATGGCCACATTCGCCAATAACTTCAGTACCTTCGCAACCGGGATTACCGGGGCCGCGCAGGCGGCAACCGATTTTGCCATTGTGCAAGAGATCGTTTCGTCGTTCTCTTCGCTCGCCAGTACGGTGGAGGAAGATAGCGTAAGCACCAAAGATCTCGAATCCGCCGCACAAGTTCTTGGTACCACTTTCGTAACCGCTATGGTAACCGCGATCTCCGACAACGGAGACAAGGTAAGTGCCGCCGCAGTCTCGATCTCTTCTGATGGAAGCGATGGTGCCGACGGAACTTATAAAATCTGGTACGCAACAGGCGAGAACCTTGGCAAAGGCTTGGCAAATGGTATCGCTTCGATGGCGGATTCTGTAAAGAAAGCCGCAACGAATGCCGCTGCCGGAGCCACCAGAGCGATTCAGATTACCTGGTCTGTGCATTCTCCTTCAAGAGTTGGCTATGGACTTGGTATGAACTTTGACCTTGGCATTGCCGGAGGCCTCGATCACTACTCTAAAATCGTTAGCCAGAGCGCGGCAGGTATCGGTGAGAATGCGGTTGATTCCGCAAAAACCATGCTGCGAGGCGTAGATGGAAGCGTATTTGACTACATCGATCCGAATCCGACTATTCGCCCGGTACTTGATCTGAGCAATGTTCGCAATGGTGTAGGTACAATCGGCAGCATGCTCAATTCTGATCAGATCGTTAACAGCGGTCTGTTTAGAGGGATAAACTTCAGCAAGGGCGTAAACGCTTTGAACTTCGACGGCGCAAGGATCGTTGGTGGTGTCAACAACAAGGATGTCGTATCCGAGTTGCAATCGCTCGCTAATCGGTTTGATGGTCTGAACGAGGCTGTGCACAACATGAAAGTTGTTCTCGATTCCGGCGAACTTGTCGGCGCGACATCCGGCATGATGGATAGAGAACTTGGCGTGCAGGCAACGAGAAAAGGAAGGGGTAATTAACCGATGAAGAAACTGCTGTAAGAGCGAGATCGCCTCCTGACAAATTAAATATTCTGTAATACGATATAACAGAAATTTAACTCGCAAAAAGGGGGGTATATGGTATAATAAATTCTCAAGTTATACCCTATCCCCCCTTTATGAGACAATCAAGGAGGATTCGCTATGAAGAGAATACTGGCTGTAATAATGATCTTAATGGCTTTTTCAGTTGCCGCTTTTGCTGAAGAGATCGATCTTGCGAGTATGAGCACGAAAGAATTGTTAGCGTTGCATGAATCGTTGGATTCTATTCTTGAAGAGCGATTTTCTTGTCAGTTGGATGTGATCTATCCTGGCGACTACATCGTCGGTCAAGACATTAAGGAAGGCTCCTATGTCTTTTCCTGTACAAAAGTGGGTATGGCCAATTTCTGGATTCTGACCACATACGCAACAGAAGATGATTATGCAAATCGAAACAGTTTGGCACGCCAAAACCTTCAAGTAAACGGTCAGGCTCAGATCAATCTGACCGATGGTATGGTTTTAAGCGTTGGAGATGGGCTTGGAGTCATTCATGCCCAAGAAAAGCCATCCTGGGCACCGTAATCATAGCACGCAACCAAATTCAACCCTCGCTGAAACATGCGAGGGTTTTTCTATGCCTGAAAGGGGGAATTAAATGTATCATTCAATTACGATCGGTGATAAAAACACGTGGGACGATTGGCATTTGATTCCTGAATCCCGTCCCTTAGTCAACCCGCCTCCGGTGAAGTCGAATTACATCGAGATCCCCGGGGGCGATGGCGTTTTGGATTTGACCACTGCGATGGCTGGAAGACCGCTGTATGGCAATCGTACTGGAAACTGGAGCTTCATCGTTCAAAATGGATTCAGGGACTGGGCGGTTCTCTACAGCGAAATCATGGCCTATCTTCATGGTCAGAAGTTGCGTGCTGTCTTAGAGGATGACTCCGACTTCTACTACGAGGGAAGGTTTGCAGTAAATCAGTGGAAGTCTGATAGAGACTATTCCAGGATCGTCATTGATTACAACGTCGGCCCTTACAAGCAGTATGTCGCCGGAGGCGATAAATGGCTGTGGGATACCTTCAACTTTGAGACCGACACCATCAGATACTATAAGAACCTTATCGTGAGCGGAACTCTAAACATCGTCGTAATCGGCGATATGATGGATACTATTCCCGTTCTGGTTTCTTCAGTGGACGGCATGAAAGTTTCCTACAATGGAACGAGCCATACCCTTTCCAGAGGCGCAAACCAGTTTGGCGATATCGTTCTTCATCAGGGAGAAAACGACTTCACTTTTACCGGCAACGGTAGAATCACCATCAACATTGTGGGAGGTAGGCTGTAAATGTTTCACATTTATGTAGATGGAAAATCCATTTATGAGCCTATTGATGATGAGCTCATTGTCAATTCTCCAAAGTTGACGCTGGAAATGGGAAAGGCCGGTTCGCTGCAATTCATCGTCCCCCCATTTCATCGCTACTACAACCTGTTTCAGCAGCTGAAAACCATCGTCACCGTCGAACTGGATGGCGTGGAGATTTTCCGCGGCAGAGTGTTGACTGTCAATCGCAACTTCAACAACATGCGCACTGTCTACTGTGAAGGCAATCTCGCCTACTTGGTGGACAGTGTGCAGAAAGGAAAGAAGTTCAAGGGTACGACGCATGAATTGTTCAAGAAGATCATTCAGCGGCACAATTCCCGTGTTGAATCGGAAAAGAAGTTCACGGTTGGAACAATTAACATCGAAGATCGCGAGATCATCCTTAGTGGGCAGTCCGACAAGGAACAGGAGCAAGCTGAGAATCTTGAAACGACCAATTTTGACTACGAACAAATCGTTCTCGATTCGATCGTTGATGATTGGCAGACCAGTTTCGAGTACATCGAATCTTGTCTGATCGATTACTGCGGAGGTTATCTGCGTACCCGTCGTGTTGGAAATACCAACTATATCGACCTGGTGACGGATTACGGAAATACCGCCGTGCAGGAGATCGAATTCGGAACGAATCTGTTGGACCTGACGGAAGAGGTATCCGCTGAGGATGTCTTTACTGTGCTGATTCCGCTCGGCGACGATAATCTGACCATTGCAGATGTGAATAATGGAAGCGATGAGTTGGTTGACGCCGCCGGCGTAGAACGCTTTGGTCGCATCGTAAAAACCCATGTGTTTGACAATGTAGACAAGGCTTCCACGTTGTTGGAAAACGCACAGCGATTCATGGCCAGTCATGTGAACATGCCGATCACAATTACAGTGAAGGCAGTTGACATGCATCTGATTGACAAGAACGTTCGAGAGATCTATATCGGTGATCGCGTTCATGTCAATACTCTTCCTCACAATATTGTTGACTATCTGACTTGCACCAAGATCGAATACGATTTGGACAATCCCGCCAACAATACCTACACCTTTGGCACTCCTCGCCAGACCATGACCGAACGTTACCGCAAGGACAAGGCAAAGGCGAACAAGGATAGCAAAAGCCGAGGAGGAAAAAGCGGAGGTGCAAGCGGACAAGCAGCCGATGAAGAAGCCAAGAAGGATCTGGACGAGTTCTTTGACGCCTGGATCAACGTAGACAAGGATGCCGCGCACATCGACCTTGGGACGCTGTACAAGAAGTACACCGGCGACCGGGAAACGCTGGAATCCTTCTGCGGTATTTCGTTGGATGCCCCATCCGGCAATATCAACATCAAGACGCTGCGCAAGGAGTTCGACGAACTCGGCAATACTGTAACGGAGCAAGCGGCATACATTGATTTGCTGAACAACGAGTTAGGCGCTCGAATCGCTCTCGTTGCCGCCAATCATAAGAAATTGGAAGATCTTGAGTCAAAACACAATGCGGAGATTATCTTGTTTGCCAACGAATTGGAAGCAAGAATCGATCTCAACACCAGTCATTTGAAGACCCATGATGGTCAAATAACCGAATCAAATACTCACATTGGACAAGTATCTGATGCTCTTAAGGCGCAAATAACGCTTGAAGCCGATCATCACTTAAAACTTGGTAAGTTGATTACCGATTCCAATACGCGGATCGATCAGGTGAATACCGCTCTGAAATCTCAGATCACACTCGAATCGAATCACCATGCGGAGCTTGGTAAGTTGATTACCAATTCCAATACGCGGATCGATCAGGTGAATACCGCTCTGAAATCTCAGATCACACTCGAATCGAATCACCATGCGGAGCTTGGTAAGTTGATTACCAATTCCAATACGCGGATCGATCAG
>JAFURY010000012.1 GCA_017480795.1 Succinivibrionaceae bacterium
AGCCGCGGTTATCCCCAGAAGTTAAACTTTACTCAAAGTTTACCGCATGCCAGATAAGATTGCAACCATTATTTTACACAACAATCAAAATTTATTTCGAACCTTCCGCTCCGGGTTGCTTGAATCATCCGGGTTTGCTCCACCCGCCTTGCCTCGCTCGAAGGAAAGCCAGGGAACCTGCGCGAAACCCACGCATCTTCCACCCGACACCTGCTCCTCATGCTTTGTTATATTCGCGTTTTCATCCGGCGCAACAGATTTTTGCCTGCAGGTATAGCTCGCACTCCAGCAACGCCTTCCATACCGGCTATAACTGTTCCTGATTCCGATATCCTCCTTCGACTTTTTATCTCAAAGAACGTCGAGACACATGGAGGCACACAGCCTAAGAGAGATCGCATGTTGGATTCAAAATCTGCAAAGTACTCTCAACTTTTCTGTCATGCCGTCAATAATCTCGGGCAGCTGTTCATGCTCGGCGCTGGCAAGCCGTTTGAAATCCTCTTCAAACCCGTCGGGAAGAACCCCGCAGTTTTTCAATGCAAAATCAACAAGTCTCTTCTCTCCGGGATGAAGCAACCGGTTGACGGCAAAAAGCGCATCGAAATAACTGGCAAGGTAAGCCGCCAGGCGATGGTTCACGCTGACAAAATCACCTCTGGCAATCGCCTTTCTCAGTTGCTGCGAATATGAAGAAAACGGCTTGTCCTTCATCAGCATCAGATTGCGTCTGATGATGCTGGCGCGAAGCTTCTCGGGATAGGGGGTATCTATCAGCGTTTTAAGATCCGCAAGCCACAATGACGGATCATGCTCGACGGCCAGATGAGCAAGGGTGTACAAAAAGGCGGTGGTATAGCCGTTGTCGGCCCGCCCCTCAAGCCACACGGATCTGACGCTGTTTTCAAACCATGACACGTCGAAATATACCACGTCGCACTCTCTGCCCAATTCGTCATACCAGAGTTCGTCATCCGGTCCGAAATAGTCGCCTCCGACTTCAAACCGGCTGGAAAACTCCGCGGCGATGCCGCAACGTTCCTCAAGAGACAGATCTTTCCTGGTAAAAACATAGATATCGATATCGGAAGAATGGTCAGAGGTGCCGGCGGCGACGGAACCTCCGATACCCACGGCATGAACCGACGGATGTACCTTGTATTTTGAAAGCAATCGGGACAGCGTTTTGTTTTCATGATACGGCGACCGAGTCTGCATAATGTTATCTCCCTGTGTAAAAAATCTTTGTGCCGCATGCCGGATCTGCGTCAGTTTGCATTAAGGCGCAACATTCAGTATAAAAAAAGCCCCTAGTCTCTCAAAAACCGGCGTGACTCACGGCAGAAACCAGCCGAAATTCTGGGAACAAAAAAATAATATCCCCGAATATGGCAACCGCAAATCATTCCTTATCGGCTCCAGACTTGCATGACACCGCGGACGAGACAAAGTCCGCTCTGGCAAAGTCATGATTAAAACAGCATCACAATTCTTCCCTTTCGTGATTTTGCAATTCGCTTTTAATTTATCCCGCAGCGGAAATCTTGTTCAGAAATCCTGAATCCACAAGGGATGGCGAAGATCTGAAAGATAAAACCAAAATCAAAAGATCCCGTTTTAGCTGAAATCCGCATCCCAGGCAAAAGAACGGAACGGCAAGAGTCCAAAAGAAAGTCCACGACGGTCTGGATAGCCGCCAGCAGTCAGGGCGACGCAAAAGAGGCATCAGAAATCGCATCCGCTGCGGAACCGAGACAAAGACGCAAAAGGGAAACGGGCGACATGGCGGAAGAAAAAAAGAGCTCCCCCAGAAAGGAAGAAACATCCAGCCAAAAAGACAGAAACCTCCGGCATGACGCAAAGAGCGGACGGAGGTTTCCTTCTTCGGGGAAACGGGACCGGTTCCCCTAGCTGCACAAAAACGGATCAGGCCTGGGTGTCCACGGCGGATCCGCCCTTGGAGACCACCACCATGGCCGGTCTGATGTTGCGACCGTTGAGATTGTAGCCTTTCTGCATCACGTCCACCACCGTGTTCGCCTCGTACTGATCGGATTCAACCATCTGAATGGCGTGCTGAGTGTTGGGATCAAACGACTCGCCCTTTGGATTGATCTGCAGGACGCCGTTCTTCTCAAGAACCTTCAGCAAGGTTTTCAGGGTCAGTTCGACGCCCTTGTCGATGTTGGCAAAATCAGGATTGCTGTGATCGATGGAGCCCAGCGCGCGTTCCAGATTGTCAACCACATCCAGAAGCTCCTTGGCGAAACTGCTGAGGGCGAACTGTTTGGCGTTGGCAACCTCCTTCTCGGTTCTTCTGCGGAGATTGTCCATCTCGGCATAGGCTCTCAACTCGTTGTCCTTGGCCTTTTTAAGTTCAAAAGCAAGCGCCTCGATCTTGTTGGCCTGGTTGTCAGGAGCATCCGCTTCCGCCGCATTCTGAGTCTCCGGCGTCTGTTCGGTCTGCTCAGCCTCTGGAACCTCCTGATTGTCCGTGACTTCGCTGTTCTGCTCTTCGTTTGCCATTACTCTCTTAACCTCATATCTGATAAAAAACAAAAACACCTCTTGATCCGCCTGAAGAGCGGCTAAACACGCTCAGGCAGAAGGGCGCCCTAATTATGTCTATGTATATATGGACATAAGGAGGAGTTTCAAGTCCGAAGGGAAAATTTATTCATGCCGATTCCGGCCTTCCAATCCCGCTTGCGGGCGTTGCCTTGAATTTTTTGAGTCTGCTCCTTAAAACATTGTGCGGCATCCTCTAAAATATATGACAGGACACCTACGCAATAACAAAATGTATTTCAGAAATATCGCCATCATGGGTCTGCCCCGCAAGGGCAACTCCTACAAGCAGACCATCAACCGTCTGATCCGTTTTCTCTGGCAGTACGACTGCACCATTTACGTGGAGAGCCGCATCACCCAGGTATACCACCTCACCGGCGTGGCCAGCATCGACAACGACGTCATCGGCCAGGTGGCCGATCTCGCCATCGTGGTGGGAGGCGACGGAAGCATCATCGGCGCCGCAAGAGATCTTGCCAGACACGGAGTGCCGGTCATCGGCGTCAACCGCGGACACCTGGGATTTCTCACCGATCTGAAGCCGGCCAACTTCGAAAGCGATCTGGCCGAGGTGCTCGACGGTCTGTTCGTCACGGAAAAGCGCCCTCTTATCGATGTTTCGGTGGTGGAGGACGGCATCATCCTTGAAACCCATTCCTGTCTCAACGAAGCGGTGATCCATCCCAAGCAGGTGGCTCACATGATCGAATTCGAGGTTTTCATAGACGACAAGTTCATGAACAGCATGAAGTCCGACGGTCTCATCGTCTCGACCCCCACCGGATCCACAGCCTACGCTCTCTCAGCCGGCGGACCCATCATGAACCCTGACATCAACGCCTTCTGTCTGATCCCGATGTTTCCTCACACCCTCAGCAACCGTCCGATTGTCATCAGCGACACCCATGAAGTGAGCGTGGACTTTCTGGGGGACGAAAGCAGCAACGTCACCATAGACGGACAGAAGACGGTGAACGTGACGCCCCACCAGAAGGTTCTTATCAGGAAAAGCTCCACCGAGCTGACTCTGATCCATCTCAAATCATATTCCTACTACCATGTTCTCAGAGAGAAGCTTGGCTGGGGATCAAAGCTTTTTTAAGAGAGAATGCCCATGCTTACTCAGCTTAACATCAGAAACTTCGCCATCGTCCGGGAGCTCGAAATTGATTTCAAAAGCGGGATGACCTGCGTTACCGGCGAAACCGGAGCCGGCAAGTCCATCGCCATCGACGCTCTGAGCCTGTGTCTCGGCGGCAGAGCCGACGCCGCGTCGGTCAGAACCGGAGAATCCAAAGCGGAAATCACCGCCTGCTTCGACGTCTCCGACTCGGCCGCCGTAAAGGCGTTTCTCGACGAGAACGATCTTCAGCTGGAGGACAGCGGGGTCATCATCCGTCGCATCATAACCGCCGACGGCAAATCCAAAGCCTACATCAACGGCACCGCCACCACCCTGGCCCAGCTCAAGGCTCTGGGGGAGCTGCTGGTGATAATTCACGGACAGCACGCTCATCAGCTGCTGTTCAAACAGACCTACCAGACCGCAATTCTGGACAAATACGCCGATCTGGCCGATCTGAAGCAGAAGCTTGGAGCAAAAGCCTCCCTCATCAAAAGCATCGAAACCAGAATGCGGGAGCTGGCACAGAATCAGGCTCAGTTCGAGGCGCGAAGGGAACTTCTGGAATTTCAGATTGCGGAGCTGACCAGACTGGAGCCCCGGGAAGGAGAATATCAGGAACTGGATCAGGAATACAACCGTCTGGCCAACGCCGGCGAGCTTATCAGCAGCTGCGCCCAGGCATCCGATCTGCTCACCGCCAACGAAAGGACATCCGCCCTGGCGGCGGTTCAGAACGCCATCAGAAGCATCGAAAAGGTGGAGGAAACCGATCCCGGCCGAATGAGCAACGTGCTGTCCATGCTGTCGGAAGCTGAAATCTCCATTCAGGAAAGCTATGACGAGATCAGGGAGTACGCCGACGGAATCGAATGCGATCCCCAGCGCATGAGTTTTCTTGAAAAACGCATCGCGCTGTACGATTCCCTGGGCATGAAATACCACGTCGCGCCGGAGGAGCTTTTCGGCCATCTGAAAACTCTCGAGCAGGAATTCTCATCCATGAGCAACCTGCAGGATTCCAGGGATGACCTTGCCAAGGAGCAGGAAGAGGCCACCGCCGCCTACCGCCAGCTGTCACTGGAGGTATCGCAAAAGCGCCTGGCCGCCGCGGACACGCTTTCCCGACGGATCAGCGCCCACATGCGCGATCTGGCAATGCCCCACGGTGTGTTCACCATCAAGGTGGTTCACGATCCCCAGGGAGCGCCGTCGAATTCCGGCAACGACTCGGTGGACTTTCTGGTCAGCGTCAATCCGGGCCAGGCTCCGGGACCGCTGAACGCTGTGGTTTCAGGCGGCGAGCTGTCAAGGATCTCGCTGGCCATTCAGGAAATCCATGCCGAAAAGGTCCAGACGCCGACCCTGATCTTCGACGAGGTGGACACCGGCATTTCCGGTCAGACGGCGGCGGTGGTGGGAAGACTGCTGTCGAACCTTGGAGCCTCCGCGCAGGTGATCTGCGTAACCCATCTGCCGCAGGTCGCATCCAAGGCGCACCATCAGATGTTCGTGGAGAAAAAGGTGGTGGACAACAGCACCGAAACCGGCATGAGAGAGCTGAGCGAAGAGGAGAGAGTCCGCGAGATCGCGCGTCTGCTAAGCGGCGATGCCATCACGGACAACGCTCTTGCCAGCGCCCGGGATCTTCTAAAGGATTCCGGAAGGTAGCGTTCCGGCAGGCCGGGACCGTCAGGCGCAATCATCTCGAATCGGAACTCTTTCCGAGCCCGGTTCGAAAAGAACGCTTGCCGCCGCCAAAAGCCTGCGCAGATCAGCTGCGCGAGGGTCCCTGGCGCGGGCGGACCTGGAAACAAGGACGCCGCAGAATAGACTCGTCCGCCCGCTCGCGTTGCCGGCGAGACGAAAACGGCCCTCGACGCCAGCCTTTAATATTCATACCTCAACAACAGCCGGCTCGGATTTCAGAATCAAAACAATGTCACAAAGTTTTGACAAACATAGGCCCTATATTTGACATTGCGGAGCGATAGTAAAATACTTGACTCAAGGGAAGCCATCCCTCGGACTTCGGCGCCGCGAACACCGCAATCTCGGGTTTCGCTAGGCTGAAAGGTTCTGGGGATTCGCTTTTTACGCATTTTTGAAAATTGAAGAACTGTAATCACAGGCGGTATTTATGTCATTTTTTTCCAATCTGAAAATCAGAACAAAAATTTTGTCCTGCTTTGCCATAGTCATACTCTTCGGCATAATCCAGGGCGTCATATCCATCAAAACCTTGAAAAACACGGCCGAACAGGTGGATATCCTCAATGACCACGCCGACCATGTGATTGTGCCTATCAACAATCTGAAGGCCGAATTCCGTTCCATGCGTATCTTCGCCATCCGTCTATCCTCCTGCGAGGACAAGGATGTGGCGGAGTACAAGGCCAAAATCAACGCGGCCGAAAAAGAGGTCAACGACTCCGTGAAGAAGATTGAGCAGAGAAGCGGCGGCAGCGGCGGCGACACCGAAAAGCTGCTCAAGCAGGTTCTGCTGAACATGGACAAGTACAACAGCGCCTTCAACCACATCTACAAGGTGTGCGAGGACAATTCCAAGGATGTCAACGCCAAGCAGGACGAAATCCTCAAGTACACCAAGGTCGACATGAAGCCAATCGGCGACGACACCGACGCGGTGGTGGAGAAGCTGCTTGAAGTGGAGCACGCCAACGCCAAGGCGATCCGCGAGGACGTGCAGGAGCACGCCAGCGGCACCTCCATCGTCGTGTTCACCATCATCAACATCGTGCTGGCTCTGATCTTCACCAGCGTTCTGTCCAAATCCATCAGCTACAGAACCCGCAAGCTGGCTGAGGTTGCAAACCGCGTCGCCGAGGGCGATCTCACCGCCGAAATCAACGCCACCAGCAAGGATGAAATCGGCGTGGTAGCCTCCTCCGTAAGCACCATGATCGAGCACCTCAGAAGCATTATCGCCAACATGTCCACCCACTCCGAGACGATTTCGTCTTCCGCCGAGGAGCTTCAGTACGCCAACAAGTCGATTTCCGACTCCACCGCCCAGATCCTCAACCAGACCCTCACCGTAAGCGCGGCCAGCGAGGAAATGGCGGCCACATCCAAGGAAATCGCCAACAACTGCAACTCCGCCGCCATGGCCTCCGAGCAGACCAAGGAAACGACTCTCAACAGCATCGAGACCGTGCGTTCCACCGTGTCCAAGATCAGAGAGCACTCCAAGAAGACTGAAGAGGATGCCAGCATCATCGCCAAGCTGGGCGACGAGACCAAGCAGATCGACGCCATTATCGCCACCATTCAGGATATCGCCAACCAGACCAATCTGCTGGCTCTGAACGCCGCCATCGAGGCCGCCCGCGCCGGCGAGCACGGCAGAGGCTTTGCGGTGGTATCCGACGAGGTTCGTGCTCTGGCCAACCGCACCGCCCAGTCCACCCAGGAAATCAACAAGATGATCAAGGCGGTGCAGGACGAGGTATCCTTCGCCAGCACCTCCATCGGCGAAACCGTAAGCCAGATGGAAGAAATCGCCAGCGAGACCGAGCAGCTTGAGCATTGGCTGGACACCATCATCAACCAGGTCAACGATGTCAACAATCAGATCAACCAGATCGCCGTTGCCACCGAACAGCAGACCGCCACCTCCAACGACATGTCTCAGAACCTGCAGAAGATGGCCGACCTTACCAAGGAGGTTTCAACCAACGCTTCCGATACGGTCGAATCAGCCTCCGCCATGGCCAAGCTCTCCAGCGAAATGGCCGATGACGCCTCCAAGTTCAGAATCTGATTCATACCTGACATTTCGTTTCTCGGGGCGGATGCGAATCCGCCCTTTTTTATTGCGGCTTGCGCTCCGGGCAGCCGCGCTCTTTTTCGCCACGGATCAGAAAACCTTGCGATGTTCCGGGAGGGCGCAATTTCCTTTTCCCGCCGCGCAGAGGCAGGAATCTTCCGTATCCAAACGCGCTGTGTTCCCGTCCCTCCCCAATCAGCCGTCCCGCGCGCTGATGGGCGCTTCTCAAATAACCGTTTTCATGGCATGCACGCAGTCATGCGTCAGTATCGGCCTACGCAAATTCAAGCGAAATGATGATTAATCCGCCATCTATCGCAAAACCTGATGCCGTAACCTGCGATAATGTTCAAAAGAATACAGGCAAATCGGAACAAGAGAGGAGACTATGCAGTTTTTTTCAGGGTCTGAGCAAAATCTTGTTGGAAAAAAAATCTGTTCAGATCTTGTACAGCCAGATTTTGGAGGCTGAGTCCGATATTGGAAAATGAGATCTGAACAATTAAAATGAATGGTGATCCCGTTTACTTTTTTCTACAAAAGGAGAATCACCATGTACGGCTACAA
>JAFURY010000085.1 GCA_017480795.1 Succinivibrionaceae bacterium
AAATTATTTTTCAAATTTGATCCTTGTATCACATTTTTTGGGTATTTTAGGGTAGTAGACAGGGTTGTTGCGTGTGAGGTGTATTGGCTGGTGCTATGCCCATCCGGGGAGGCTGTCCCCGGGGGTGTGAATAGTAACGATCCTTCCCATGAAAACGTGTTTTGCTTTGCAGGAATAGGGGGATTGGCACACAATTTGCCGCAGACGCCGTGTATAATCGACAGATAAATTGGGTATATTGTAAGAATTATGGCAACGGCTGGAATAAAACAGTTTTTTACCGGCCCGAATCTCAAGCTGTGGCTGAAGAAGGGCTTTGGCACGCCGACGCTGATCCTGGGAGGATTGGCGATGGTGGTGCTGCCGATTCCCGCCTGGATGCTGGACATCTTCTTCGTTTTCAACATCACCATCGCCATCGTGGTGCTGATGGTGTCGATACTTTCCAAGCGTCCTCTTGATTTTGCCTCCTTCCCTACCATTCTGCTCATCGCAACGCTGCTGCGTCTTGCTCTCAACGTGGCTTCCACCCGCGTAATTCTGATCAACGGCGCCAAGGGCGATGCCGCCGCCGGACAGGTCATCAAGTCCTTCGGCGACGTGGTCATCGGCGGCAACTACGTGGTGGGACTTATCGTGTTCATAATCCTGATGGTCATCAACTTCGTGGTCATCACCAAGGGCGCCGGACGCATCTCCGAAGTGACGGCCAGATTCACGCTGGATGCCATGCCCGGCAAGCAGATGGCCATCGACGCCGACCTGAACGCCGGCCTCATCAATCAGGAAAAGGCCAAGGAGCGCCGGCGCGAGGTGGCGGCCGAGGCCGAATTCTACGGCTCCATGGACGGCGCATCCAAGTTCGTCAAGGGCGACGCCATCGCCGGTCTCATCATCATGGCCATCAACATCATTGGCGGTCTTATCGTGGGCGTTGGGCAGGAGGGTCTGCAGTTCGCCGACGCGGTGACCATTTACACCAAACTGACCATCGGCGACGGTCTGGTGGCCCAGATCCCGTCGCTTCTGCTTTCCATTTCATCGGCCATCATCATAACCCGTCAGAACGACGAGTCGGAACTGGGCAATCTGGTGCTGGGACAGATGTTCGGCGACGTGCGAACCCTTTACGTGGCCGCAGGAATTCTGTTTGTCATGGGCGTTGTCCCGGGCATGCCCCATTTCGCCTTTCTGCTTTTCGCGCTGATGGTGGGCGGTCTGGGCTACGGCATGAAGAGATTCGCGCCGAAGAAGATTTCCAGGGAAGAGAAGGAGGCCATGGAGCGCAAGGCCGAGGAGGCCAAGAAGGCCGTGGAGCAGAAGCAGAAGGATCTCAGCTGGGACGACGTGGCCCAGGTGGACACCATCGGTCTTGAGATCGGCTACCGGCTGATCCCGCTGGTGGACAAAACCCAGAACGGCGAGCTGCTCAACCGCGTCAAGGGAGTGAGAAAGAAGCTCTCGCAGGAGTTCGGCTTCCTGGTGCCGGCGGTGCATATCAGGGATAATCTTGATCTGCCGGCCAACAACTACCGCATCACCGTCATGGGCGTCACCATGGGCGAGAGCGAGGTGTACGTGGATCGGCAGATGGCCATCAATCCGGGACAGGTTTTCGGCACCATCAAGGGCATCGAGGGCCAGGATCCGGCCTTCGGCCTGGAGGCGGTGTGGATCACCCCCGAGCAGTCCGAGCAGGCTCAGAGTCTCGGCTACACCGTGGTGGACACCCCTACGGTCATCGCCACCCACATCAGCCAGATCCTCACCAATCACGCATCCTCCCTGCTTGGACACGAGGAGGTGCAGAATCTGCTGGATCAGGTGGCCAAGTACCAGCCCAAACTGGTGGACGGCCTTATTCCCGGCGTCGTCAGCCTGGGAGTGCTGGTGCAGGTGCTGCAGAAGCTGCTGTACGAGGAGGTTCCCATCCGGGATATGCGGACCATTCTCCAGACGGTGGTGGAGTACGCACCCCGCAGCCAGGATCCCGAGGTTCTCACCGCCGCCTGCCGCGTTTCTCTGCGCAGGCTGATCATTCAGAATCTGGTGGGCGGCGATCCGATCATTCCGGTTATCACCCTTGCTCCCGATCTGGAAAAGCTGCTGCACAAATCTCTGCAGACGTCGGGAGGCGAGGGCATCGGCATCGAGCCGGGTCTTGCCGAAAGAATGCAGCAGTCCCTGGCCGAGGCGACGCAGAATCAGGAACTGGAGGGTCAGCCGGCGATCCTGCTGACCTCGGGAGTCCTCAGGGGAACGCTGGCGAAATTCGTGAAGAATTCGATTCCCGGACTTCGCGTGCTTTCGTATCAGGAAATTCCGGACGAGAAGCAGATCAGAATTGTTAGCTCGATAGGTCAGAAATAGGACCCGGGCTTGATGGAGTAGAGCTGTGAAAATCAAACGTTTTGTAGCGGGAGACATGAAGTCCGCGCTGGCTAAGGTGAAGGCGGAGCTTGGCCCTGATGCCGTGATCATGTCGAACAAAAGAGTGGCGGAGGGAGTTGAGATCGTCGCCGCCTACGAAGAGGACGCCTATTCGCCTCCGGCAAGGCAGCCGTCGGCGGCCGCCTCTTCTTCACCGTCCGAGACCTCGGGAAGGCGCGGCATCCGGGACTACAACGACGAGAACGTGACCATTTCCCAGCAGGCCATCAACGCCGCCAAGGTTTCCACCTCCGAACCGTCCATGGGCGGATACGAGCGTTCCCAGGCATCCCGCAGCCGCGCGGCCCGGAACAACGAGCAGATGGCCAACACCCTGAGCGAACTGCTTTCAAGACAGAAAAGCAATCGGGGCCAGGAGGCGGGAACTGCAGGAGCGCCTCCGGCCGGCTTCTCCCGCGCCGGTCAGGATCTTCCCAAAACTCTTGCCGAGCAGCAGGCCTCCATGGGCTCTGGCGCAACTTCCCGCGACGGGGCAAGACGTCCCGCTGCCGCGGTCAGTTCCGATCCTGCCTTCGCCGCCATGCAGCAGGAGGTCGCCAGCATCAGGCGGCTGCTGCAGTCCCAGCTGGCGGGGCTGATGACCACTGACATCGAGCGTCGGGAGCCGGTGAAGGGCATGATCCTCAAACTGCTGACCAGGGGCGGCTTCACCGACGAATACGCCAGAAGCCTGGTGGAGCAGCTGCCGTCCTCGGAAAGTCTAAGACAGAGCTGGCGCGATCTGGCGGTGGCCATCAGCAGAAATCTGCTTATCGGCAACGACGAGATCCTGCAGCGGGGAGGAGCGGTGACGCTGGTGGGACCCACCGGCGTGGGAAAGACCACCACCATCGCCAAGCTTGCCGCCCATTTCGCCATGCGCTACGGAGCCGATCAGGTGGCGCTTGTCACCACCGACAACTATCGGATCGGAGCCTACGAACAGTTGCAGACCTACGGAAGAATCATGGGCTGTACAGTCAAAAGTTTGACGGATATGGCAGAAATGCAGAATGTTTTATACCAGTTGCGCGATCGTAGATTAGTATTAATAGACACCGCCGGAATGGGACAGCGGGATCATCGTCTTACCGAGCAGCTGGATCAGCTGGTGAACAGCTCCAACATTCACATTCACAATTATCTGGTGCTGCCGGCCACCGGTCAGCGCCGGGTGCTTCAGGAGGCCTTTGATCAGTTCAGCCGGATAGAACTGTCGGGAGTCGTGCTCACCAAGCTGGACGAAAGCATCGGGCTTGGGGATGTGCTGGGAGTCTGCATGAGCAACCGGCTGCCGATTTGCTACACCACCAACGGACAGCGGGTGCCGGAGGATCTGGAGGTCGCCAACGGATCGAAGCTGGTGCAGCTGGCAATGGCCTACATGGAAGACGATCGCGGATATTAAGGACGGAAGAGGGTTTTATGGCACAGACAAACACGGATCAGGCGCAGGGATTGAGAAACACCATGAAGAATCAGCAGCCGCTCAGCACTCCCAACCGTCGGGTGAAGGTTATCACGGTTACCGGAGGAAAGGGCGGCGTGGGCAAATCCAACGTATCCCTCAATCTCGCCATCACCATGGCCTCTCTGGGCAAAAAGGTGATGCTGCTGGATGCGGATCTGGGACTTGCCAACATCGACGTGATGCTGGGTCTCAGCGTCAAGCGCAATCTTTTCAACGTGCTCAGGGGTGAATGCACCCTGGACGACATCATCATCAGGGGACCCCATGATCTGATGATCCTCCCCGCCACCAGCGGCACCCAGTCCATGGTGGAGCTTTCGTCGGCGCAGCATGCGGCGCTTATCCGGGCCTTCGGCGATCTGAAGGCGGACGTGGACGTGCTCATCGTGGATACCGCGGCCGGCATTTCAAGCATGGTGCTGAGCTTCGCCAGAGCGGCTCAGGATATTCTGGTGGTGGTGTGCGACGAACCGACGTCCGTCACCGACGCCTACGCGCTGATG
Organism: Succinivibrionaceae bacterium; assembly: GCA_017480795.1. Taxonomy (GTDB): domain Bacteria; phylum Pseudomonadota; class Gammaproteobacteria; order Enterobacterales; family Succinivibrionaceae; genus UBA2804. The sequence goes on from JAFURY010000085.1 coordinate 4,405, forward strand.
AAGATTCTCAGCCGGGATTACGGCGTGTTCCGCTTCAAGATCGTGGCCAACATGGTCAGGACCATGAAGGAGGGTCAGGATCTGTTCGCCCAGCTTACCAAGGTGGCCGAAAGATTTCTGGATGCCTCCCTGGAGCTGGTGGGCTGCATACCCTACGATCCCAACGTCAAAATGGCCATCAAGCGCCAGCAGGTGATTGTGGACGCCTATCCGAAATCTCCGGCGGCCATCGCCTTCAGAGCCCTGGCCAACCGGGCCATGACCTGGCCGATACCTTACCAGGCCGAGGGCCATCTTCAGTTTTTCATCGAGAACATGCTGTCTATCAAGGAAATGTAGGGTTTTTAGCCATGGCCGTCAGATCGTATTACAAGGACAGTCAGAAGGATCGCATCAGCCAGATGGTTGAGGATTACGCTCCCCTGGTGAAGAAGATCGCTCTTCACCTCAGGGGCCGTCTGCCTGCGTCGGTTCAGCTTGACGATCTGATCCAGAGCGGCATGCTGGGACTGCTGGATGCCGTCAACAATTTCGATGCCTCCAAGGGCGCATCCTTCGAGACCTTCGCATCTTTCCGCATCCGCGGAGCCATGATCGACGATCTGCGCAACACCGACTGGGCGCCGCGTTCGGTGCATCACAACACGAGAATGATCGCCGAGGCCATTTCGGTGCTGGCGAAGACCAAAGGCCGGGATCCCACCGACGACGAGGTGGCGACGTATCTGGGAATGGAGATCCGGGAATACCATACCAAGCTTTACGAGGCGTCGGTTTCCCGTATCTCGGCCATAGAGGATCTGGGCGTTCCCGCGGAGGCTCTGCTGGCCGACGGGGAGGTGGGCGACGACAGCCCTCTGTCGTCGGTGATCCGGGAGAAGTACACCCGGGCCATGGGCGAGGCCATTGAAAAGCTGCCCCGGAGGGAGGCTCTGGTTTTCTCTCTTTACTATCGGGAGGAGCTCAATCTCAAGGAGATCGGTCTTGTGCTTGACGTGACGGAGTCCCGGGTGTCGCAGATCCTCAGTCAGGCCATTGTTCGCCTTCGCACCAAGCTGAAGGACTGGATGTGACCTCGCGCGAAATTTCCCGGATCTGTTTCTCTGACTGATCCCGCCTGTCCGTTTTCGCCCTCAATCCGCTTCATCCCGCCTCTCTTTCTTTTGCTCCGTCAGGCTTTCCGCCATGTCGATGCGCCGATTCCACAAGATGTTGTGAAATTCCATCGTTTTCATGACGACAAGTCAGACCTTGGGCGCATGTCCTGCTCAAAATGTGCCAAACAACAAAGAATTTGCATTGTCATTTTATTATGATAATCAAGGGTTTTTTGTGCGGTTGTCGTTTCATTTGATGGGGACGCGCCGGTCCGGTTCCCGCGTTTAGAGAATCGAGGCAAAAGTGATATAATCCACGCCGTGGAATTGGGCCTGGCGGATGCGCACCGGAAACCTGCAGGGGAGAGTGCAAGTCCGTCAGTGGTTGCTGTTTTAGGAGTATTTACAATTGGACAAGAATATCAAAATTCTCATTGTTGATGATTTCTCCACAATGCGCAGGATCATAAAGAACCTTCTGCGCGATTTGGGATATACCAACACTCAGGAGGCTGATGACGGAAACACAGCACTGCCAATGCTGAAAAGCGGCGACTTCCAGTTTGTCGTGACCGACTGGAACATGCCTGGCATGCAGGGAATAGACCTCCTGAAGGCTATCCGGGCTGACGACAAACTCAAGAGTCTTCCCGTGCTGATGGTTACCGCAGAAGCCAAAAGAGAGCAGATCATAGAAGCCGCCCAGGCCGGAGTGAACGGTTATATCGTAAAGCCGTTCACCGCCGCCACTCTCAGCGAAAAGCTGGACAAGATTTTCGCGCGTCTTGAGTAGTTTTCGGACCTGGGTTCAGAAAGTTTGTGACGGACGTTCATCCGGGCAATCCTGATGGCGCGTCCTGTGAGCGTTAATGGAGCGTAAGATGGCCTACGAAGGTGTTGATGAGGAAATACTGCAGGATTTCATTGTTGAGGCAGGCGAAATTATTGAGACGCTGTCTGAACAGCTGGTACAGCTGGAAAAAACACCTGACGATCACGATCTCTTGAACGCGATCTTCCGCGGCTTTCACACCGTCAAGGGCGGCGCGGGCTTCATCAATCTGGCGAATCTGGTTTCCATCTGCCACGCGGCCGAGAACGTGTTCGACTCTCTGCGCAACGGCAAGATCTCCGTGTCTCCCGAGCTCATGGACGTGGTTCTCAAGTCCCATGACGTCATCTCCGAGATGTTTTCCCACGTGCAGAACAAGGAGGATTTCGATCCGCCTCCTCAGGAACTGCTGGTGGCTCTGAAGAATTTCGCATCGGGCGCGGCTGCGTCCAAGCCTGCCGCTCCTGCTCCGAAGCCGGCCCCGAAACCTGCTCCCGCTCCAAAACCTGAACCGAAACCTGTTCCGAAAGCCGCGCCCGTCGCCGCCGCTCCCGTTGATCCGGGAGAGGACATCACCGAAGACGAATTCGAGGCGCTGCTTGATCAGCTTCACGGCAAGGGACATGCTCCCGGCGCCGGAACCGCGCCTTCGGGCGATCCTACCGACGACGAGTTCGAGCGCATGCTTGACGGCGTGAGCGCCGAGGCATCCGCCGGGCCGGCCCAGGCCTCGGAACCCGTCAGGGAGCCGGAGACCGCCCCTGCTCATGCGGAGCGCGCCGTGGCCGCCGCGCCGGTCGATCCCGGCGAGGACATTACCGAGGACGAGTTCGAGGCTCTCCTGGACAAACTTCACGGCAAGGGCCACGCTCCTGGCACCGCCGAGGACGAAGCGGTCAAAAAGACCGCCGCCGCTCCATCCTCAGCGCAAAGCGCATCCGGCTCCGACGCTCCTCAGCCGGCAAGCGCCCCGAAGGCCGCCTCCAAGGCTCCGGCAAAGCCTGCCGCTTCTCCTACAGCCGACACCACCGTGCGCGTGGACACCAAGATCCTCGACAACATCATGAACATGGTGGGAGAGCTGGTGCTGGTAAGAAACCGTCTGATCAGCATCGGCGCCAACAGCGACGACGACGATCTATCCAAGGCCGTTTCCAATCTGGACGTGGTCACGGCGGATCTGCAGGGCGCGGTCATGAAAACCAGAATGCAGCAGGTCAAGAAGGTGTTCGGACGTTTCCCTCGCGTGGTGCGCGATCTGGCCAGAAACCTCAAGAAGGAAATCGAACTGGTCATGGTGGGCGAGGATACCGATCTTGACAAGAATCTGGTGGACGCCCTCGCCGATCCGATGGTGCACCTGGTCAGAAACTCCTGCGATCACGGCATCGAGCTGCCGGAGGAAAGAATCGCCGCCGGCAAGCCAGCAAAGGGTCAGATCAGGCTTGAGGCATCCCAGGAGGGCGATCATATCCTGCTGAGGATCATCGACGACGGCGCCGGCATGGACGCTGAAAAGCTCAAGAGCGTAGCTATCAAGAAAGGGCTTATCACTCCGGATGCTGCGGCCAAGATGAGCGATCAGGAGGCCTATCAGCTGGTATGTCTGCCGGGCTTCTCCACCAACACCGTCATCACCGACATTTCAGGCCGCGGCGTAGGCATGGACGTGGTCAAAACCTCCATCGCCAAACTCAACGGCTCGCTGCAGATCTCCTCGAAGCTGGGCGTGGGAACCACCATGGAGATCAAAGTTCCTCTGACTCTGGCCATTCTGCCTACTCTGATGGTTTCCGTAGGCGGTCAGTCTTTCGCTCTGCCGCTTACTTCGGTGAACGAGATTTTCCAGTCCGATCTCAGTCAGGTGAAAATTGTGGACGGACAGGCCACCATCGTCATTCGGGAAAAAGCAATCGCCCTGTTTTATCTGCAGGACTGGCTCATCAGGGACAAATCGAAGGTTCGTCATCCGAAGAAGGGACATGTGGTGATCGTTCAGGTTGGCCACCAGCAGGTTGGCTTTGTGGTGGACGGACTTATCGGTCAGGAGGAGGTTGTGATCAAGCCTCTTGACGATCTTCTCAAGGGAACTCCTGGCATGGCCGGCGCCACCATCACCTCAGACGGCGGCATCGCGCTTATCATCGATGTTCCTAATCTGCTCAAGCAGTACGCTCACCGTCAGTACAAAAACATGCCGGGACTGTCAGGCGAGCCTGGAAGAATTTGATATCGGAGTTGTAAGACATGCCTATCAGGGTGCTGATTGTAGACGATTCTAGTTTCTTTCGCAGACGCATCAACGAGATTATAGTCAAGGATCCGTCCATGGAGGTGGCCGGCACCGCAGCAAACGGAAAAGAGGCGGTGGAAAAGGTCGCCGAGCTCAAGCCTGACGTGATCACCATGGACGTGGAGATGCCGGTGATGAACGGCATCGATGCCGTGCGCGCCATCATGAGCAAGAATCCCACCCCTATAATCATGTTCTCCTCTCTTACCGAGGAGGGAGCCTCAGCCACCTTCAACGCTCTTGATGCCGGCGCGCTTGATTTCATCACCAAGAATTTCGACGATATCGCCCGCAACCGCGACGAGGCCATGGATCTCATCCGAAGCAAGATCAGGGACATTTCGCGGCAGAAGTTTCAGGCCAACCGCATAGCCCGGACCAAATACGGCGTCTCGTCCTTCGGCTCTTCCGCCGCGCCCGCAGCTGCTGCGCCGGCTCCGGCTCCGGCTCCGGCCTCTGCCGCTCCTCAGCAGACCCGCAGCGTTCTGGGCTCTTTCAGAAGATCCTCGGACACCATCGCCGCCGGAACCGCAAGAACCAGTTTCTCCACCAGAAGTCAGACGACGCCAGGACAGACCGCATCAAGAACCTCCGTTCTTCCCGAGCGCCAGTCAGCCGCCTCCCGTCTGGGTTCGCAGACCAGCGCCTTCACCCCGTCCACTCCTGGCGGTCTGATCCCTCCTTCCAAGCCGGTGTGCGACGTGCCGGAAATCACCCGGGCTTCGGTAAAGCCTTCCGGAAAGCGCTACAAACTTCTTGCCATCGGCTCCTCCACCGGCGGTCCGGTGGCCCTGCAGGAGGTTCTGACCAATCTTCCCGCCGATTTTCCGGTGCCAATCATTCTGGTTCAGCACATGCCGTCCACCTTCACGGCCTCCTTTGCCTCCCGTCTGGACAAACTCTGCAAGATCTCCGTGTGCGAGGCCAAGAACAACGATCAGCTCAAACCCGGCTGCGCCTATCTGGCCCCCGGCGGAATGCAGCTTTACGTCGAGGGCAGAAGCGGCCAGGGCGTGATTAAAATCCGGGAGTCGGAGCCTCACATGTGCTACCGCCCGTGCGTGGACATCTCCTTCGAGTCCATCACCAGAAGCTATGGCGGCAATGTGCTGGGAGTCATTCTTACCGGCATGGGCGCCGACGGAAGAGAGGGATGCAGAAAACTCAAGAGTCTTGGCGCCACCATCTGGGCCCAGAACGAGGAGACTTCGGTCATTTACGGCATGCCTCAGGCCGTGGTCAACGCCGGCATCGCCTCTGCCGTGATCCCGCTTAAAGAGGTGGCCGGATGCATTACGCGCGAAATTATGGGATAACGGGTAGTTCCGCATGAGTCTGTTAGGTTTTCTGATTGCCGTATGCGCTGTCATCACAGCCAACATCATCGAGGGCGGAAATCCCCTGGCTCTCATCGACATACCCGCTTTCTTCATCATCTGCGGCGCCACGCTGGGCGCCATGTTCGTGCAGTTTCCCATGGGCGTTCTTGCGGGAGCCATCAAAGAGCTGAAGTGGATGGTGGCGCCTCCGAAGCCTGATTTCCACGGACAGCTGGAGCTTCTGGAGGGCATGGCCAACACCGCCCGTCAGCAGGGTCTGCTTGCTCTTGAAAACCAGATCGCCTCCATCGATGACGAATTCACCCGCAACGGCATCCAGATGATCGTCGACGGCGTGGACAAGGAGCAGCTGGTGGAGCTGATGGAGAAGGAGCTTGAAATGCAGGAGTACGAGCTTGAGCAGCGCGCCAAGGTCTTCGAGGCCGCCGGCGGCTACGCTCCCTGCATGGGTATCGTGGGCGCGGTGCTGGGTCTTATTCACGCCATGGGTCTTCTGGATCAGCCTGAGCTTCTGGGCCCTGCCATCGGCGTCGCCTTCATCGCCACCATTTACGGCGTCATGTCCGCCAACACTCTTTTCCTTCCTTTGGGCAACCGCTACAAGGCCTGCAATCATGATCTCGTCAAGTTCATGAACATGACCATCGAAGGACTGGTTTCCATCGCCTCCGGAGAAAACACCATGCAGCTCAAGCGCCGTCTTGACGCCTATCTTCCGAAGGATGCCAAAAACAAAGAATGATTCATGGCCAAGAAACCTAAAATTCCTGAACATGAGAATATGGAACGGTGGATGGTTTCCTATGCCGATCTTCTCACCCTGCTGTTCGCGCTTTTCGTGATCCTCTACGGCTTCGCCATGTCCAACCAGACCGAGGTCAAGAGCGTCATTCAGGGCCTGATCCAGAGCTTTTCGGAAATGGGCTTTGTTACCGCCCGTCCCGGCTCCTCGGTGCTTGTGGGCAACATGGGCGTTGACGGTTCCAATTCCAGCGCCAATCTCAGTTCCTCTCCCGCCAAGGACATTCCCATCGTTTCGGCTCCGGTGGAGGGCGGCGGCGGAGTGCTGGACTTCGGGGCCAGCACCAACTTCAACAACTCCAACAGTCCCGACACGTCCGCCGGCGACAACGAGAAGCAGAATTCCGCCAACGGTCTTTCCAGGGAATCCCGCAGCGAATCCGAAATTCTGGCGCAGGATCTCAGCGAATCGGTCACCGGCGCGCCTCTTGATTCCCTTCAGCAGGAGATCGAGGAGGGACTGCAGGAGCTGATCCAGGAAAAGATCATTGTCATCACCCGCCACGAGTACTGGCTTACCATCGATCTTGATTCGGCTCTTCTTTTTCCTCAGGGCAGCGCCACCATTCTCAACCGCCTCAAGCCGGTGCTTGATCAGCTGGCGTCGGTTCTGGCATCGGTGAACAACTACATTCATATACGCGGCTATACCGACGATCGCTACATCGGGGACGAACTGTACCATTCCAACTGGGAACTCTCCGCCGCAAGAGCCATTTCGGTTCTGAATTATTTTGAAGCCAAGGAAATCGACCCGCGGCGCATGGCCATCGAGGCCTACGGCAAGTATTCGCCTTTCGCCTCCAATTCCACCAAGCGCGGCCGGGAACAGAACCGCAAGGTGGTGGTGGCGATCTCCAAATACGCTTTCACGCCGCGGAAACTGCCGATTGTGGAGGACGAGCCGGAACAGACCGGCGACGACGGAAGGGGCGCATCGCCTGAGGTCAAAGCGGACGATTTTGAGATTATTAGACTTCCGGACGGAAGAATGCAACTGAAGAGACGGGAGAAGTAGGAGCCGAGATGTTAGTTTGGAGTGTGGCCAATCAGAAGGGCGGAGTCGGAAAAACCACCACCTGCGTGGGTCTTGCCGGATGGATGAGCCTTAAGGGCATGAAGGTGCTGCTTATCGATACCGATCCTCATGCCTCCCTGACCAATTATTTTGACTATGATTCCGATGCTCAGGAGCATACTCTTTTCGATGTTTTTCTCAATACCGGGCTTTCAAGAGAGGAACTGCTGGCATCGGCGCTGGACACCAAATACGAGAATATCCGGATCATTCCCGGATCCATCGCGCTGTCCACTCTGGATCGGACTCTGGGCAGCATGCAGGGAGTGGGTCACATTCTGGGAAACGCCCTGAAGAAGCTGGAGAACGATTTTGATGCGGTGCTCATCGACTGTCCGCCGGTGCTTGGCGTGCTGATGGTCAACGCCCTGGCGGCAAGCTCCCGGATCGTGGTTCCCACCCAGACCGAGTTTCTGGCGCTGAAGGGGCTTGAACGCATGATGAAGACCTTCGAAATTCTTCACAGCACGGTGGAGGAGCCCTTCAACTACATCATTGTGCCCACCATGTACGATCGCCGCACCAACGCGTCAATAGAAAGTCTGCAGACCATCCGTCGGCAGTACGGCGACAAGGTGTGGAAGCATTACATCCCGGTGGACACCAAGTTCAGGGATTCCAGCTCTCAGCATGTGCCGCCGGCGCTGCTGATCCCAGACTCCAGAGGAAGCAGGGCATACAGTTTTTTGCTGGACAATCTTCTTGAATCCGAAGGAGTGAAATCATGACAGTGAAAAATCAGTTTGAAGCCATGGCTGACTACTTCAGATCCATGCTGACGCCGGCCGGGGCGACGCCTGAGACGGCTCCGGAAGTCAGCCGGGAGGACAAGCCGGCAGTGCTTTCCGGCGAGCCGAGACAGGAAGAGGATGGAACTGAAGAACAGGCAGCCGATGGCGGACTTCAGCCCCGGATCGAAGTCCAGACTCAGGTCGCCGCCCGTCCGGTGATCGAGAAGGACGAAAGCGAACTTGCCAGCGTGGCAAGACTGATAGAGCAGGTTAAGCCTGAGACCGAGACTGTCACGGCGGTTCAGGAGGAGGTCGCGGTCGCGGCTTCTGAACCGGAAGCGGCGGTTGCGACGCCGGAACCGGAGGTCAGGATCGCCGAACCTGCGGCCGTTGCCGATGTGGCTGCAGAGGAGAAGGTTCAGACTCTGGAGGCGGCCCAGGTTCGGCAGCAGGCCGATACTCCCGCTGCCTCCGCAAAAACCGGCTGGGCCAACATCAGCGTGGAGGATGAATTCCAGGCGCTTTTCTTTGTGGTTCATGGCGTCACTTTCGCCGTGCCGCTGACGGATCTGGGCACCATCGCCGAGCTTGACAAGGTTACCTCGATTTTCGGCAAGCCGGAATGGTTCATGGGTCTGATGAACCACCGGGATCTGAAGCTCAACGTGGTGGATTTCGTAAAATGGGCCATGCCCAACGTCGCCGGCGGCAGCGATGATTTCAAATACACCATCCAGCTGCAGGGATCCAAATGGTCTATCACATGCGACGAACTTTTAGGCAACGAATATCTGAACAAATCCAGCATCCAGTGGCGCTCCACCGCGGGAAAGCGGCCTTGGCTGGCCGGACTTGTGAAGGACAAGATGTGCGCGCTGGTTCATGTGGACGAGCTTATCAAGCTTTTCGAGCAGGGCATCAACATCGAGGGAGAAAAATCCTGATCTCCCTGATTTCTGAGCGGCGCTGGCCGCCCTCAGATCTCAAAATCGGTCAGGCGTTGTGTTTTTTTCCGGACTTTTAATATAAGATAGCGAAAAAGGCGTACCCGGTGGAGTACCCGGCGGAAAGCCTCTTTGCGGATTTTTATAAGGAGACAGGCCGTGAGCGGAAGTCAGAATATTGCAGGATCAGTCAGTGACAATGATGTTTTTCAGTGGGTTACCTTCCAACTGGACAGCGAAACCTACGGCGTTAACGTAAAGCAGGTGCGCGAAGTGCTGCGCTATACCGATATCGCTCCGGTTCCGGGCTCTCCGGACTACGTGCTTGGTATCATCAATCTCCGCGGCAATGTGGTTACCATCATCGATACCAGACTTCGCTTCGGTCTCACCTCCGCGGAAGTCACCGACAATTCCCGCATTGTCATTATCGAGGCTGAAACCCAGGTGATTGGCATACTGGTGGACTCGGTGGCCGAGGTGGTTTATCTCAAGTCCTCCGAAATCGATGTGGCTCCTAGCGTCGGCACCGACGAGAGCGCCAAGTTCATTCAGGGCGTATGCAACAGAAATCAGGATCTGCTGATCCTGGTGGATCTCAACAAACTCCTCACCGACGAAGAGTGGAACGAAATCAGTCAGCTTCAGCAGTAAATGAACACTGGAACTGATGTCTACGTACTGGTGCTCATAGGGGTCGCCACGCTGGTGACGATCCTCTTCGTATGGGTGCTGTATCTTACCTTTCTTCTCCGCAATGTCCGCAAGGCCTACAGCGATCTGGCGGACAACATGAACGGCGTGGCCGATATTCTCAGCCGCTTCAAGGGCGAAACCAAAAAGTGGGACTATATCAGCAAGGCGGTCACCGATGCCGGCGCCGCACAGTCGTCCTTTCAGCAGCTTATTGGCGATCTGCAGAACAGATGCGAGTATCTTGAATCCAAGGCGGCTGAAACGGATCGCCGGTTCAACGAGGCGCAGCTGCAGGATCCCGACAGCAGAATGTACAATCGCGCCGTCAAAATGGTGAAAAGCGGCGCCTCCATTCAGGATATCATGGAGGAGTGCGAACTGCCCGAAGCCGAGGCAAAACTTCTCATTTCGATTCATGGTGGCGGTCTGAGCCGTCGATCCTGATCCCTTCTTCAGCCTTTGTTCCTGCTTTTGGTTCGTTTGACGGTTGGATGCATGATCCGGATCCTGGGGTTGCCTGCCGGATCATCCGCGGATATGCGACTGGAGTTCAAACTCTAAGTGTGTCCAATCGGCAGATGACTGCTCAGCCAGTCCCATAAGCCATTTTCCTCAAGTAACATAAACCGATTGAAAAGCCTTGCAGGCGTGGGATCGTTTATTTGGATTTATCTTTGATTTCTTTGGATTGGTCTTTGTTTTCTTTGGATTGAAACCAGATTTCTTTGGATTGCCCTGCCCGTAATTTTGTATTCGCGCGCAGTTTCTTTGGATAGGTACTGGTTTTCTTTGGATTGCATTGCCGTAACTTTGTATTGGTGTATAATTTCTTCGACCTGTGCGGTGGCGTTAGTCACCGCTCTTATCCTCAAGTAGCATAATACCCCTTCTAAGCGGCGTTGCCTATGGCCGGCTTATCAGTTCCATCTTCAAACAGTCTCCCGTATTTGTCATACATTTTGAAGGAAATTTGTTTGCCTTCCCTCCAATTCAGATTTTCATTATTCAGGTACTTCAATGCTATAGCTCCAAGTGCCCAACTGCCGCTTCTTGACCAGCTCATCCCTTTTCCTTTTTGACGATTTGAGACGATTAGGTCATTGGATTTTTCAACGGTGTTGCTGGAAATGCGATAACCGAAGGCATTCCGTAGGGCATAGCATGTAATGGCTTCCCTTTTTCGATTCAGATATTCACAAAGACTGTCGATGATACTTCTGTTTTTAACGTAGTCGTCCGGAAGGGCTTTGAGATATTTGATTGCTTCGTCAACATTTCCTACAAACAGCCGCCTTAAAAGGTTTCGTCGTATTTCATATTGCTGATTTCGGTTCTTTTTCCCTCCCTTCGTTCCCATGCTGAGAAGTTCCAAACAGTGCTTTTTCAAATGGAACCAGTCAAGGATGACGGTATGAGGGATGGACTTGAAAACCACGTCCAACGCTTGTTTTATATCTCTGCCGCCATCTAGAAAAAAGATCAGTTTTCTGTCGCATAACAGTCCATGGGACAGGAGAAAAGCCAATATCAACTTGCAAAGTTCAAACATATAGTCCGTGATCTTTTGTGAAGTTCGTCACACTTTTTAAACCTTATAAAATATGTCATATAATGACATGTCACCTCTGGCGGTACCCCCACAGGGAGGTTTCCTAAATTTCCCAGGCGTTGTGCCCCAATCTTCCAGTGA
>JAFURY010000086.1 GCA_017480795.1 Succinivibrionaceae bacterium
CGATCCTGGTCAGGTGTATGACAAATATAGGAGACAGTTTGAAGATAGAACGGATAAGGCGGACATAGGCAACGCCGCTTAGAAGGGGTATTATGCTACTTGAGAATAATAACGGTGACTAACGCCACCGCACAGGTCGAAAAATTCTGTAGTTCTGAATTTTGATGGACTCAATTTTCATGGGAAAACCAGACCTCCTGATTTTAATGAACTCCGAGCCGGATCTGCGATTGTTCCGAAGTCGGTTCTATTTTGTTACGTCGGTTCGAATTAGCCCCGCTACAGGTATTCCGCAGTTCTTTTGAACAACCAACAGGAATTGTAGCCGTTGTTCGGTCAAGGACAAAGCAAAGCGCGCCAGGCGGGGATTCGTCAGCGAAAACAACCAAGAATGAATAACGCTTTGTCTTGCTCCGCTTTGTCGTGCCGCGCCGGCCTCTTCTGGCGCGCAATTTCAGACGTGCCGGCACCAGACTGCGGACTGCCGACATCATCAACTCTGAGAGAGTTGTAAATCTCCCGAGCGAAAACGCCAAGCAGATTTTTCTTGATATCGTCGTTCTTCAGCAGAAAGGTTGAGAAATCCTTTTCCTCGGCCATGGCGTCAAGGAGGGCATCGTCAATATGGTCGAAGTAGCTGAACTCAAAGTCCTTTTCTGAATTGTTCCTTGCGCTGTTGCGGAGTTCCTCGTTTTTCTTCATCAGATCGCGGATCTTGTTCGCAATACGGATCGCAACGTCTTTGTCGAAATTCCTGCCCGTTCTGGCGTTGATTTCTTTTATTATCTCGGACAGTTTTTTCTCGTCCGTCGGCCTGACGCTCAGATCATAGACATTAGGCAGTCTGACCGCCGGATCCGGAGTGATCTTCGATTTTAGCGTTTCCGACGCTTTTTTCTGCGCAAAACCGGATGCCTTCAGTTTGCCCTCCAGACTGAAGCCGGCTCCGCCCTCGTCGATTTTTATGTAATTCACCAGATAGCTGATGAAAACGTATTTCTTGTGGAGTTCCTCGTCCTCGAGACAGGTGGCGGCCGCCAGAAACTCGTACAGTCTGACGAATCCTCTGAGAGTGGCAAGAATCTCTTTTCTCTTGCTGATATCCGCGAATTCGTCCACTTTCGCCTTGGCTCTCTGCAGATACGAGTTCATATGGTTCTTGTCAGTCGCACTTCGCTTATCCGCATAGATCAGCGAGCAGAAGTGATCTACTTCCTGGTACTGAAGGATGTAATATCCGTCGATTTTCATCTCTATCTCGTAGATCGCCTGAGGAGTGACGGTATTGGCCAGAATGGTCGAGGCGTAGTACTTGGAAAAGGAGTCCTCAATGTCCTTGTAGTCGTTGGCGAAATCCAGAATGAAGGTTTTCTTGTCATAAGGCGGACAGATGCGGTTAAGCCGGCTTAACGTCTGAACTGCGCTGATCCCCTTGAGCTTTTTAAGCACATACATGGCGCAAAGTTTCGGCTGATCAAAACCGGTCTGATACTTGTCGGCCACCAGAAGCACCTGATATTCGTTCCGGTTGAACTCGTCGGGAAGAAGATTCTCCGCAAAGCCGTTTATCCCCGGTTCCGTATACTCGCTTCCATCCACCGAAACCTTTCCGGAAAAGGCGATCAGCGCCCTGATGCCGCTGTAGCCCTTCTGGCTGACGTAATCGGCCAGAGCCTTGTGATAGCGCACGGCGCCCTCTCGGGATTCCGTCACCACCATGGCCTTGGCCTGACCGCCCAGCTCGTGCATTACGGTGTTTCTGAAATGCTCGACGATGATCTCGATCCGCTGGGCGATGTTGGTCTCGTGCAGCTGCACGAATCTGGCGATCTGCCTTCTGGCCTTGTTGGTTTTCAGAACCGGATCGTCCTCGATGGTCTTGTTCAGCTCATAGAAGGTTTTGTAGGTGATGTAGTTCTGCAGCACGTCAAGGATGAAACCCTCCTCGATGGCCTGCTTCATGGAATAGAGATGAAAGGCTGACTTCTGAGTTTTGCCGCTGACGGCCGAATCGCGCCCGAAGAGCTGGAGAGTGGTGTTCTTCGGCGTGGCGGTGAAGGCGAAGAAGGAAACGTTGGGGCGTTTGCCGTGAGTCATGAGCTCGTTTTCAATCAGCCGCGCCGAGTCGAAACCGACCATTTCGCTTCTGTCGCCGCTGCCCAGGGAGCCGGCTATGGCCAGCATGTTCTTTCCGGCGGTGGAGGAATGGGCCTCGTCGATGATCACGGCAAAATTCTTGCTGGCCAGATTGGACACCTGATCCACTATGTACGGAAACTTCTGAATGGTGGTGCCGATGATCTTGGTATTGCCCTGAAGAGCTGTTTTAAGATCCGCGGAGGTGCATTTGTCATCCATAACCTTGATCATGCCGGATTTATGCTCAAGGCTCATTACCGCCTGCTGCAGCTGTCTGTCCACAACAACCCGATCTGTACAGATGATTATGTTGTCGTATACAACCTTGTTATCGTCATCATGGATTGATGCCAGCCGGTGTGAAAGCCAGGCTATGGTATTGGTTTTTCCGCTGCCGGCGCTGTGCTGTATCAGATAGTTCTGCGTTGTTCTGTTTATCCTGACGTCAGCCAGCAGTTTCCTGACAGCATCGAGCTGATGATATCGCGGGAAGATTACCGTCTCGGAGCGTTTCATTTTTCCGGTTTCATAGTCTTTCTTTTCGATCACCTGGATGAACATGAACTTGTACAGAACTTCAATCAGAAAGTCCTTTTGCAGTATATCATCCCACATGTAGTGAACCGCCAAATCGCCATTGTCCGGTATAGGATTGCCTGCGCCGGTATTAACGCCTTCACCCTTTCCAATGTTGAACGGCAGGAAGAAGGTGTCATGCCCCTCGATTTTGGTGGTCATATAGACTTCCTGGTCATCCATGGCAAAGAAGACAAGGGCGCCGGATTTCCATCTGAAAAGTTTCAGCTTGGGGTTGCGATCTTCACGGAACTGCTTAATGGCGTCCCGGTAGCTCTGCCCTGATGAATTGCTCTTAAGTTCAAAGACAATAATGGCTAAACCGTTGAGGAAAATCACAAGGTCGATACGTTCGCCGGATTCATTGCTGTTATGATTGTCGGTGGCATAAACCTCCTCGGAAACAGAGAAGATATTCTGCTGGTAAAGTCGGGAGGCTTCAGGATTAAACGTGGTTTCCGGTTTGGTGTAGAGCAGGTCCAGATGATAGTTGGCAAGCTCGATACCGTTTTTGAGAACCTGCAGTCTGCTGCCTTTGACCTTGGACTCCTCCGTGTTGATAGCGCTTACGATGGTATCCTCAAGAGCACCGCGGTAAATCTTCTCAAGCTTATCCAGCGTTTCCTGCTGGGTTGCTCTGAGGAAGCGCATCAGCGCCTTTCTTTCTATGGCCTCATAAGGAAACTTTTCCTTAAAGACGGCATCCTGTTTGTAGATTTCATAGCCGTTGGATGCGAGGTGATCTAGAAACTGCTTTTGAAAGTCGTATCGCTCATTAAGGATTTTGTTAACCATGCTAAGCAATCTCCTTCTTTCCGGTTACGTACTCGTAAATCAGGGATTTTTTGTATTCAGCGAGGGTTTCAAGTTGTTGCCGTTTTTCGGAAATGGTCGTATCGATTTCAGCACATTTCAGATCGAGAAAATCTGAGATGGCTTTTTGAATATTTAGTGGAGGAATCAGTACAAGTATGTTTCCAATTTCAAAGGCAGATATATGTACTACCTTTAACTTAAATTTATTGCAAGATTTTTGGTTTTGGCAATAACTACTGTTTAGTGCGTAATTTACAAATCTTCTATCTTCATCAATTCGGACAACAACTATATCGCCGCCTACGGCACAATCGAGTTCCCCAGTGTAAAGGACATTTTTCCCAATTTCTTCTATTAGCTCACCGGTTATCGCAAAAATAATGTCTCCATTTTTTATAAATGGCTGCTTGCGAGATAGGTTATTCGAGTTAACGAATGAAAAGCATTGGTTAAATGAATTAGAATATTTTGAGTAAATTTCTCCGTACCTAACACATTGAATATCCCCATTTATATCAACATTTTCTTTTTTTATACCCTGTCCTTTAAAAATAGAATTAGATATGTATTTAATTTTGTTTACTTTCCAATTGGCAGGTATTTTGTCTACCCATTGAATTCCGCTATCCTTCATTTCAACATTAGGATCCAGGCCTTTGGTCACCGCCTCGGTAATGACGGACTTTTTGTACTCTTCCAGAATTTCAATCTGGGTCTGAATATCTTTGGTGAGAGCCTCGATTTCGGAGCATTTCTGGTCGAGGAAATCGGCTATTTGACGTTGTTCATCTAGAGAGGGAGCAATCATCATTAGTTTCGAAAACTCGCTATAATTAAGTCCCTGTCTAACGCCATTTCCCATATTGTAAAAAACCTTCATCACATCATATGAAAGCAACAAGTAATGAAAATAGTTAGAAAAGATACCATCACGAGGTTTTAAGGCTATGTAGGCAGACGTAATTATTCCAGTTTCATCTTTTACCAACCCGGTTCTTAAACTTCTTTTATCATTTTGTAGATCTGTAGGTCTAATTATGATATCTAGATTATTAACAATATTATAAGTATTAAAGCTCGCCGGTAACAATCCACCTGCAGTATTAATGTCTTTTCTTATAATATTGCCATAGCTTAGAGATAGTAAATTACGCTCTCTTAAATCAAAATTACGATTTTTTCTTTCGTTAAAATAATAATACAAAGGGTGAATTTCCCACTCTTTCGGAATTTTCCCAATCCACTCAATCCCACTATCCTTCATCTCTCTCATAGCTACTTACCTCCGAACAGGCTGGCAATACGAGAGCTGACAGATTTTTCAAGTTCTACAAACTTGGCCGCCAGCTCTTTTGATGGGGTAGGATGCTGATACTTGTAGAAGTAACGCGTAAATGGAATCTCCGCCCCAACCTTGATCACAGGCTTCTTTGCTGACAGGTTTTCTTCCCAGAACCATTTTGCATCGGGGACATGCGGTAAAACTTCTCTTGCCATGTAGTCCTCGATATCTTCATCAAATTTTACGATTTCGGTGTCCTTCGTTTCCTTGTCATAGATGATGTTGCCATTCTTGTCCTTCTGGATTTCTGCTGTCTTGTCCATTGCCGACAGACCGTCCATGATCTTATCCATGACTTTCCTGTCGATATCAAGACCTGACAGGACGTTCTTCAGAACAGGTTCAAACTGCTCCTGCGACAGCCATTTTTTATCGGATTTTGACGAACCGAGAGCTTCGAGTATGGCGTCATACAGAGGCTTGGTGGCCTGAAACTCATCATACTTCTTTCGGTCCTTTGCGGATATCGCAGTGCCCAGCTCCTCAAATTCCGCCACCTTTGCCTCATCCCATAAGGAATTCAGGGCGCCGTTCTGCAGCATGTTCTCAATGCTGTCTTCGGTAATGCTGTAGCTTCTCTGCAGAGGCTGCATCACCGCGTATTCCTTGTAGATAAACTCAGTATTGTCGAAGATTTTTACCAGTTCATTTTCCTTGAAGTCGGCATAGAGCTTTGATATCCGGGCGCGATCTTCAGGCGAGAACTCGTTCTTTTTGTTGCCCAGCGGCTTGCGAAGCTTGTGGCAAATGCCTGAAGCGTCAATCAGCTGGATCTTGCCTTTTCTTTCCGCTCTCTTGTTTTTGGACAGGATCCAGATGTAGGTTGAAATGCCGGTGTTGTAGAACAGATCGGTAGGCATCTGAACGATCGCTTCCAGAAGATCGTTTTCAAGAAGGTATCTTCTGATCTGGGATTCCCCCGAAGATGTGCCGCCGGTAAACAAAGGAGAGCCGTTTTCAATGATTGCCGCTCTGCCATAATTGTCATCAAGCTTGTTTAGTGCTGACTGAATGAACAAAAGCTGTGCATCACCGGTTCCCGGAAGACCTGCTCCCCAGCGTCCGTTCTTGCCTCTTTTGAATTCTTCATTTACGGCTGCCTCCTGACCTTCCTTCGCATCCTTGCCGCCCCACGGCGTGCCGAAAGGTGGGTTTTCCAGAACAAACCGCATCTTGATGCCTGCAAAGCAGTCTTCCTTGAAGGTATCGACATGACGGAAGTTATCCGCTCTCTGCCCTTTAATGAGCATTTCGGCAAGACCTATGGCATGGGAAACACCGTTCAGCTCCTGGCCAAAAAGACGAACATCCGAATCCGGGTAGTAGTGCTTCAGATAATTGTATGCGGTGGAAAGCATGCCGCCGGTTCCGCAGGCCTGGTCGCAGACGGTAATGACCTTGCCGACGCCTCCCAGATCGTCCGCACCCTCGGAGATCAGCAGAGACACGCACAGTTTGATGATGTCGCGGCCGGTGTAGTACTGGCCGGCATCCACGTTCTCGAAGAACCTGCCGATGAGATTTTCAAATATGTATCCCATTTTGATGCTGTCGTAGGTCTTTGGCGACAGATCAAGCTCGGAGAAAGCCTTTACAACCGTGTACAGACAGCCACCCCTGTTCATGGTCTTGATGTGGGAACTCATATTGAGACAGTCCTCGGCATTCAACAGCTGCTGCACATTGCTGGAAAAACCGTTGATGTAGGATATGAAGTTCGTCTCGATATGATCAGGATCGTTGACCAGTTCCTTCAGACTGAATTCGCTGGTGTTGTAGAACTGAAAACCTGATGTTCGCGTCAGGAGTTTTTCAGGGACTCCCGGATCTGCTTTGAACAGGGTCAGAACCTTGACCTTGGAGGCTTCAAGAGCGCATTCAAGACGTCTGATAATGGTCATCGGGATGATGACATCGCCGTACTTGTCAGGCATGTACACGCCCCGGAGCTTGTTGGCGATACTCCAGATGAAATTGGCCTCATTGGTTATATCAACAGGATTGTCATCCCATAACGCATCGAATTCATTGGTCATAATCGTTCTCTTACGAAGTTGGCATGGCGCCAAATTAAATGTCAATCTGGCCTGTTATGACTTTTCCTCAGCAGATCAGTTAAAGGAATTTGTCTCAAAACTTTGGCATAAAGGATCCACAGCTATAATTCCTGGTCAGACATTCATCAGTTCAAGGTTATTATACGCCTTAATTCTAGTTATCGTATGCCACCTCTGTCACTTGAAGTCGCAAAACACCCGATCTGAACAATATGTCCGCCTTGGATAAAACTTCGGATCTGAACAAAGTGTCCGCCTTGGATGAAACCCGGATCTGTTCGGCGTCTATAGCAACCGGCGCTCCGCTGACAAATCACACATGGATTGGCAGTGGGATTCACTAAAAGACATCACTTACAATCAGCCGGCCACAGATCCGCAAACATACGCACATCAGCCTGCTCCCGGGCATCAGTCTTTTTTCAGCAAAACATCATGCACTACGGCAAGTTTAAAATTCTTCCGTTCCGCCCCACTTTGAAATCTCCGAATTTCAGTGCGCCGACCACATGATATTTTTCCCTGTCGGCAAGCACGGTTCTGACACCTTTCGCATCGCCGGTGGTTGCCTTGACTTCCATCAGGTGGAACTCTCCGCGATAGCGCAGCACATAATCGATTTCAAGTCCCGAATTCCTGTGGAAGTAGTACAGCTTGCGATCCACCTTGGAGAGGATATCCGCAGCGAGATTCTCCATAATGGCACCACTGCAGCCTATGAGATTGCCCCGCAGAATGTCAGCCTGCGCGCCGTCCTCCAGCATACTTACGAAAAGTCCGGTATCGCGAATGTACACTTTGAATTTGTCCGGCATGGCATTTACGTCCAAGGGTAGCTCCGGAATTGCAACATTATGACAGCGCACGATGATCCCGGCCTCCTCCAGCCATTGCAGGCAACCGGAAAAGCGAGCGGCGGTTCCGCCTCTGCGCACAAGAGCGTACTGAAACTTTTTGTTACCGCGGTCAAGATTCCTAGGCAGCGACAGGAAACACTCCCTGATAAGAGCATTGTTCTCAGTGCCCGCATGTTGCTAATGTCGTAAATATAAGCACCAACTATACCCCGATGAATCTCAGCACCCGCGAAAGGTTTTTGGTCTGCAACAGGCTCTGCACCGCCTCCGGCATGCCGCCGGTTATTGTGTAGAGGAGAAGAAGTTCGCGCATGCGCATGCGCAGGTGCAACGCTTCCGGCACGGGACTTTCGGTATCCATAGCCGTTTCAAGCAATGTCACATGTTGCGGCCCAATGCCGTGAGCCCAAAGAAACTCCTCGAAATCGAGGGGATGCATGGTATGAAACGTTTCATACCCCACCGGGATTGAAACTGGCTGCCGCCTGTACCAGCCGCCCCCGAGGATAGAGCTGATGCAGATCACGTCGAATCTTCCGTCTATGCAGAAAAACTTGAGAGCGGTGCGTGCATCTGGACATTCCTGAATTTCGTCAAAAACAAAAACCGTTTTGCCAGGAGCAAAAACTACAGGCGAAGGAAGAAGCGCCGAAAGCATAAGCAGGATGCTGTCAACATCCAGTTTTCCGGAAAAGGCGGAGACGCATTCGCTGTTATCAACAAAATTGACGTAAACTACGCTGTCATAGGTTTCTCTGGCAAACTTCAGCACAGAAAAGGTTTTGCCGCATTGCCGGCAGCCTTTGACGATGAGAGGCTTGTGTCCAGGCTGATTTTTCCACTCCTGGAAATATCTTTCGATTTTTCTCTCCAGCACGAGCATTTTCCAGAAACAACAAGGAATTTCTCAAGGACAAAATTGACGAACGCATCAGTTTTCAGAACAAGTTTTGCAAAAAAGGCTGATATGTTCAAGCGAATATCACAGAACAGACAAAATTATTCCAATGAATTTCACAAGCAAAGCAAACTATTTCAAGCGAATTTCATCAAAACAACAACTTTCGCTGGCAAATCCGCTTATGACGCGCAAACGCCAACCGATTGTTCGCACCAACGAAATAAAAAATCCGATGATGGCTGAAGCATTGTCGCGCAAGGCCTCAGGACCAGAATTTCCTGATTCGGCTGCAAAACGTGAAAGTCGTGCGAACCCCGGCTCCAGGGCCATAAGCCACTCTCTGTCCAGACTTTCGCACCGTTCGCACCAGTTCGCACCAACGAAATAAAAAATCCGATGATGGCTGAAGCGTTGTCGCGCAAGGCTTCAGGACCAGAATTTCCGGATTCCGCCGCAAAACGAGAAAGCCTGTACGAACCTCGGCACAGGTGCCATAAGCCACTCTCTGACCGAGTTTTCGCACCGTTCGCACCAGCGAAATAAAAAGTCCGATGCGAGCTTAAGTCAAGCCCCGCAAGGACTCAGAACTAGAATTTCAGAATTCCGCTGCAAAACGCGAAGATCTGTCCGCGCCTCGCCGCATGGCGCCACAACAGCCTATGCGACCGGAATTCAACCAAGGCAAACTCGATGGAATGACTGCCCACCCGATACCGGCAGGCAAAGAATCCCTTAGCCGGCATCAACCCCGCTTCTGTCGCTGCTCCGGTGATCAGACTGTGCAGGAAAAGGATCTCTTCGCAGGATCGTTTCTGTCATTCAGCCGGCAGCTGGTTCTCAAGTGGCGGATCCGACCGTTTTGTCGGTTCGGATCAGTCCAGACGAACATCCGAAACCTGCAAATGCAGGAACACCTGATGACAGGCCGGACAGGAACTGATCGCCGGCGAGACGGTCTTACGGCAGTTTCGGTTTCGGCCAGGCGTAGGCATCGGCGCCTGAGAACATTTCTCCCGCATCCTTCACCGATGACAGATCCCAGTTCTCCACGGACTGATTGAAGGCTTTGGCGTCCTTGAACATGCCGTTGACGCTGACGACCTTCGACACGTTCCATTTCGCCAGCGGCTGATTGAAGGATACCGCACCCTGGAACATCATCGCCATGTCTCCGACCCGGGAGGTATCCCAGGCCTCAATCGGCTGATTGAATCTCACCGCTCCGGTGAACATGGTTTTCATATCCCGCACGTTCGAGGTGTTCCAGGCGGCAAGCGGCTGATTGAAGGCACTTGCCTCGTAGAACATGGCGGCCATGCTGGCGACCTTCGAGGTGTCCCATTTCCCAAGCGGCTGATTGAAGACTGCGGTGGAGCTGAACATTATGGCCATGTCCGTAACCGCCGAGGTGTTCCACCCCTCCAGCGGCTGATTGAAGGAGGAAGCCTCCCAGAACATGCCGGCCATATTGTCCACCGCCGAGGTGTCCCAAGCGGCAAGAGGCTGGTTAAAGGATCTGGCGCCGGCGAACATCATGCGCATGTCGGTCACCTTTGACACGTTCCATTTCTCTAGCGGCTGATTGAAGGCGACAGCCCGGAAGAACATTTCCCGCATGCTGGTCACTTTGGATGTATCCCAGGCTTCAATGCTCTGATTGAAGGCCTTGGCCTCCCGGAACATGCCCTCCATGGATGTGACCCTGGAGGTGTCCCAGCTGCCGATAGGCTGATTGAAGGCCGAGGCCCCCAGAAACATGCCTTTCATGGAACTGACATTGGAGGTGTTCCAGCGCGAGATGTTCTGATTGAACTTCGGCGAACGGTAAAACACCTTGGTCATGTCCGAGATGCCGGAGGTGTCCTTCACATTTACGGATTTTAGCATGCCGAATTCCCGGAAGGCGCAGGCTATGGAATGAACGTCGGAGGTGAACCTTATCTCGAAGGAGATGTTCTCAAGAGGCGTCCTGGCGTTGGCCTGCCAGAACGGATTTCTTTTTTCCTGCTCCTTTTTGTAATCCTTTTCGTCTTCGCTCATATTGGCACCGGGGCATCTGGTGAAGTCGTAGTCCAGCGTCAGAGACTTGAGATCGTTCCTGATGATCCGCTGAACCAGATCGTCGGTGATGTCATCCGGGGAATGAAGCACCGGATTAAGCACGTTTTTGCCGTGCCACACCGAAAATCCGGCCAGTCCCGCCAGTGCCGCAAAAGCCGTCAGAGCAAAGATCCGATAGACTCTGCCTGCGCCCTTCTTTTTTCCTCCGCCACAGCCGCATCCGCAGCCGCACCCGCAATCGTCTTTTCTTCCGGCGCCGTTCTGGTCGCTCATAGGTTCCCCCTGAAATTTCTGAATCCGTTCGTCAAAATCTCCGCCGGACCGCCGCTTTCGGCAGGCCCGGACGCTCATAAAACAAAGCCGGCTGACCAAAAAATCTCTGGCAGCCGGCCTGATGCAAGACTAAAGCCTGCGCTGACTCCGCTTAGAGCCGTTCCTCAAGCCACGGCGAAACCGCGGCCAGGGCTTTGGCAAGGTTTTCCGGACTGGTGCCGCCGGCGCGGGCGAGATCCGGACGACCGCCGCCCTTGCCTCCCACGTAGGAAGCAACCATCGACACCAGTTCGCCGGCCTTGATCCGATTGACCAGATCAGATGTCACTCCGGCAATCAGGCTGACCCGATCCTCGGCCACCGCGGTTCCCAGCACCACAATGCCGGAGCCGATACGGTTCTTGAGATCGTCCAGCATGTTTCTCAGTTCCTTGTCGCCGATGCCCTTAAGCTCGGCGGCGATCACCTTGACTCCGTTGATGGTGACCACGTCGTCCAGAAGTCCGGAGGCCATGGAGGAGGCGATCTTCTCCCGCAGCTGGGAAATTTCCCGCTCAAGCAGCTTTTCGCGATCAAGCAGTCCCTGCACCTTTTCGGTCACGGTGCCGTCGCCCTTGATCAGACGGGACAGAGCATGAATCTCGGCGCCCTGCTCCAGGGAGTAGGCGGAGGCGGCGGCGCCGGCAACCGCCTCGATACGTCTTACGCCAGATGCGATGCCGCCTTCGCTGACAATGCGGAAGGAGCCGATATCGCCGGTGCGGGCGGCATGCGTGCCGCCGCAGAGCTCCATGGAGAAGTCTCCCATGGAAACGACTCTGACCTGATCGTCGTACTTCTCGTCAAACAGAGCCATGGCGCAGGTGGCGCGGGCATCCTCAAGACTCATGATCCTGGTAACAATCTCGTGATTGGCGCAGATTTCGGCATTGACCATGCGTTCCACCAGGGCCTGCTGCTCCGGCTTTACCGCCTCGAAATGGGAGAAGTCGAAACGCAGCCTATCATCGGTGACAAAGGAGCCCTTCTGAGCCACATGATCGCCCACCACCGCTCTCAGAGCCGCCTGCAGCAGATGGGTGGCCGAGTGATGAGCGGCGATGCTTCTGCGACGGGCGCCGTCAACCTCCGCGCTGACCTCGGCTCCGACGGCGAGGGATCCGGAAACCACGCGTCCCACATGGGCGATGGCGTTGCCCGCAATGCGGGTGTCGGTAACCTGGAACACGGAGCCGTCAGCCGATCTGAGCACGCCCCGATCGCCCACCTGGCCGCCCTTCTCGCCGTAGAAGGAGGTGCGATCCAGCACCACCAGGCCGTCGTCGCCCTGGGCGAGAGTTTGTGTCGCGCCGCCCTGATCATCGAACATTTCGGTGACGCGCGCACCGACGGTCAGACCGTCATAGCCGGCAAACTCGGAAGAGGTGCGGCAGGAAAGCTGGCGGTTGTAATCCACCTTGAAGTTGGAATTTTCCTTGGCTCTGGTCTTCTGACGCTCCATGCACTGATCAAAGCCATTGGTGTCGATGCTGTAGCCCCGGTCGCGAATGACGTCCGCGGTAAGATCGGCCGGGAATCCGTAGGTGTCGTAAAGCTTGAACACCGTCTCTCCCGGCAGCACCCTGCTGTCGCCCAGGGTCTTGAGGTTGTCCTCCAGCAGGGCAAGCCCCCGATCAAGAGTCTTGGCGAACTGCTCCTCTTCCACTCTCAGGACCTTTTCTATCACTACCTGCTGCTGCTTCAGCTCGGGATAGGAATCTCCCATCAGCTCAACCAGTTTCGACACGATTCTGCAGAAGAACACATCCCTGGCGCCCAGCATTCTGCCGTGACGCACCGCGCGTCTGATGATACGTCTGAGCACGTAGCCCCGGCCGTCGTTTGACGGCATGACGCCGTCGGCAATCAGGAAGGAGCAGGAACGGATATGATCGGCGATGACTCTCAGCGACTTGTCGGCTCTGTCGGAGACGTTCAGCAGCTGGGCGATGAACCCCGTAAGATCCCTGAACAGATCGATGTCGTAGTTGTTGTGAACGCCCTGCAGCACCGCGGCGATACGCTCAAGTCCCATGCCGGTGTCCACGGAAGGCTTCGGCAGCTTTTCCATGGTGCCGTCCGACAGACGGTTGAACTGCATGAACACGATATTCCAGATCTCGATGTAGCGATCCCCGTCCTCCTCGGCGGATCCCGGAGGACCTCCCCAGATGTCGTCGCCGTGATCGTAGAAGATTTCCGTGCAGGGACCGCAGGGGCCGGTATCGCCCATCTGCCAGAAATTGTCGGAGGCGTAACGGGCGCCCTTGTTGTCGCCGATACGGATGATTCTTTCCTCGGGAAGACCCACCACATCCCGCCAGATCCCGTAGGCCTCGTCGTCCTCCTGATAAACCGTAACCGTCAGACGGTCGGCAGGAAGCTTGATGACCTGGGTCAGAAACTCCCAGGCGAAGGGAATTACCTCCTTCTTGAAATAGTCGCCGAAGCTGAAGTTGCCCAGCATTTCAAAGAAGGTGTGATGGCGGGCGGTATAGCCCACATTGTCCAAATCGTTGTGCTTGCCGCCGGCCCGCACGCATTTCTGGGCGGTGGTAGCGCGAGTGTAGGAACGGGTCTCCTTGCCAAGGAAGACATCCTTGAACTGGTTCATGCCCGCATTGGTAAACAGCAGAGTCTTATCGTTATGGGGAACCAGAGAGCTGGACTCCACCACCTGATGTCCCTTGGATCGGAAGAATTCCAGAAAGGCGGTTCTGATCTCCGAGGTTGTCATTGTCATGGGATAGCTAGTCATATTCTGAAAAATATGACCCTCCAAAGGTAAAAAACAAACAGACTGCATCCGCCGAGATCAGAGCGTTTTCTCTGACATTCAACCATAGCGGACGCTTTTTCAAGTGACCTATTCTATCACAAGATCCCTGTCAGTTCATCCGGCGCCCAGCCGGGCCAGTCCGCAGGAAATCTCTTCTCGTCCGAAGCCTCTGGCAGCCATGTGACGCATAATTTTGAGTTTTACCTGCCGATCCTTCAGATCGGCCGTCCCGAAGCGGCGCTGCATATACTCGGCGCAAATCTGCTCAAAATCGCAGTCCAGATCCGCAAGGATCCGGTCGCGGCACTCCTCCGCCAGCTCCCGGGCTACGCCTTTTTGGGCAAGTTCGTAACGGATGCGCTCCCAGCCGTAGCTGCTGCGGATCCTGGAACGGATGTAGCTCTGAGCATAACGGAGATCGCTTACATATTCGTGACTTACGCAGTAATCCATGGCGGCGCCAGCCACCTCGGGACTGTAACGCGCTGAAAGTTTCTGGCGGATCTGAGACTCGCTGTATTCCCTTTTGGCAACCAGTACAAGAACAAAATTCACCGCTTTTTTCAAATCTGTCTGTTCATCCAAAGCCATTTTATCAATCCATAATGCCAAGCTTTACGATCCGTCCAATTCAGACTGGTGGCAAAGACATCCGTCGCTGTCCGATTCCCACGCGCTGCCTGTCTTTTGATTCGGCAGGCAATCCAAACCTCGCCCACAGCCTCCGACAGGATGCGTTTCTGACGATTCTCTGAGCATGGGTAAAACCGTTATTGAGACCAGCGAGACATCAAGCCGCATCCGTGCCGCATCCGCGAATTTGAAAATGTCAGGAAAGAGAATCCAAATTTCCGGTTCGGCTTTTGCGAGGCAAAATCAGACAGCCGACTGATGTCTGATTATGTTTCCGACTGCTCGGACATGACTCGCCATGCCACAAGGCGTCTTTGCCCGGTGGAAATGACCATCGCCGCGCGAATGAGCTTCTGAGGCTCGGTGGTCTCTCCGTAATGGCGGGTTCTCATCTGCGTGAAGGCTTTTTCAATGACGTCATCCTCTCCTCCGGCCTCGGCTATGCGCTTGAACTCTATCACCAGCTTGGTCTGCCGGGTTTTCAGTTCAAGGTCGGAAAAGCCTTGAGAGTTCATAACCTCCTTGCTCTTCAATATGCCATCTCTC